>NZ_JAMYLM010000033.1:0-44373 GCF_040317995.1 Mesorhizobium sp. M1334
AGGCAGATCACGCCACGGACTGCCAGTCCGCACGATCGAAAGAACCGCTTCGACGAACAGGCGATTGTCGTGGCCGCTTCGCCCAGGATCCGCTGGCTTACCCAGACAATGCGGTTCCATCTTCGCCCACTGGGCGTCCGTCAGCACGAATCGTTCCATCCAAAGCTTGGAATCACGATCAAGCCTGAATGGGAATCATGAATATCAACAGGCCCTAGTCCGAATCCCTGTGTCTTCAGCAGAACGAAAATCGGTTACTTGCGCAGAAATGATCTTCATAGCGTCCACCCTCTCCCAAAACACCCTATGGGAGCATTGGCGTCGAGCAAAGTCGAACGGAAGAACGCGAGCGTCCGAAACGCGGGCGACCGCTGGTCGCTGCTGACAGCCGAGCCGCCGCACGATGGGCGGAGACGAAGCGGGCTTTTAGGCTTTCAATCCTGCCGAGGCGCTTTTTCGGAGACGAACTCCTGGGCCTTCGCCATTCTCGTCGGACGCCAGCCGCCTTCAAGAGCGCATCAATTTTTCAGCCAGACGTAAGTGTGTTCAAATTCCGGACACCAAATCTCGATACTGGTCTTGATCTCGCACGTCCGGCCAGTCTGAGTAAGGCAGTGGAGCGCCACCGCTTGGTGCGCTGCAACGACCGGATCTCCCGGGCAAGTTCGCTTACGATTTCTGGTTTCAGGCGGGCTCGCCCTTGTTCTTCTGACATCACACCAAATGCCTCTTGTCGGGCCAAGAGTGCGGGTCGCTCCTAGGCGTCAGCGGCTAAGTGTATGGCTAACGATTTGCTATTGTACGCTTTCGTATCAATTTCGGCAATGGATTCGGTCGGCGTGGAGAAGGATCTTAGCCCTCCCAGAAATCCTGCAGCGACGCGTTACCGCGCCGGCCGGGAGTTTCCTCCCTCGTGAACACCGGACGCGAGTTTTCTTGACTACGATTGCAAAAGTCTGTTCTCTCTCCCCAGCAAGGCATTTCGAGGCAATCGTGGATAGCAAGCGGCTCAACCACAAACTGGAGTGCAAGGCCTGCGGCACGATCCTGATGGCCATCCCCGACAATCCCGACGACGACACGCCCGTTCGTTGTAGCAATTGCGGAGGGTACCTCGGGCAATGGGGGGAGCTGCGGGACGATTTCTACAAACAGGCCCGAGGCGCACAGGCGTTCGACCTGAACCAGGGCAACATCATCAAGAAGTAAGCTAATTCACCCAGGGACGGGCCGGCCCTTAAATTTTTCAGCGCAGCGGCAATGCCCAGCGAAACGTCAGGCGGACCGGCGTGACCGCTTCCACTCGTCTGGCTTGAAGGCTGAAAAGATTTGAGGAGAATAATTCAATCAGTCCGCGCGAGCGGAACCTAGAACCGCAAAAAGCCCGCCGGACCTTTGGGCACGATGGGCTTTAGCGTGAAGAGATCGCGTTCAGTCGTAGATTTTCACAATCTTGCGGCGTACCTGGATCGACCAGGACGGTTCGTCCGTCGACGATCACGTAGCGGTACTGAACGTCTGGCACCTCGTAAAGCTCAACAGTGTCAGGCAGAGCCGTGCCGATGTTGACCTCCACGCCGGGAAGGCTCAACGATGCCATTGGTTTCTTTTTCACGTACTCTCGGACACAGTATCTTGTTCAGGCTGAATGATGACCTCCTAAGCGGCGGCGGCGCTGACACCAACTAGCAAAAGGATCCCAGTCGCAGCCGATGAAAGTTGCTTTCGCATTTAACCTCCAAGCAAATTTCCGCTGCGGTGCTAGATTGCTGCCGCGACGGGTTGCTTACGTTGAACGGTGCGAAGCAATTCTTGTTCCACTGGCAGTTTGCGCGAACCCGCTGAAACACATACGCGCCAGCTCAAGGCTTGGTTTCTTCCTGAGGAGGCGCGCTTGGATCAGGACAACCAGGATGTGGCAATTTTTCACACGGAGAGGGCCGGTCGCCAACGCCGCCATAGTGTTTCACGAGTTTTGCGAAACCGTAGGCGAAGGCGAAAAGAAGCGCTAAAACAACCGCTATTCGGACGGCCATGGGATATTGTATCAGGATCCCGATCAGGAAGGGCGCGGATCACTTCCCTCGCGCAATTTCCTTCGCGAGATCGCCCGTTTCGCAAAGCCTGTGCTGAGCTCGTCAACCAACCGGTTGCTCACTTCGATCAGCCGATACAGCGCGTCTACCAACCGGCAGCTGGCCCCTAGGGTGAGCCTCGGCTGCTGGCCGGGCTGAAACCCTTCGCGGCGGTGACGTTGAATTCGGAGAAAGCGCGGCAAACATCGCTAAAGAAGTCCGCAGCCACGCCGTAGTCGGCTTAGCCAGCGGGCAAGGGACTATCAGGTCGTAAGTCCGTCAGTGTGGCGACTTCCCTGTCATGCCGCATCGGAAGGCCGAAAACACTGCGCGCACGAAGGCAGAAGAAGCGAGGACTAGTCGGCTGCTGGAGGAGGCAACTGCGTTTCGCCAAGCATCGGACATTCGAGCTTACGTGAGAGGCGCAAGCGAGGCCAATAACTCTTCGAACGAGAACGTGCCCGCAGACCAGTTTGAGCGCTGGGCCACCTGGGCGCTAGCCAATGCGGAACGTATCCATCCCGTCAAACCTCGGGCCTTCTCAAGGGGCATTGGCGAGCAAGCGAATTAGTAAAACCCGCCGCCATGAGGGAGCGGCCTCTTTAGGCAGTCTCCTTGCATTCTTGCGTCTTCCTGCGACTGTCGGCAGGTTCAGGCGACATGCAACATGGCACATGGCTGAATCGCTAGCTTGTTAGGGAGAAGGCATATGGGTCTGGTTTTTACCGGCGAAGAGGGAATCACTGAGCGGTTCGAGTTGTTGCTTGAAGCCTTTGATGGAACAGAGCGCGTCCTCGTCGTAACATCAACCGAAGCGATCGAAGACTTCGGCTTGGATGCCGTCCGCGAAATGGCATCTAAAAAATACGATGCAGGGCAGTTGGACGAGGCCGGCCGCGTTAGAGTTCTGACTAGCGACCTGCAAGGTAAATAGCCCGCCATCTTGAGACAGCGGGCTCTCTCGGCAGTTGCCTTGGAGTCCTGCGTCTTCCTGCGACTATCGGCAGGTTCAGACGACATCGGCGCCACATTGGGAGCTCAGGCGATGGCACCAGTTAGGGCGCGCTGTCTCGGGCAGCAAGCACCTGCGAAGATTATCTTTTTTTAATTTACCTTTTGCTGCGTCGAGCTCCTAGTCTCTCCCCCAGGGCCGAGAACCGCCGGCGATGCCTCCCACATCGCGACACGACGGAACCGGACGGCCCGGACGGAAGGCGGAAGGACCCCACGCCGCCGCTTTCCCTAACAAAAGGAGATGCCGCCGTGCGCTCTCTCAGGATTGCAACCCTCACCTCAATTCTCATCGCCCTTCCGTTGGCCAGCGCCTATGCCGCCGGACATGCCAAGGGAGCCCTCGACGAGTCGACGCCGACCGTCTTCTATGGTCCGCGCCTGGCCGGCTTCCTCGACCAGGTACAGGGCATCGATAAGGGTATCACCGATGCTAGGCAAGAGAAGACGATCACGCCGGCGGAGGCGCAAAGGCGTGCACATGCAGGCCGCCCACATCAGCCAGGCAGCCGAAAGGACAGCCGGTGCGGATCATGGTCGGATCCCGGCTCCGAAATACCAGCAGTTGCTTCGCCAGGCCGATAATCTCGACCAGAAGCTCCGGCTCGACAGCGGCAGTGGCTTCTTAATCGGCGACGGCTCCGATGGTGGCCATTATCCAAACGGCTGAAATCATTACAGCGCCGCGCGTCCAGAAGGACGCGATGGCGCTTCGGAAATGAGAAAGCCCGCTACCGTGAGGCATGCGGCGGTCGGCTACGTGGCGGGCCGGCGGAGAGTTCAGTAACGGTACTCGGATGAACAGCTCCTAGACGGACTTCGGCGGCTACGCGCCGCTCACGGGCAATCTCACGTTGTCGCTGATTAATGCGGACTCCGATCTGCCCACATACCGCGTGTTCAAAAAGCGGTTTGGCTCGATGGCCGCCGCCTATACGCTGGCTGGCTTTCCAAGCATGGATTCAGAGCTAAAGCTGAGCTCGGCCGCGCGTAGGCGGGCCAGCGGCCCGGAGGGATTGCGACGCGACGTCTCGAAGCCTCCGAGCGAAGGACACGTTTGACCACCAAAACACCGAGGCTTGCCATTGATCCTTGCAAGCTCGCGCCAGTCCGTAGCCTCAGCAACCGCGTTGAGCAGAGGGGCGAGGCAAGCAGACGCTCTTCGTTCTAGCCTGTCAGCACGCAAGACGCGGGGCGCCCTCGTCGGCGATTTCGGGATCGAGCAAAGGTGGGCGCGCATTCCCAAATTCTAGCGCTTCGTGACACAGGGAGTTGTGGCTTCGCTAGTGTGGCGCCCCCCTCTCTCGCCGCATTGGCCGAAAAGATGAAGCAGCGGACGGGATCGGAGCCGTCGAGTGTACATCGTGACGGCCAAGATCAACAAAGACAACCTGAGACATCGGGAGCGAGGGCAACAAGGTATTAAGCGAGGGCGAACGATCATGCTCCCGTAGTCGCGGCTGCTTCGGATGGGCGAGCCCGCGTGTCCGGAGGGAGAGGACGACGCGGGTTCTTCCTTAGCTACTATTGAAAATGGTGCAAGACGGTGCGCCTCCGTTGCGATGCCACAGTGACTGAAGGTGGCTGACAGCTACTCGCGACTGTCGAAAGCCACGCAGAGGCACATGGCAGTTGCTGGCCTTTGGCGACCACGCCTATCTGGCGCTGACCCTGCGCCGCCGTCCTACGACCAGGTCCGGTTGCCTGAGCTCTCCAACCTCGCCACAAAGATGCGGGTGCCAACGGTGGTGACGAACGACGTTCTGTTCCACGAACCTGGCCGACGCGTCCTGCAGGACGTGGTGACGGCCATTCGCCACAACGTGACGATCAACGAGCTGGGGTTCCGGCGCGAGCTCCATGCCGACCGCTATCTCAATCACCCGAAGAAATGACGCGGCTGTTTGCGCGCCACCCGGACCGAGGCAGCGCGCGGAGCGGCATAAGTCATCCGTCCTCGCGCTTTCCACTTCCACCAAGCGCTGACGAGGCGTTGACATCGCAAGCCGCAACAAGTGAACTTGCGGCCGATGCAGATCAATCAGGTTCTCTCCTTCGCCATCATCGCACTCACGATGGCGGCGTTCGTGTGGGGCCGTTTCCGTTATGATCTCGTCGCTTGCGGCGCGCTGATCGCCACGCTCGCCACCGGAGTCGTACCATATGACGCGGCGTTTTCCGGCTTCAGCGACGATATCGTTATCATCGTCGGCAGCGCGCTGCTGGTCAGCGCCGGCGTGGCGCGCTCCGGCATCATGGAACTCGCCATCCAGCGCTACGCGCCAAACGTGATCGGCATCCGGGCGCAACTCGTCCTTCTGGTCGCCGTCGTCACCGTGCTGTCGGCCTTCGTCAAGAACATCGGCGCGCTGGCGATCATGATCCCGATCGCCTTCCAATTCGCCCGCAAATCCAACACCTCGCCCTCGGTGTTCCTGATGCCGATGGCATTCGGTTCGCTGCTCGGCGGGCTGATGACGCAGATCGGCACTTCGCCCAACATTGTCGTCTCGCGCATTCGCGAGGAAATCACGGGCACCGCCTTCACCATGTTCGACTTCACGCCGGTCGGTGCGGCACTGGCAGCAGCCGGCATCGTCTTCCTGGCGCTATTCTACTGGCTGGTGCCGGTGCGAACCCGCGAGTCTAGTTCCATCCACGAGGCGCTCGACAGCCACAGCTATGTCACCGAGGCGCGGGTCGTTGCCGACTCGGTGGTCAACGGCAAGAGCGTGGCCGACCTTCTGAAATATGCCGGCGGAGAAGTGGTGGTCACGTCGATCCTGCGCGCTCGCACTCAGCGTATCATGCCGCTGCCGGACGCGGTGCTGCGCGAGGGCGACATCATGCTGGTCGAAGGCCTGCCGGAGGCGCTCGACCGGGTCGTCGCCCAGGCGAAGCTCAGCGTCACCGGGAGCCGCGAGGCGGCCGGCGGCGGTGGCAACGAATCGTCCACCGCCATTGAAGCCGTCGTGGGCGAACATTCCTCGCTTATCGGCTGGTCCGCGCAACAGCTGGCGCTCTACGACCGTTTCAATGTCAATCTGCTGGCCGTCAGCCGCAAAGGCGAGCGCATCAGCGAGCGTCTCGGTGCAGTGACGCTGCGGATGGGCGACGTGGTCGTGCTGCAAGGCAATCCGCAGCGATTGCCTGAGATCTTGCGCGAACTCGGCGCCCTGCCGCTCGCCGAGCGCCCGATCCTGCTCGGCAGCGCGCGCCGCGGCGTCGTCCCAGTCCTCATACTGGCGGCGGCGATGGGTGCCACCGCTGGTGGCATGCTGCCGGTGCCGATTGCCTTCTTCACAGCTGCCGTCGCCATGGTGCTTTTCCGTGTCGTTCCCCTGCGTGAGGTCTATGCGGCGATTGATGGGCCGATCCTAGTCATGCTTGCAGCTCTTATTCCGGTCAGCGATTCGCTTCGCCGAACTGGCGCCACCAACGCCATCGCCGGATGGCTCGCCGATATCGCCACAACCCTACCGCCACTCGGCGCGCTGGCGCTGATCCTGATCGTCTCCATGGCGGTGACACCATTCCTCAACAACGCCGCCACCGTGCTGGTCGTCGCGCCGATTGCCGCCGGTTTCGCCGAAATGCTGGGCTACCGCCCCGAAGCTTTCCTGATGGCGGTGGCGATCGGCGCAGGCTGCGATTTTCTCACTCCAATCGGCCACCAATGCAATACGCTTGTTATGAGCCCCGGCGGCTACCGTTTCAGCGACTACCCACGGCTTGGCTTACCGCTGTCGATGTTGGTCATCCTAGTCGCCGTTCCGATGCTGATGCTGGTCTGGCCGTTGCAGTAGTTTTTTGCCATCGCGGCCACCAGGCGCTCGAGCGGACTGGAGCACTCTGAACAGCGCCAGCGTAATGTCTGATTTGGAAGCGTGCGCGACATTTGGGATGGTGCTGAAGAAGAAGCGGTTAGCGTGGAACCCGGCCATCCAGCGTGCCTATCGGAACGGCCCGGTTGCGCCCGTTGGCAGATTAGCAGACCGGCGCAGGCCCAGCACCAATCGGGGCCGCCGCCACGGCAAGCAACAGAACTGTTCGCGGTCGGTTACGGGCAACCGTGGACGTCTCTCTACGCGGTCCCGTCCGTCTCACTTCGTCATCGACCTCGCGCACCGGAAGATAGGCATTTGTTCCAGCCATTCCCGCATCTCGGCGGCAATCGAGTTCAGCGCATCTTCTGTCGTCGGCTCAAGCGGCACGCCAGTGACATTCCGAAGCAACAGGCAGCGCGGCGCAGAATGATCTGCAGATCGGCTCGAGGTATGTCTCCGACACAACAGGCGGCGCTTTCAAGTTCCTGGGCGACAGATAGACGAGGTATAACTCGGATGCTTTTCAATGGCGGGCTCCATTGCTCCTGCCGCAGAGGGATTCACGAGATGCGTTAAGATTGAGCCGGCAAGCCCTCGCGGTCGGTGCTGCCGTCCGCTGCTACTGTGGCCAGCAGATCGATGCCGGCATGGCGCATAAAGGCCTCGGCGACGCTCAACCGTTCCGGCCCGGCAAACGGGTCGGCCTCGCGGCCGCGGAAGCTAAGACGCTTTGCGCCCGCCGGGCGAACCTCGCCGGCGACCTACCGACAGTTCGCGCCTCGCTGCGGACGCTCATCTCTCACTGAAAACCGGCATTCTAACCATAACTGACTAAATTAGAAGTTTCTTACATACGTTTGGAACTTTGTAGCTTTCGTTCCATTTTCAACCGCATGCGAGAGTCTGTGGTCCACGACCCTGGAATGACGGTGAACAGGTCACCGCCTCGCTACTCGCTGGTCCTGCCCATATACAATGAAGAGCAGGTGCTGCCTCGGCTGGTCGAGCGGATCAGTTGGCTGATCGGCCGGCTGGACGGAGAAACGGAGGCCATCTTCGTCGATGACGGAAGCGTCGATGGAAGCGTCGAATACCTGCAAAAGATGGTCGCCGCCGAACCACGCTTTCGGCTGATCGAATTTTCCCGCAATTTCGGCCACCAGATGGCGATTACCGCCGGTATGGATGCCGCTGCGGGCGATGCCGTCATCGTCATGGATGCCGACCTGCAGGACCCGCCGGAGGTCGTTCTCGATCTGGTGGCAAAGTGGAAGGAAGGCTTCGAGATCGTCTATGCCCGCCGAGTCAAGCGCGAGGGCGACTCCTGGTTCAAGCGCTTTACGGCAAGTCTTTTCTATCGCCTGCTGGAGAAAATGACGTCGGTCGATATTCCGCGCGACGTCGGCGACTTTCGCCTGGTCGGCCGCAAGGCGCTGGAAACCTTCAAGCATATGCCCGAACATGACCGCTTCGTTAGGGGCATGTTCGGCTGGATGGGCTTCAAGCAGACGGCAGTGCCCTTTGAGCGCCACGCGCGAACCCTGGGCCAGACCAAGTACCCATTCTGGAAGATGATGCAGCTTGCGGTTCACGGCATCGTCAGTTTCTCCGAGAAGCCGTTGCGCCTAGCGCTCTGGGGCGGATTGGCCATTTCCGTGCTTGCGGTGGTCTTTGGTGCCTACGCGATGTTTGCCTGGTTTTTTGAAGCCGGCATCATTGCCGGGTGGACATCCACGGTGGTGATCGTGTCGCTCCTGTGCGGGATCAATCTTTTCATGACCGGCGTGGTCGGGCTCTATGTTGGCAGCATCCACGCCGAGGTGAAACGCCGCCCGCTGTACGTGATCGATCGGCTCACCGGCTTCGACGAGGCGATGCGTGCCGTCTCTGGTAAGCGCCGCCGATCGTTTCACAAGCCCAGGAGTGGAGTTCCCGCCAATGGGCGAACTCTTCGACAGCTATAATTCCAACTATGGCGAGGCGGTCGAAGGGTCCATCCGGTTTTCCGGACTCAGGCACGACTTCTTCCTTGTCGCCAAGGCGGACCTGCTGCGGCGTCTGGTGGTCGAGCGAAAGCTTCGGCAGGGTGGGTCGGCTGTAACGGCGCTGGATGTCGGCTGCGGCGTCGGTTCGCTCCACCCCTATCTCGACGGCGCTTTCGACAGCCTCGATGGTTGCGACGTCTCGCAAGACTCGATTTTGCGCGCCAGCCAACACAATCCGCGTGTGGCTTACAGGACATGCAGCACGCAGGGGCTGCCTTATGAGGACGGCACGTTCGACCTGGCTTTCGCCAGTTGTGTCGTCCATCACGTTCCGCCCTCCTCCTGGCTCGATTTCTTCCTGGAAATGCGGCGCGTCGTGCGGCCAGGCGGTGTCGCCTGCATCATCGAGCACAATCCCTATAATCCGATGACGCGTCTTGCGGTGTTCCGGTGTCCGTTCGACCACGATGCGGTCCTGCTCAACGCGGCCAGAGCAAGGTCCCTCTTTCAGGAAACAGGCTTCAGGGACATCCGCTCCGAGCATTTCCTGCTGCTGCCCTCGGCAAGGCCCTTGGCCAAAAAGGTCGAGCGCCTGCTTTCTGCCCTGCCGCTTGGAGCCCAGTACGTGTGCAGCGCTTATGTCTGAGCGCCGTTCGACCGGCGACGCCGGGCTGAGGCTGCTGGCGCGCTTCGGGTCGGTCGGCATCGCTGCAACGATCCTGTATGCAGTGATGGCCACCGCTTTGGTCGAATGGCAACGGTTCGGCCTCTCGCCGGTCGGTGCCTCGCTCGCGGCTTACACCGCAGCCGCCCTGTTTTCTTATCTTGCTCATAAGTTCGTGACTTTCGCGTCGAGCGGATCGCATCGATCGGAGGCTCCGCGTTTTCTCTTGCTGACGGCAACCGGCTTCGCCGTGGCTTACGCGGCGCCGGCACTTTTGACGGCGAAACTCGGCCTGCCGCCGATCATTGCCATTCTGGTTACATGCTTGCTTGCTCCGGGGGTCAATCTCTTCATGCTCGACCGCTGGGTTTTTGCGCAGCGAAGACCCGGCCAGCAACGTGATCGCCCGCCCTAATCCGCCTCAATGGGATCGAGCCGGAGCGACAACAATTTGATGGAGCGCTTATAGATGTTGCTGGCGGCCGGACTTGGCGGAATGCCGTCGAGGTAGTCGAAGGCGATGTCGAGTGTCCTCGCCCCGGGGAGGGCCGCCGGTGGGATGACGAACGTGACCGTGCGTGGCTCTTTGCCGGACAGCATCACCGCATGCACCCGAACGCCGTTCACCGAGATCACAACCCTTTGCGTGATCTGTGGCGGACGAATGACAGCGGCCATTTGCAGCGTGGCCGTCAGGCCGTCGCGAAGCGGCGGTAGCTTCAGGCGAAGCCGCGAGGTCTCGCCCAGGGAATGGGTGCCGTCGGCTACCGGCCCCGACCAGCCACAGACCATCATGCCGGCGGCCTGTTTGGCCCCATCGGACCGGAAGGACACTGTCTGGCCAAGGGCGTAGCTGCCGACGGCGTCGCGGTTGAGGCAGGTTGTCGTCTGGTCGATGTAATAGGCGCGATAGTCGGCGTAGACGTTCGGATTGACGGCAAGCGCAAGGATGATGATTTCGGAGCCGGCCAGAACCGCCGCCAGCGCGTAGCCGCCAAGCGAGGCCGCGCGCCGATATGGGTCCGGAATGCTAGACCAGGGCAAGATAGCCCCCGATCCATGCGACGGTCATGAAATAGCAGGCGCCCAGGAAGAGACCCAGAGCCGCAAGAAAAGTCAGCTTCGACGCCGACAACAGCGTGGTCAGCAACATTGTCAGAGGCGCAAGCCCAACGACGTATCTGACCATCGAGGCCAGGTTCGTGATCAGCGGCGAGATGATGCAGCAGGCGCAGAACAGCGCGGCGCCATATTGCCTGCGAACCGCCAGAACCGCCGATAATGCGAGTCCTATGAGTGCGGCGAGCGCGCTCCATTGCGGGGCTGTGGGCAGCCATCCGTCTGTCGGAACGGCCGAGAGTCCATCCCATATAAAGGCGAGCGGATTGCCCGCCACCCGTCCAAACGCGCGCTGGACGTGCAGGAAGGCAAAGCCGTCCCCGACCGTCAGATAGAGGAACAGGATGTAGGCGAACAAGCCGGCAGGCGAGATGAGAATTGCAACGAGCAGATCCGGTCGGCCAAGCAACCAACGCGGGAACGACAGCGCCGATCCGCCCTTTGCGCGGTAATCCCTGAACATCTGAATGACGGTCGCAAATACAACAAGCACTCCGACGAGCCTGGTTGCCGACAGCAGAGCCGATGACAGCCCCGCGGCCAGATAGCTGGAGCGTTTGAGTGCGAGAAAAACGCACGACGTCAGCAGCACGAAAAGAGGTTCGGTCAGGAAGGTCGTGAAGTGAAAGGAGAACGGGCCGCTGAGCAGAAAGGCGCAATACAGCACATAAGCGCGCATGTTCTTCTCAATCAGCGGCCACGCCACCAGACAGGCCGCGTAGCTGCACGCAATCGATGTGATCGATGCAACCACTATCGTCGGGAAAGGGAAAACAGACCGAATTGCCGCCACCACCATCGGATAGAACGGGAAGAAGCCCCAGCGTCCGACATTGCTCTGGTTTGGAATGGGAAAGCGCTCATAACCGTGTTCGGAAATGTCGACATACCACGCGCAATCCCACCGGCAGAGCGCCTGGGTATAGGCTGCGAAGCCTGGTTCCGCCGAGACCGAAGCAAATGCGGCATAGCGAATGGCCAGTCCACTGACGACGAACAGCAGCGGCACCGCCGCGACCGCAATAAAGCGGCCGCCGGCGTTCCGACGCGCGACAGCTTCGAGCGCCAAAATCTGCCTCCACCCGTTCAAGTGGCTGGCGCCACGCAAAGCTAGATGACGCGCGCCCGGGTGAATTCAAGGCATGCAACGCGGCTCGAATGGCGGTACCGCTACCCCGCGCTTCTGAGCCAGACCAGCATCTCGCCGGGGTCGCGGTTGTCCCAGGCGAAATACGGCACGGCGGTGAGCTTCGCTTCCTCCACCGCCGGCGGTTTGGTGCGGTAGAGCCCCTCTTCCCAGTTTTCGAAAGCCTCCTTTTTGGCGATCGCCGAAAGTGTCACGACGCCGCCCAGAAGGTTCGGCTGCTGATGCGCCTCGATGTCGGCGGTTCGCGGCAGGGCGATGCGGTGCAGCTGGCTGGAATTGTCGGTCTCCTCGACGCAATAGATCAGCAGCCCGCGCGCCAGTGCGACGCGGCCGATATCCTGCCGCACCTGGGGGTTGGCGTATAGACGGTCGACCGCCATTTCGAGGTCGAGCTCGACGCGGTCGCCTTTGCGCCATTCGCGGCGGATCGCGGCGTAACCGTCGCTGCTGATGGCAGCCAGATCGACATCGGGGCCGTTGACCTTGAGCGCCGGCGATAGTGAGCATGCTCCGGCGAGCGCTCTCCAAGGAGACTTAGCCGTCTATCGACCGATCGAAAGAACCTTTACGTCTCAAGAGAGCATCTGCAGAACTGGCTCGCGAAATACCAAGACCAGCAGTCAAGTCCGCTTTCAGTCAGTGGCAAAGGCTGGCCTCAACGGCCGCTAAGAAGGCGCAGAAGCAGACGGTCGGCTTTCAAACCGGAGCGACAAGAGCAGACCTTTGTTCGGCGCAAGTGCCGTCCTGACGTGACGCAACGCGGTCTTTCGGCTGCGGGCGCCGCTGGCTGGAGCTGCGTTAGTCGATCGGAGGCCAATGGTATTTTCAATGGAACGCTAATATACATGGAAACCCAAACGAGCAGCGCCTGCCAGATATTGAGGAATGCCATGCCAAGGCTCATCTTCACGGCAATGTGTATCGCCGCCGCAACAGCCGCTAACGCCCATGATTGGTACGAAGACAAGATTGACCCGCAGACCAAATTCAAGTGCTGCGGTGGTTCTGATTGCCGCGCCGTACCTCGGTCTTCGGTGCGGTCCAGGGTAGACGGTGGCTACACTTATTTGCCGCATAATTTCACCATCCCACGAGACCGGGTACAGGAATCCCCGGACGGTCAATACCACATATGCGAAAATAAATATGTTGTAACCAATCAGCTGTATTGGCGTTGCTTCTTCGCACCTCGTGTAGATGTATCTATACTTCTAAAGCATTAACCGCGCTTCCGCATTTCACATCCGCAAGGCGCTAGTCCATTAATTCTGTTGTACTTTCTTCAAATTGTCGAAGCTCAAGCCGTGCGCGACTGCCCCAGGGATTTCATTGAATACGCCGCGGCCACCGAGAGCCTGCGCACCCTGGGCGTTACTCCATAGGGCGCACTGCCGCGGGTGACTTCTGGGCGCGCTCCGCGGCTGGCGATTTCGGCCCCGATGGGCAGCCAAGCGATAGGGGATAACTGGCGCGGGATCATCAGCACGGTTGATGCGGGAGCGGCATTCGCCGGATGTGGTAGCTGCGGCTGCAGTCTCGAATTTGACGCATCAGCACTTGCAAATCGTCGGCCGAGGTCTTTTGCTCGCGCGATAGTTGCCCTTGACCGTTGAATGGTTGGCGAACAGATGAACAAGCTCGATCGACGGCGGCCAGAGTCAGAAACGGACGCCACCGTAAATGCCGCGAGACTTGGAACTCGGCTGCGCCTCGCCCGCCAGACACGCGGCATGACGCTGAAGACGCTGGCTGGGGCTGCGAATTGCTCGGAAAGCCTGCTGTCCAAGATCGAGAACGGCAAGGCTTCGCCGTCACTGCCCATGCTTCACCGCCTGGTCGAAGTTCTCGACACCAACATCGGCTGGATGTTCGAGCAAGTCGATGACGACGAGGCGATCGTATTTCGGGCGGGCGCAAGGCCTTTGATCGCGCTCGACGCGCTACGGCGTGGCGAAGGCATTTCGCTCGAACGCATCATTCCATATTCGCCTGGCCACCTCCTACAATGCAACATCCATCACATCGAGGCAGAGGGCTCGAGCGAAGGTCCGATCCAGCATGCCGGCGAGGAAGTCGGTTATGTGCTCGCCGGCCGGATCGAACTGATCGTCGACGGCAAGAGCCATGCTCTCGCCGCGGGCGATGCCTTCGTGTTCAGGTCGGAGTTGCCGCATCATTACCGCAACATCGGCGAGGAACGCGCTAGCATTTTCTGGGTCAACACGCCGGCGACTTTCTGAGCAACGCTCTGCGGTCATTTGGATTGACAAATATTCAAGTCTCTTGAATGTTTGCCTTGTGCCTGTAGCACCAACGGGACCAGCCGAGGTCTGGTCCGCAAGCAAGGGGAACCGAAATGCGTCTGTTCAAACTTCTCGCCGGCTGTGCCGCCGCCATTGCTATGGGGTCGGCAGCGATGGGATCGGCGCTTGCCGATACGTTCGCTCTCGTCAACATCAACCAGCAGGCCCTGTTCTTCAACCAGATCAACGAGGGCGCGCAAAAGGCAGCCGACGCCGCCGGCGTCAAGCTGGTCATTTTCAACGCCAACAATGTGCCGAGCGCGCAGAACGACGCGATCGAGAACTACATCACGCAGAAAGTCGACGGCATCATTCTGGTCGCTATCGACGTCAACGGCGTCAAGCCTGCGATCACCGCCGCCAAGTCGGCCGGCATTCCCGTCATAGCTATCGACGCGCAGATCCCCGACGGCGACAATATTTCGTTCATCGGCGTCGACAACACCAAGGCCGGCGAGGACATCGGCAAATTCTACGCCGACTATGTGAAGACCGAGATGGGCGGCAAGGCCAAGATCGGTATCGTCGGCGCACTCAATTCATTCATCCAGAACCAGCGGCTCGACGGCTTCAAGAAGGCGGTCACCGAAAGCGGCCAGGCCGTCACCTTCCTCGACACGGTCGACGGCCAGAACGTTCAGGAGACCGCGTTGAGCGCTTCGGAAAACCTGATGACCGCCAACCCGGACATGAACTCGCTCTATGCGACCGGAGAGCCGGCCTTGCTCGGCGCCGTTTCGGCCGTAACCAGCCAGGGCCGCACCAGCGACGTCAAGGTATTCGGCTGGGATCTGACCAAGCAGGCCGTTCAGGGCATCGACGACGGCTGGGTGGTCGCGGTCGTGCAGCAGGATCCGGCCGGCGAAGGCAAGGCCGCGGTCGAAGCGCTGGGCAAGCTCAAGAAGGGCGAGAAAATCGATCCGATCATCAATATCCCGGTGACGATCGTGACCAAGAAGAATGTCGACCAATACCGCGCGATGTTCAAGTAAACTGCGTCGGCGACCGAGCCGCGGCGCCGCCTGAGGCTGCGCCGCGGACACATTGCAATCGCGTGGAATCCCAGATGAGCAGTGGCCAGACCTATCGGGTGCGGATGAGCGGCATCTCAAAGCGCTACAACGCCATCCAGACGCTCGATGACGTGTCGCTGACGCTGAAGCCGGGCGAGGTGCTAGGGCTGGTCGGCGACAATGGTGCCGGCAAGTCGACATTGAGCAAGGTGCTGTCGGGGGCTGTGGTTCCCGACGCCGGCACCATCGAAATCGACGGCAAGCCGGTGATCTTCAGCTCGCCGGCGGACGCACGTGCGGCGCGCGTCGAGATGGTCTACCAGGACCTGTCGCTCTGCGACACTGTCGATGTCGCCGGCAATCTGTTTCTCGGCCGCGAGCCGCGCCGCCGCATCGCAGGCATTTCCTTTCTCGACAAGAAGCGCATGCATGACGAGACGCGCCAGATGCTCGATCGGCTCGGCATAGTCATCGCCGACACCCGGCTCAAGGTCGAAAACCTCTCCGGCGGGCAGCGCCAGTCGATCGCGATCGGCCGCGCCGCCTCGTTCGAGCCGGCCGTGCTGATCATGGACGAGCCGACGGCAGCGCTTGCCGTGGCCGAAGTCGAGGCGGTGCTCGAACTGATCCGCGCGGTCAGTGCGCGCGGTGTCAGCGTCATCCTGATCACCCACCGGCTGCAGGATCTGTTCCTCGTCTGCGATCGCATCCAGGTCATGTATGAAGGGCGCAATGTCGCCGAGCGGCTGATCGGCGAGACCAATATCGAAGACGTGGTCAATCTGATCGTCGGCCGCAAGTTCAGTGCGCGTTCCGCCACCAATGGCTATCGCGGTGGAGCGCCGGCATGAGCGACGCGATCCACGCCGCCCAGCCCTCACGAGTGCGCAAGGGCACCTGGCGCGATGTGCTGCACGCCAATGGCAGTGTCGTCTCGATCGCGCTGTTCTTTCTGGTCGTCTGCATCATCTTCTCGGTTGCGACCGACGCGTTTCTGACATCGCCCAATCTGTTGAACATCCTGCGGCAGTCGGCGCCGCTGCTGATCGTCGCCGCGGCAATGACTTTCGTCATCACGACCGGCGGCATCGATCTTTCGGTCGGCTCCGTGCTGGCACTAGTGGCGACGCTGTCGGCGACGCTTTTGCAGTTCGGCCTGCCGTGGCCAGTCGTTATCGTCGCCATGTTGGCGCTCGGTGCCCTGCTTGGCGCGGCGCAGGGCTATTTCGTCGCCTATGAGGGCATCCCGTCCTTCATCGTCACGCTTGCCGGGCTTTCGGTGATCCGTGGCGTGGCGCTGCTGATCACCGGCGGCTATTCCATCCCGATCGAGCCAGGAAGCGCTTTCACCGTGCTGGGCCGCGCCTGGTTCCTTGGCGTGCCGGTGCCGGCGCTGATCGCGCTGGCGATCCTGGCCATCGCCTATCTCGCCTTCAACGAGACGCCATTCGGCCGCTATGTCACCGGTATCGGCGCCAACGCCGAGGCCGTGCGGCGTGCCGGCGTCAACACGCGGCAGACGACGCTCTTCGTCTACGTGATTTCCGCCACCGCGGCAGCCCTTGCCGGGATCATCATTGCTGCCCGGCTTGGATCGGGATCTTCGAATGCCGGACAGGGTTTCGAGCTGGAAGTCATTGCCGCCGTCGTGCTCGGCGGCACCAGCCTGTTCGGCGGCCGCGGAACGATCATCGGCACGGTGCTCGGCGCGCTGACCGTGGCCGTCATCGGCAACGGCCTGATCCTGGCGCATCTGTCGCCTTTCCTGACGCCGATCGTCACCGGAACGATCATCCTGATCGCCATCTGGCTGAACTTCCGCCTGTTCCGCGGCGCCGTGCGGAGCCGTTGAGCCGATGAGCGGTCTGTTCGATGACGCAGTGCCCGCCCAGCGGCTGCCAGTCGGGGTCGCAACCGGCCATGTGATGACCGTGCTCGGCCCGGTTCCGGTCGAGGAGATGGGCATCACGCTGATGCACGAGCACATCTTGCTCGATGGCGCGCGCAGCTGGAAATGCCCCTGCCACCCCGACGACATGGCGATCGCCGAGCAGCCGGTGAACATCGAGATCATCGGCGAGTTGCGCATGAACCCTTACGTCAACCGCGACAACGTCTCGCTCGACGACGCCGACCTGGCGCTGTCGGAGCTGCAGCGCTATCGCGCGCTGGGCGGCCACACCGTCGTCGATGCCACCAATATCGGCATCGGCCGCGACCCCGACAAGCTCGCCCGCATCAGCCGCATGTCCGGCCTGAAGATCGTCATGGGCACCGGCTTCTATCTTGAGCACACCCATCCCGAATGGCTGAAGGCGATGGATGTGGACGCCGTTACCGAGTTCATCGTCAACGACGTCGGCGGCGGCGGGACGCAACCGCCGATCATGGCCGGGTTGATCGGCGAGGTCGGCGTCAGCAAGGATTTCACCGCCGAAGAACGCAAGTCGCTGCGGGCTTCGGCGCGCGCCTCGCGCATCACCGGCGTGCCGCTGTCGATCCATCTGCCTGGCTGGGAGCGGCTGGCGCACGACGTGCTTGATATCGTCGAGGCCGAGGGCGCCGATCTCCGCCACACCGTACTCTGCCACATGAACCCGAGCCACGACGATCCCGATTACCAGAAAAGCCTCGCCCGGCGCGGCGCGTTACTCGAATACGACATGATCGGCATGGACTATTATTATGCCGACCAGGACGCGCAATCGCCCTCCGACGAGGAGAACGCACGCGCCATCGCGAATCTTGTCGAGGCCGGCTTCGGCGACCGCCTGCTGCTGTCGCAGGATGTCTTCCTAAAGATCATGCTGACCCGCTTCGGCGGCTTCGGCTACGGCTATATCCTGAAGCATTTCATACCGCGCCTGAAACGGCATGGCGTCGAGCAGGCGGCCATCGACCGCATGCTGATCGCCAATCCGAAGAGCGTGTTCGCGCGGCTCCAAGCGGCCTAGACTTACGACGGAGTTCAAATGTCCAAGAAGAAGATCCTGCTTGCCGGCGAATCCTGGGTGTCGACCGCGACCCACATCAAGGGTTTCGACCAGTTCCCGACTGTCACCTATCACACCGGCGCCGACGAATTGCTGGGCGCGCTCAAGGCGACCGACTTCGACGTCACCTTCATGCCGGCACATGAGGCGCAGCGCGGGTTTCCTCAGACGATGGAGGCGCTGTTAGCCTATGACGCGGTCGTGCTCTCCGACATTGGCGCCAACACGCTGCTGCTGCATCCCGACACCTGGGTCCACTCTAAGCCGACGCCGAACCGCCTGCGCCTGCTCCGCGATTACGTCAGCGGCGGCGGCGGTCTGTTGATGTTCGGCGGTTACTACAGCTTCCAGGGCATCAATGGCGGCGCGCGCTACCGCAAGACGCCGATTGAGGACGTGCTGCCGGTGAACTGCCTGGCATTCGACGACCGAGTCGAGGTTCCCGAAGGCTTTGCGCCGGTGCCGCAAGCCGGGTCGAGCCATCCCATCCTCAGGGGTCTCGGTTCGGACTGGCCGATCCTGCTCGGCTTCAACGAGGTGACACTGAAGGACAATTCGGAAGTTCTGGCCAGCGTCTCGTCGGATTATGGTTCGCTGCCGCTGCTTGTCACCGGCCATTACGGCAAGGGCCGCACCGTGGCCTGGACATCCGATGTCGGGCCGCATTGGCTGCCGCCGCAATTCATCGCCTGGCCAGGCTACAAGACCCTATTCGAACAGATGCTGGGCTGGGCGACCGGTGAGAGCTGAGCCATGCATGTCCACGTCGTCGGCAATGCCTGCGTCGATACCGTGTTTCGCGTCGGCCGCTTCCCTGCGGCTGGCGAGACTTTGAATGCCGTGAGCTATGCCGACGGGCTCGGCGGCAAGGGCGCCAATCAGGCGGTCGCAGCAGCGCGGACTGGTGCAGGGGTGACGTTCTGGACGGCGCTCGGCAAGGACCGCGAAGGCACATGGATCAGAGACCGCCTTGACAGCGAACTGTCAGACCTCGAGGTCAGCGAATTCGAGCTGCCGAGCGACCGCTCGACCATCGTCGTCGATCGAGGCGGCGAGAACTTCATCGTCAGCGGCGTTGCCTGCAGCGAAGCGTTCGATCCGGTGGCGCAAACAGCACTTGTCCGCTGGATCGCTCCCGACGATATCCTCGTCTGCCAGGGAAATTTGCGGACTGCCGTGACCAATGCCTGCCTCAGAGCAGCAAGGGAAAACGGCGCACGCACTGTTCTCAACGCCAGCCCGATCGATGCGGCATCCGTTCCCGATCTTGGCCTGGCGGAGTTTTTGGTTGTCAACCAATCCGAGGCGAAAACCCTGACCGGCCGGGATGACATGATAGCAGCCGCCGGCGCGCTGGTAGCCAAAGGTGCAGGCACCGTCGTCATCACGCTCGGCGCCGCAGGCTGTCTCGTGCTTGGCCCGGGCCATGAAGAGCCGCTTCGTTTGCCGGCGCCGCAGGTCGAGGCGCTCGACACCAGCGGCGCCGGCGATGTGTTCTGCGGCTGTCTCGCCGGCGGGCTTGCGCGGGGCATGTTGGTCACCTCGGCGCTGGATCTTGCGCTTGCGGCCGCCGCAATCGCCGTGACACGGCCGGGCACGCTGGCATCCTGTCCTTCCGCCTCCGAGGTGGCGGTGCTCATCGATCAAACGGAGCTCTCATGACCCAGATAGGCCAATCCGGCGGCGACGCACTCTTGCACCTTTTCGGCCGCACCAAGGTAGTGATCGGCGTCGTTCACCTGGCGCCCCTGCCCGGCGCGCCGCGCTACGACGGCGAGGCCGTGGAAGTGATTTACCAGCGCGGGCTCGATGACGCCAAAGCCTATCTCGACGGCGGCTGCGACGGCGTCATCGTCGAGAACCATGGCGACATCCCTTTCGCCAAGCCTGACGATATCGGGCCGGAGACGGCGGCCTATATGGCGGTCATTTCCGATCGCATCCGCCGCGAGCTCGGCAGACCGGTCGGCATCAACGTGCTGGCCAATGCCGCGATCCCGGCTTTGGCGATCGCCAGCGCTGCCGGCGCCGGTTTCGTCCGCGTCAATCAATGGGCGAACGCCTATGTCGCCAATGAGGGTTTTGTCGAAGGCGAGTCGGGCCGCGCGGCGCGCTACCGCGCCAGGCTGCGCGCCAACGGCATCCGCATTTTCGCCGATGCCCATGTCAAACACGGCGCACATGCCATCGTCGCCGACCGTCCGGTGGAGGAACTAGTCAAGGACCTGGTCTTCTTCGATGCCGATGCCATCATCGCTACCGGCCAGCGCACCGGCCACGCCGCGGATTTGGGCTACATCAGCATGATCAAGCAGGCCGCCGGCCTGCCGACGCTGGTCGGAAGCGGTGTCACGGCGGACAATGCCAAGGATATCCTCGCCATCGTCGACGGGGTCATCATCGCCAGCGCGCTGAAGCACGACGGCGTCTGGTGGAACCAGGTCGACTCTGCTCGAGTAAAGGCGTTCATGGGTGGTCTGAAGCGATAGCTGACTTCAACCGCCTAGCCCACCGGTCGGGCCACCTCCGTCAGAGACGACGGACAGGCCCAGGATACTGCGCGACCAGATCGTCGATGGTCAGCAATGTGATGCCTTTGACAATCGATTGAGCAATCAGATCCGATCGAAGGGGTCTTTGTGGATGGGTGGAAGCCCATCCACCGCAATGGCATGCTCGCTGGTGATTGGCAGCTAATGATAGCCATTGTCTATCAGGCCCCGACGTAAAAGACGCGCATCGACCCTAAAGTCAGGGCGGCCCAGACCGCGCTTGTTGGCAATCTCCCAGAGGCTTGCGGCGCTGAAAGTCAGGTGGTTGTCGACATTCTCGATTTCGGCGAGGGCGGCGGACGGGAGCTTCTCGGGCTCGCCCGCCGCCCAAAGCAGAAGATGGGTATCGAGCAGAAGTTTCATGCATCGCCGCCAAACAGCTTCTCGATTTCCTCAGCGGCCATACGATCAAAATCGTCCGGAACTGAAAACTGCCCGGCCATAAACCCCACGCGACGCATTTCGCCGGCGGCAGGTGCGTCTATGGCAACGACCTTGACCATCGGCTTGCCGGATTTGGCGATAATGAAGGATTCGCCTTTGGCCGCCCTCTCGATAAGACGAGACAGATGCGTCTTGGCCTCGTGGATATTGACGGTGGGCATTGCGGGCCTCTGACTTAGTCCATGCAACTTAGTCTACACGAGCCCGATTTTCGAGCGTGTTTCAATCAGTGAAGGTGAAGGATGCCGGATGCGGCTGATCCTTTCGGATCGGCCGCATGGCACGACTTCAACAAAGGCGCGTAATCGATTGTCTGAACTGCATGTTTGTTGGGACTACGTCTCACCTGATGTTGGCCGAACCTGTTGGTCCGCCATGCGAGGTCGGAGTTCACAGGACCGATTTTTGCCGAACAAATGCTCTACGATGTGCAGGGGCCGGAAGCGAAACGTTCCGCTTTTAGGGCGCTGCACCACAGCGGCGACGAGCCCGACGCTGTACCGAAGGCGATCGACGCGACGGGCGCCAAGGGCCTTACCGGACTCTATGTTCCCTTCACGATTCTCGGTTTAGTCGGTCGGCGGAATTGAGCGGCGCTCTCGAGGGCCAAGGCCAACCGCTTCTCGTCTTCGATGGCGCGATCGACTGCCTCAATCGAGGTGCTGCAGGCGATGACCTCCCTGCTCGAGCGCTGGCAATGCCTGGTGCGCCCCGCCACCTCGACCGGTGACGCGCTCGACATGCTTGGCGATACCGACTGGTTGCCAGACATTGTTATAGCCGACCAGCATCTCGACGGCGGCGACCTCGGCACCACCACAATCGCCGAGGTCCGTGATTATCTCGGCCGCGCCGTGCCGGCACTGATCGTCACCGCCGACGGTTCGGAGACCGTCGCCAACGCCGCCCGCGCCGCTGGCATCGAGCTGATGCGCAAGCCGCTGAAGCCAGCGCAGCTAAGGGCGCTGCTGGCGCATTTGCTGGCTTGAACTGGTCGTATCTTCCCAGCACACGGGTCACCGTATTCCAGCCATAAGGGTTGCAACAATCGAAGGCGAACGCAGTTTCGTCGAAGCCATCCTTGTCGCGACCGCCACCGGACGGCCGCGGATCGCGTCGTGACCTAGTACTACAGTTGCGGATGTCCATGCCGTTTGTAATGACAGATGGTGGCCGCGGCCTGATGTCGTCGTCGCCATAGCGCCAGGCGATGATGAAGGGCTTTTGTGTCGGTGGGAAGATGAGGATCCGGGCGAGGAGATAGCGGATCTCGGGGACGCTCGGGACGAGCGCAGCCATCCGGATCAGGCGGCGATTGGCTCCTTTGGACTCGTATCGTTCGGTTTGCTCCATGCGCTGCGGCGAAGATCAGCCGATAGCTTCGAGAGGAATGCCAGGGCGGCCATGCACAGGCTCATGTGCCGATGCCATCCGTGCCAGGACCGAGCCCCGCAATGATCAAGTCCGAGATCATCCTTAGCGCACTCAAAGCACTCCTCGATCGCCCAGCGCAGGCCGGCCACTGCCGCCAATTCGGCCAAGGAGGAACCGGGCGGGGCGGAGACCAGGTAGTAGGCTTTTTCTCCGGATGTCGATCGCTTGCGGCGGACGAGAAGCCAATGCTCGAAGCCGCCTTTTGACGTCCAAGGGCGGCGGATGCGTGCCCAGTCGAAGAGCCGAGGCCCTTTGGCGCCTTCACCTGCCGCATGACAGACCCAGTCGTCGGGCTCGAACTCGCTGGCCAGTTCCTCGGGCGAGGTTTCCTCAAACAGACGATCCCCTCCCCGGCGCATGAAGTGAGCGCCTCGAACCGCCAAGACATAGGGCTGCTCGCGAGCTTCCAGCATCCGGCGAAGGCCGCTGTCCGCCCCGTAGACAGCGTCGCCCAGAACGTAAGCGCACAGGCCGCCGGCATCGAGCGCCGCCTCGACCATGGCGCGCGCCATCTTTGGCTTGGTCGCAAACTCGACCGTCTCCGGGATCGACGCCCTGGCACATCGCGCCCGATCCTTTGTCCAGCTCTCCGGCAGATAAAGGCGACGATCGACCAGCGCTTGGCCGTAGCGGCTCGCGTAAGCCAAGAACACGCCGATCTGGCTGTTCTCGATCCGCCCCGCCGTTCCCGAGTACTGACGCGCGACACCGGCGGAACGATCGCCCTTCTTCACAAATCCCGTCTCGTCGACGATCAGGACGCCATCCTCATCGCCCAACGCCTCCACCACATAATCGCGAACCTCGTCTCGGAGCCGATCAGCGTCCCAGTGGCTGCGCCCCAACAGCGACTGCATCCGATAGGGCCGCTCCGCTCCGGACTGCTCAGCCATCAGCCAGCCTGTCTTGCACTCAATGGCGGAAAGAAGGCCGTCAAGGAAATCTGCGCCCGTCTCCCCGCAACTCACGACGAGGAAGCACCCGCCCCAACCCGCGCCTTCAGCGCTGTGAGCTCCTGCTCCCAAGCCAACAACGGCCCTGACCACGAAGCGACAGACATGGTTCCCTCCATAACCTGTCGAAGTGAATCAGAAAACCAATGATCCGCAACTGTAGTACTAGGCTGGTAATCCGTCACGGGGTGATCACATAACTACAAATCTGAAACGCTATCGTGCAGATAGCTGCGATCGAAATCGGCACGCCAAACGGCACGACGCCTTTGCGATCCAGATGCTGAATGTAAAGGCGGAAGGCGCCCGCGGGTAGCATGAAGGGGTTCTTCACGATCAGTGCCGTCGCGAGCGCGAAGACCAGCAGCAGCACTGAAAACACGACGAGCCCATTGCCGCCGATGAGGAAAGAGACGGCCGTCATCAGCTTGACATCACCGGCGCCGATCTTTCGCATGGCCCAGAACGGGAACAGCGCAACTAACAGCAGAAGGCCGGCAAGCGCGCTCAGACCCATGTCCCACCACGACCCGGTCAGGATCGACAGAAACTCCTGCGAGCCCAGCCCAAGGCACAAAACCAGCAGCACGTCACGATTGGATATTTTCTGGGTGGTGAAGTCGAGCCAGGCGATCCTTGCAAGCAAAGAAATGGCCAGTCCCTTCAGCAGCAGCGCTGCGGCAAGCAACATGCTACCGCCTTACCGCTCGAGATTCTTTACGCTGGACGACAGCAGCCGCAGATTGTTGGCGATCGTCGGATCGTTGGGCACCAGTTCGTATGCCTTGAGGAAATTGCTGCGCGCGTCCTGCAGCTTGCCGCGCAGCAGATAGGAATAGCCGACATTGTTGTAATACTCGGGCGTCCCGCCGACCAGCCGGAAGGCCTGGCTATAGGCTCGGTCGGCGAGGTCGAAGCGGCGGATGCGATCGCTACAGGCGGCCAGACCCATCCAGGCACCACCATCATTGGGCGCCAGTTGCGTCGCCTTGTAGAAAAGGGCGCCGGCATTGCCGTAATTTTCCGCGCGGAACTGGTTTTTGGCTTCGGCAACAGCCTGGTCCGAGGCATAATATTCGACATTGCTGATAGTCTTCAGTCCGTCGAAGGTGTCTCCAAAGGCAGTCAGTTCGACTTTCGCAGGCTCATTGGTGCGAACGACACCCGTGCTGTCCGCCCCATTCGTCTGACAGCCGGAAAGCACAATGACCAGCAGACTGGCTGCGGCGGCAAGGCGAATTGGCCCTGTCATTTCGTCCCCCAAACGAGTTCTCCGACTCAGTATTTCGACCAAAGCATATACCTGCCTAGAAGAAAACACCTTTCATCCGGACGATAATCGGCAGCAGCACAATCATCAAGACAACCGGAAAAACGCAAATCCCCAGCGGGATCATCATCTTGACCGGCAAAGCGTTGCCGCGCTCTTCAGCGCGAAGAATTCTCTTGCTACGCATCTCGTCGCTATAAACGCGCAAAGCGTCCGTGAGGCTGGTGCCAAGTTCTTCCGACTGCCGGAACAGTATCGACAGCGCCCGCGCCTCCTCAAGGCCAAGGCGATCGGAGAGATCTCGAAGACCCTCGCGCAGCGGTTTGCCGGCGCGCAGTTGCAGATTCATGATCGCAAGCTGGATGCCGAGCCATTTGTGGGTGCCGGCAAGTTCCTGACTGACACGCTCGACTGCCGCTTCCAGGCTCATGCCCGCGTCGGCGCAGGTGATCATCATGTCCATGAAATCGGGAAAGCCGCGACGATAGGTTTCCTTCTGCGCATTTTCGAAGCGATCCAGGGCGATGCTGGGAACGACGAGGCAAGCGAGGCCAAACAATGCAGCAGCTGCGAATGTCAAAAAACCTGGTATTTGCGGCGGCACCACTGCAACCAACCCGGTGTATGATCCGAGAAAGCCGATAGCGACAGCGCCGAAACGCGACAAGGTATACGTAAGAGGCGCGCTCGCTTGATAGAATCCTGCGCGAAAGAGCTTTGCTTCTAGAGCATCCGGCTCACTGCGTTCCTTTTCCATCGATCGGAAATAAGCATCGACCGGACGTTGCGCCGCAATCTTGGCAAGCTGTTCCTGCCCAAGAAGGGACCGGCGGTCGGCAATCCCCTCGGAACGCAAGCTTTGCGCCACCAGTTTCCGGGTCTGAAGCGCAGGCATAAAGGTGAACGCACCGAACAAAAATAGCGCTGCCGTGGCCAGGAAAACAGCGACGGAGACCAATAGGCCCAGACCCTGAATGTTCGTAAACAGGCCCATGTCCCGCTCCGGTCAGAAATCGAAGTTCACCATGCGATACATGATGATATCACCCATCAGCGCCCACAGACCGAAGATCAGGAATGCGGGCATGACGAGCGGGTTGTTCCATATGTCGCCGTAATAGCTGGGTGCAATGATCATGAGCAGACCGAACATGACGAGCGGAAAGAGCGAAATGATCCATGCGGACATTCGTCCCTCGGCCGAGAGCGCCCTGATTTTCATCCGTAATTTCCCCCTCTCGCGCAGCACCGATGAGAGGTTCGACAGGATCTCAGTGAGGTTTCCGCCTGTCTTGGCCTGGATGGAGAGCGATACCGAAAGCAGATGGAGACCTTCAAAACCCACACGTTGCGATAACTTCCGTACTGCCTGTTCAAGGCTGAGACCAAAGGTGATTTCGTCGGAAACAATACCGAATTCGGTGCCGAGCGGGTCAGGCATTTCACGCGCGACAAGGGCGATGGCAACTGTCGTGGGGTGACCGGCACGCAAGGAACGCACGATCATGTCGAGCGCATCGGGAAGCTGGGCAGCGAATTTCAAGATACGTTTATTGCGTGCGCGTCGAAGGACGAGAAGCGGCAGCGCAAATCCTACCAACAGAAAAGCGATCAGCGCCACGACGATGGAAAAGCCAAGAAGCAATGGCAGCACCAGCGCGAGCACCAGCCCGGCAAGGAGGTACATAGCGGCGAAAGCCAGCGGATTACCGGTGACGCCGGATTGTGTGTAGAGCCGGTTCAACATGACCATGCCAAAGATGTAATCGCCCGAATCGGTCAGCCCACGTTCGCGCAGCAAGCCTTGCAGGGTCTTTTCGGCAGGTGCCTCCTCCGCCAGGCGCGCCAGACGTCGGTTGATCGTACCGGCTCGAAAGCGCCGGGAGGCGTAAGACATATAAAGGGATTCGGCGGCAAGGATCATCGACGCTGCTGCAAGCACATAGATGAAGTAGAGCAAAGTCTGACCGGTCGGCATCAAAGCGGAACCTGCGGGTTGAAGGCATCTTTGGCGAAGTGGTGGCCAAGCGTCGCCGCTTCCTGGGCAAAGCGCGGGCGAACACCGGTGGCGCGAAAGTCGCCGACGATCTGGCCTTCCGCTGTCGAATCCCGGCGAACGAAATGGTAGATTTCCTGGAGCTGGACGACGTTGCCTTCCATACCGGTGAGTTCCGAGATGGAAACGACCCGCCTGCCGCCATCGGAAAGGCGTTGCGTCTGCACGATGATGTCGATGGCCGACGCAATCTGGGCTCGGATGGATTCGTGGGTCATCGGCATACCCGCCATGCCGACCATCTGTTCCAGCCGCGATATCGCATCGCGCGGCGTGTTGGCATGGATGCTGGTCATCGAACCCTCATGGCCGGTGTTCATCGCCTGCAGCATGTCGAAGGCTTCCTCGCCACGAACCTCGCCAACAATGATGCGGTCCGGCCGCATGCGAAGCGCATTCTTCAGCAGCTCGCGCTGACGGACCTCACCCTTGCCCTCGATATTGGGCGGGCGCGTCTCGAGACGGCCAACATGCGGTTGCTGCAATTGCAGTTCCGCCGCGTCCTCGATGGTGATTAGCCGCTCCTTGGCCGGGATGTAGCTCGACAGAGCATTGAGCAGGGTCGTCTTGCCGCTGCCGGTGCCGCCCGAAACCAGGATCGATTTGCGTGCCTGCACGGCGATCCGCAGCAGGTCGATCATCGGCTGGCGGATCGAATTGAATGCCATCAGGCGTTCGAGCGAATAGGGGTTCTTGGAGAATTTCCGGATCGATACCAGCGGGCCGTCGACCGAGATCGGCCGCACCGCAATGTTGACGCGCGAGCCATCTGCCAGGCGCGCGTCCACCATCGGCGCCGATTCATCGACGCGCCGACCGATGGCCGAAACAATCTTGTTGATGACACGCAGCAGATGTGTTTCGTCACGGAAGCGGATCGAGGTTTCCTCAAGCACGCCGCGCCGCTCGATGAAAACGCGGTTGTGGGTGTTGATCAATATGTCAGCGATCGAGTCATCCTTGAGCAGCGGTTCGATCGGCCCGAGCCCGAGCATCTCGTCGGCGGTGTCGCTGGTCAGTTGATCGAGTTCGCGCGCGTTCAGGGGCACGTTTCGACTGCGGACGAATTCGCGCACGATCGGTCGGATCTCATTCAGGATCTCGCCCTTGGACGCTGTTTCGAGGACGGCGAGATTGAAACGGTCGATCAGGTGACGATGGAGATCGACCTTGAGTGTGAGGAAATCGCCGCCATGCGGCGCGAGATCGGAGGCTGGGGAGGCCGGGGCAATAGGCAACACGGCCACCGGCTCGACCCGCGGCTCGCTTGGCCCCTTCATGAAACGGCCCAACATGGTGCTTCTTCCCCGTTAGATCCCCATCGTGAAACTAAGCGTTAACTACGGATGGCACAAGCGCCAGCCGCGCATCATGCAATTAATACTTCAGACGTAGTTAAGGTCAGGATTCAGAAACACGACCTTTATTTTGGTCAGGGGCGCTGTCCTAAATGAAACACGAGCTACTCGCTTTTCAATGGATAGTGCGTTTTTGTCACAAGGCGTCATGGAACCCACTTAAGGTCTTAGATATAAGGGAATATGCACTATCGCTAATGCTGCCTCACTTCCGCCATAGCCACGGCCAGATTGTGAACGAATGGTTCAGAGGGGTTGAAAATTCAGCCGAATCAATGTCTTGATTGGCGTTCGAGCGGAAATATTCTTGCCCGGCAATGTATCGGCAATGTATATGAGAGTTAAGGAACCATTAATCCCATTTGACTCTGGTTTTCGTCGGGACTTTGATCGAGATGACGGGGGATGCTCAGGTATGGATTTCATCCTTGGCTCGTCTCGTCGGGTTTGAGCCTCCAAAGGAGATTGGCATGAAGAAGCTCATGACGATGGCCCGGCAGTTCCGCGACGACGAAAACGGCGCTGCCATGGTCGAATATTCCATTCTGGTCGGCATCATCGCCGGCGCCGCGATTCTCATCATCGTCGGCATAGGACTGTGGGTGAACGGCCGGTTTACTGGCCTCTGTACCACTCTCAATGCCAGCGGCATCGGCACCTGCGGTGCGGGCGTAGGAAGCTAATCAAAATGCTCATTTTCAGGTCCGGATTTCGATCCGGGCCTGAATCCAATCGCGGCGGGCGAATTCCCGCCCTTGGGGTTTGGGGCTTGGGCTATGCGCGCCAATACACTTGTCATGATCATCCTCGCGGGCGTGTTCGGTGTGCTTGCGGTGGTTCTCATCAATATCTGGCTGGCCAGCCAGCGTAACGCCATGGCAGAAGCGAACGGTGTCCAGCGCGATACGGTCGTGGTGGCGGCGGTGGGGCTGAAGTTCGGCGACACTTTGACCGCCGACAAGCTGCGAGAAATCGCATGGCCGGCGGGCGCGGTTCCGTCCGGCGCTTTCAAGACGACAAAGGAATTAATGGCCGGCGAAGGCTCGAAGCAGGCGCTGCAGGCGATCGGCGCCAATGAGCCGGTTCTCGCAACCAAGATCACCGGCCCGGGCCAGCGCGCAACGCTTTCGGCAGTGCTCGGCGAAGGCATGAAGGCTGTTTCCATCAGGGTCAACGACGTGCTTGGCGTTGCCGGATTTGTCTTTCCCGGCGATCGGGTCGACGTGCTTTTGACGCGCACGGTGCGCAGCGAAGAAGGTCCTGACAAGAGTTTTGTCGACGTACTCCTGCAGAGCATGAAGGTGCTCGCTGTCGACCAGGTCGCCGATGAGACCAAAGACAGCCCGACAGTGGTGAAAGCGGTGACGCTTGAAGTCAGCACCAAGGACGCGCAGAAGCTAACCTTAGCTGCCGGCGCCGGCCAGTTGTCGCTGGCGCTTCGCCAGGCAGCCGCCAGCGAGGGCGAGACGACGGAACGCGTCACGCTTTCGGACCTGACCGGCGACACGCCGGCCGACGTTGCGGCCAGGCAGGCCGAGCTCGCCAAGCAGGCCGCGGCCGCGGCTGCTGCCGCAGCCGAACGCAAGCGTGCTGACGACAGGATCGCCGGGCTGACCCATGCCGTGGAGAAGGTGGGAAGCCGCCTTGACGAACTGGGCAAGGTAAAGCCGGCCCCGGCCGTGGCTTCAGCACCCGAAGTGCAAGAAGTCGTTAAGGAAGTGATAAAATATGTGCAGCCGGAGCCACCTGCGCGGGCTACGATCGGTGTGTTTCGAGGCGTGAAGCTCGAGACATATGATGTGCCGCGACAAAAGTAACACTGCTATTAGGCGTTGAATCAGGCGGCAAGGGGGGTAGCGTAGATGCGTATGTTCTGGGGACCACTGGCGGCAGCCGCACTGGCCTGTTCTGCGGCGCTATTGCCTTTTAGCCCCGCGGCTCATGCGGCCGATCGCAGGATCGACGTGTCGAACCCCAGCGTCCACCGTATCTTCCTTCCGATGTCACAGTCGGTGACGATCCAGGTGAATGCCGCTCTTGGCGATATCGTCGTCGCCGACGAGAAGATCGCCGATGCCCAGCCGATGACCGACAAGACGCTCTATGTCATCGCCAAGGGCGCCGGCACCACAACGGTCAATCTCTTTTCCGAGGACAAACGCTCGCTCGGGGTGATCCAGATCGAAGTCGGCGTCGACGTCAACGACATGGCGCAGGCGATCCGGCAAGTGGCGCCCAGATCACGGATCGAAATCGGCTCGGTCAACGGTAAGGTCAGGCTTGCCGGTCACGTCAAGGATGGCGCGACACTGGCGTCGGTCCTCGAGGTGGCGCAGCAATATGGACCCGACGCCATCATCAACTCCGTCATCGTCGACGATAGCCAGCAGGTCAATCTGGAAGTGCGCGTGTTGGAGGCCAAGCGCAATGCGGGTCGCGACCTTGGCGTGTCGATCAGGAGCACCAACAACAGCGGAACGACCCGCACCGGAACCGGTATTGCCGCCGCCGATGAGGACGGAGTGGTCCTTGGACCAGGCAATCTGCTGACCGGCCTCCTGTCGAACACAAATCCGTTCGCAGCGTTGATCACCCGCGTCATCGACAGCAACATCAAGGTCGACCTGATCATCGAGGCGCTTGAAGCCAAGGGCGTGGTGCGCATGCTGGCCGAACCCAATCTAACCACACTTTCCGGCGAGCCGGCCAGCTTCAACGCCGGCGGTGAAGTACCCATCCGCACCGTCGACAGTGATGGCGAGATCAGCATCGTGTACAAGCAGTTCGGCGTCAATCTGCTGTTCACGCCGATCGTGCTCGCCGACGACAAAATCCATATCAAGCTTGCGCCGGAAGTGAGCGACCTAACCGGTTTCACCCCCGCTGGCGACCCGATATTCACCAACCGCAAGCTCGCGACCGTCGTCGAATTGCGCGACGGCCAGAGCTTCGCCGTCGGCGGGCTTTTGTCGAGCAAGAACAGCAAGATCCAGAGACAGGTGCCGTGGCTCGCCCAGGTGCCGATCGTGGGCGCGATTTTCCGGAATTCGAGCAACCAGAAAGAAGAGACCGAGCTTGTCGTCATCGTCACACCGCATATCGTGCGCCCGACAAAGCCCGGCGAGCAACTGGCGACGCCGTTCGACAAGACGCGGCCCGCCAACGACCCCGAGTTTTTCGTGCTTGGCCAGTTGGAAGTAACCAAGGACATGGTTCGCAAATATGAACTGGGCGAAGGCGTCGTGGGGCCCTATGGCCACATGCTCGACCTGAAATCAAAGGACAAGATGCTCTATGTCAAGAAATAGAACCTTGATCCTCTTTTTGTGTGCCGGCGCGCTGACGGGCTGCGCCGACTATCTGAACCGGTACGACACGATGACCTTGGCCGCCGGCGACACGCAGAAATACAATTCGCTTCTGCAGACCGTCGATCCGCTCAATCCGGCCTCGAAAAATACAACCATCGAAGGCGACGGCGCGCGCGCTGCCGCTGTTGCCCAGGGCTACAAATTTCCACCACCGCCGCCGCCGCCGCCGGCCATCACGGTCAATGTCGGCAATACCGGGAAATGAACAGAAGGATGCGGTTTCAGCGCGCCAGGCAAAACGAGGAAACCTAGCGCCATGGAACAGAGAGTAAGGTCATGTTGCGGACCATTCGTGCGTTCTGGGGCGATGAACGGGGAATAGCGATGATACTCGTCGCCATCCTGCTGCCGGTGATCGTCGGCTTTGCTCTGCTGGTGATCGACATGTCCCGGGCCAACAGCCTGCACAACGACCTACAAAAGGGCGCCGATGCCTTCGCGCTGGCCACCTCAGCGGAGCTTGACGGCAAGTCGGACGCCATCATTCGAGGCGATCGCGCTCTTTCTACGCTTGTCTTCAATTCCTACCATTTCGCACAGCCACTTGCCGGCGATCCGCCTGGCGCGAAAGCGCTAGCAGCAGCCGGCGTGACAAGGCGGTATCTCCGTTCAATCCCGGCTGACGACAGCCTGCCGATAGCCGCAGGCGATGTGATCACTGACGAGGTTGGCGATGCTACCGACGCGAAGTTTGTTGAGGTGACCGTCACGCCGGTTGGTTTCGCGACGATATTCCCCGCCACTTTTGTTGGTAGCACAACAAACGGCTTCAGTGTCGGTGCGGTTTCGATCGCAGGGTTCAAGAGTGCCGTTTGCCACTTCACACCGGTATTTATGTGCAACCCGTACGAACTCGCACCGGGCGGCGTAACCCTTCAGCAGGCCGCAGCCGATCCGAACTTGCGCCGCCGACTGATCGAACTCCGCAAAGTCGGGAATGGTGCCGCCGCGGGACCGGGTAATTTCGGTTTCCTAGAGCCTCCCCAAAGCGTCGGCAACGGTGCGCAGGCGCTTGCCCAAACCATTGCGACTTCAAACCCGATAGGTTGCTATGGAAACAACAACGTCACCTCCAAAACCGGGCAGAACGCAGGCCCAGTACAGGACGCCTTCAACGTCCGGTTTGGTATAAAGACCACCGGCGGTCACTTCAACACTCCCGAATACGGTCCTGCCGCCAACGTGCGAAAGGGTGCGATAAAGACCCAAGGGAGTGCGAACCAGTGTCCCAGCTTTAACCAGTTGACCTTCAACCTGCCTGGGACAATGGGACTACCGCGAGACGCCGGTGTTACGCCGAACACAAACAACCGGGTGGGTGATGGCAACTGGAATCTAAACACTTACTGGAGTACCAACTTCGGGACGACGGCGAAACCGGCCGCATGGGCCACGACCAAGCCGACACGGTATGAGGTTTATCGCTACGAAATATCGGCCGGTCTGGCAGGGGCTGCGTCGAGCGGTGGGGAGAAGGGAACACCGCCCTCCCAATGCCAGTCCCCCATAACAACTGTCGATCGCCGCCTGATTTATGGTGCAATTCTTAACTGCAAAGCATTGACAGATGCCGGGAATGATTTGTCAGGCCATAGCGAGAATCTTCCCGTTGAATCGTTCGCCAGCTTCTTCCTGACCGAGCCCGTCTTATCGGCATCGGACGATGCCTCCGTCATGGTCGAGTTGGTCGATATCGCCGCAGGCGGACAGGGAACACTTGACAATTTCGTGCGTGACGAACCGCAGCTTTACAGGTGATGTGGTGTTGACGGCGTTGATGTCGATTTTCCGCAAGTTTGGTCGCGAGGAGCGAGGCACGGTTCTCGTCGAAATGACGCTGATCACTCCATTGATGATCAGCCTTTCGGCGGGCGTCTTCGAGTTTGGCAATCTTCTCCATCAGAAGCTGCTGATCGAAGCCGGCCTCAATGACGGAGCTCGCTACGCCGCGCGCTGTAATGCGCCATTTTATAATCCGATAGTCAATCCGGACGTGGACTGTGCGGCCTATGCGCAGAACATCGCCGCCACAGGATCGTACAACTGCAATGGAAATTGCAATGTTGCAAGCCGGGTCATGGGTTGGCTGCCGGGGACTGTCACGGTCGATCTCAATCACCTCGTCATACCGGTGACTACCGACCCTAATACTGGCTTGGCGAACTACCATAGCACGACAGCCAATGTCCGGGTGGTCCGGCTGGAAACCTCTTTCACTTATACCGGGGCGTCCTTGCTCAACTACCTTGGCCTGGGGTCTATCACCTTTTCCGCCGCCCACGAAGAACGCTATGTCGGGTGGTGAGATGCGCGCGTTGGGCAGATTCAGGAAAGAGCAGGCTGGCGCCGTGATTGTGGAGTTTGCCATCTGCATGACCCTGCTCCTGACCTTGACTCTCGGCTTCGTGGACTTCGGATATGCCTGGTACCAATGGAACGCCGCGACCAAGGCCGTCGAAATCGGGGCGCGCATGGCTTCGATTTCGGCGCCGATTGCGCCATCGATTGCGGCAGCAGGAACCGCGACAACGCCAGGCGATCCGATTCCTGCAGGCAACTACGACTACACATGCAACGGCGCCACGAGCGCATGCAGTTGCATCGGCACTGGTTGCGTGGCCGGAACTTTTACTGCCGCGAACTTCAATCGCATTTTTCGCGGCGACGCGACGGGCGTCGGCACCTGCCCGCCGCTTACTGCGGGGCAACGGCCGGGCATGTGTCATTTCTTTCCAATGCTTCAGCCCGCCAATGTGGTCGTCAGATATACAGCCACCGGGCTTGGCTACCTAACCCGGCCGGGCGGACCGGTGCCGACAATAACTGTCAGCTTGCAGAACGTGACTTTCCAATTCTTCTTCCTCGGCGGGCTGCTCGGATTCGGAAACGTCACCATGCCCTCCATGCTGAGCACGGTCACGGGCGAAGACCTGAAGAGCACCTATCCATGAACGCCATCAACACCAAGGTTTCTCCGACCAAACGAAAGCAGGTTGCACTGTTCTCGTCGGATCCGCAGTTCAAGCGCGAGGTGGCAACGCGGCTCGACGCGCTGGCCATCTACGATGTCCGGGTTTCGGAGACGGGTGACTTCCTCAAGGGCCCGCCCCCCGAGACGCGCCCAGGCATCGTCATTCTGGACCTTGGCAATGGCGAGCTGCTCGATAATGCGGGAATAGTCGCGGCGCGCGCCTTGTGGGCAACCGTGCCGCTGATCGCGGTCTCCGGCGAATTGACCTCCGAGCAGACGCGCATCCTGGTCCGCATGAACGCCTCGGACTGGCTGCACAAGCCGCTCGACGCCAAGGAGCTGCTGAACGCGGTCACCTTCCATGACACCGGCAACCAGGGCACCAAGAGCCGGATCATCACCTTCATCAGCGCCAGCGGCGGCGCCGGTGCAACGACGCTTGCCCTGTCGGCGGCGGAATTCCTGGCGTCGAAATCCACCGAACGGGCGGCTTCGACTTGCCTCGTCGATCTCGATTTCCAGAGCGCCAATTGCGGCGCTTATCTCAACCTGTTCAACCAGTTCGACCTGGCCGGGATCATCGGCCAGCCGGAAAGGCTCGATGTCGAACTGATGGATGTCATCAAGCTTTCGCGTCCGTCCGGCCTGACGCTCTATGCTTTCGAGAGACCGCAATTGCCGTTCGAGCCGCAGGGCGCCGATTTCGTGTTTCGGCTACTGGACCTCGTCGCCTATAGGTTCGACGACATCGTCATCGACCTGCCGAACAGCGAAACCCCCTGGCAGAATTCCGTGCTTTCGACGAGCGACGAGATCTTCATAGTCTTCGAACTCAACGTCGCCTCGCTGCGGCAGGGCAAGCGGCTCTACAAGAAAATCCGCGAGCTGCGCGGCAATGCGGTGAGCATCACCCTGGTCGCCAACAAGCACAAGCGCAAATGGTTCGGGAACCACTTCTCGCGCAGCGAACTCGAGAAGATATTCAAGGCGCCGCACATCAAGTCGGTCATCCTGGACAATGCGCTTCTGACCGATGCTTTGAACCGCGCGATCCTGCCTTCCGAAGTGGACGGGCGGGCGCGCTTCAACAGGGATCTGAAGCGGATGTTCAAAGAGCGGCTCGATGATGCTGCCCGCTAGATATCGCATCGTTGCGACCGGCGTTTGCGCATTGGGCCTGGTGCTTGCGCTGTCGGCCTCGGATTTCGCCCATGCGCGATCCGGAGTCTTGGGGCGCCCGCCGCTGCCGGCGATGGGCCCCAGCCTACGCAAGAGAGTTGCCCTCGAAACCACGGAACGGCCCGGAACGATCATCATCCGCAAGGATGAGAAGGCACTTTATCTGGTGACCGGACATGGCCAGGCGCTGCGGTACCAGATCAGCGTCGGGCGGGACGGATTTGGCTGGACGGGCATCGTCAAGGTGGGAGCCAAAACGGAGTGGCCACAGTGGCGCCCGCCCACGGAAATGCGTGCCCGCCAGCCGGATCTGCCCGAAATGGTGCCCGCCGGTCCTTACAATCCGCTCGGCGCAAGGGCTCTCTACCTGTCGCGCGACGGGCGCGATACGCTCTACCGCATACACGGCACCAACGCTCCTTCGGGCGTCGGCTTCGACGGAACATCGGGTTGTTTTCGGCTTACCAACACCGATGTCATCGATCTCTTCAAACGCGTCTCGGTCGGCGCAAAGGTGGTGGTTCAATGACAATGATCAGCGACCCGGATATACTGGCGATCTCCATTGGGCCGGCAGCCCACACGCGAGAGCAAGCTGTCATAGGCAAGGCCAGCAATGCAAGGACGATGGGCGTTGTCGCCGCCGCGGTCTTGCTGATCACGGCGGTGAACATAACAGCCGCCATCTATCTCTACCGCGGCATCAACGACCTGCGCTTTGTCGAAGGGCGGCTGGAACAGCTCGGAACTTTCGAGCAGCGGATCGCAGGCCGGCTCGATACGGTCAACAACGGTTTTCAAAGCCGGTTTGAAAGGCTGGACAGTCAACTGCAGAGTAGCTTCAGGCAGATCAATGGCAGTATTGCCCGACTTGAACAGAGCCTGCCCCTGGCCAATGACGACGTGTCGAGCGTAGCGGAGCCTTCCGTGATCGCGACCAACACCATGGCGGAAGCGCCGAGCGACGTCGACGGTGAAGAAGCGACCGAGCCCAGGATCGTCGAAGTGCCAGGCCTCCCCCAGAAGAGGATCGGGGCAGCGCTGCCCCCTGCCCCCAGCTCTTCCTACCAGCGCATAGAGCAACCCGACGGCAAGGTCTACTACCGCAAAATCGACTGAGCTGGCGTCAAGGGAGGTATTTCTGCGCTTGTGCGAGGGCGGCCCGCCTAGAGATCCAGTTGGAGAGCCAAGATGCGGGTTGCCAGGGCTTCGGAACGCCGTCGGGTTTCGTGAAGGAACGCCAAATGACAGTACGCGCATGCTGCCGCACCCAGAAGCATGACCAAACTGTTCTCCCAGGTGAAATCGAGCACCAGCGAAAATTGAGCGCCGCGAAGAGCGGTGAATGCCGCAATCGTGCTGGCGGTCTCCGAGTGACCGCTGACGGCCATCATCAGCCCTGCGAAAAGCAGGGCGAGGTGATTAGCAAGAAAGTAGAAAGCGGCTGACCTTCTCGCCTGGCAAGCCATCCAGCAAAGGGCCGCTGCGGCAGCAAGGACAAGGCCATCGAGGGGCATTGAGCCACCAAGATAAAGGTCGACCTGCTGCCAGAACATCGTCGCAAGCGGACGCAGTTCCAGCCAGATCCGCCACATTGTGGAACTGGCCGGATAGACCCCCAGCAAAAAGGTCGCGCCTCTCTCCGCCGCCAGGACCAGGAGCATGAGAGCCGGAAAGGCAAAAAGCAGAATCGGCTTGCGGTTCATGTCCCCCTCGACAGTGGACCAACAGGATAACCTGCAAAAGATCGCCAGAGACTTAATCAAAGGCGCGCTCCTGCCGAGCGAGCTTTAGCTAGCCGCCCTTTTATGTGCCATTTTGTTACATTTTCGAAACTTGTGGCCCCCAATCAGAGCTTTAGCCGGCCTTAAAACAATATCCACTCACAAATTTTCAAGAATTATTGAATAGTCTGTCAAAGCTCGGGGAGACATTCATCCGCCTCGATCAGGAAGCCCTGATAAGAGTGACCGCCTGCGACTTCTTATTTTCGGCGGCATCGAGGAAAGGTACCTAACATCACGGCACACAGCCTAGTCGACCAGAACCGGAACCCTATTACCCAGTGCGTGTAGCGACGGACAGATCGACGCTCGAACGAGACGGCAAGGCTTACTCGATCAGTCCGGGTTTAATCTGCTCGGTCGACATCAAGACCAGTCGAAAGACAATCCTGAATTACCTGCTCAAACCTACCAACAAGGCGGGTTAGGAGGCGATGAGTGAGCGATAGCGCCTCTCCTTCCGGCAATCGTAATCGGCTGCTTTTAACGATCACTCGAGAGGATTTCGGGCTGGAGTTCCGCGTCGTTGCGCGCGGCGGCATACGCCGCGGCATTCGTCTGGAAAAGGCTTTCTGGACGTCTCTGAAGCAGATGGCTGAAACTAGGAAATGCACAATCGGCATGCTGATCGAGGAGATCGCCGAGAGTTCGACCAAGACTGGTAACCTGACCTCGGCGATACGGGTGGCTTGCATAAACCGGCTCGCGGGTGAAAACCTGACCCTACGCAAGCTTGCTTCGATCAGAACGATCAACGCTATATTGCTTGCCTGCCCCTCGCCCGCTTTTGCCTTGGCATCATCGAAGAAGATCCTGACTTTCAATGCGCCGTTCCAGCAACTGGTCATGCGTCAGTTGCCGATCGGACCAAACAATGATTCACGACAAGATCTCAAACTGGCGCTGGATCTCAATGTGGCCGACATTTTCGCCCGGCTCGACGCCAATAGCGAAGTTCCAATCGCCAGCGGCTTTGTCATTAGGGCCGGCGAACGTCGGTACCGAGGTCAATTAAATTTAGTGCGGGCGCCCGTACCCGAACCGGAGTTGCTGATGGCGTTCGTCAACGGCGGCTAAAACTACTAACTCCGCGTTGGTTCCTGACCAGGAAACCTCGCGGTCTCTTGCCGAAAGCTTAGGGTTGCAGACCTTCGCCAGGTGCGACGGTCGCGAGGCTGCCTTTGATACTTCACCGTATATTGTTGCCAGGGGTTATGTGCCCGGTCACGAGGCAAATCAAAGTGCCACAGCGCCGTTGCGCATCCAGGAGGACAGCAAGCATTGGCATCTGTGGACGCCCCTTCGGACGCAAGCGATTTTTTTGGCGGTAGGCACGATGTCGGATGCTGCCATCTGTCCGGCCTCCTGATGCGGCCATCGGCTGCGGGCCCGTATGGGAGTTCGCGGACTGGATCCACATCAGCTTTGCGCGCTTGGGTAGCGCTCTGCCATTCCCTGGTTCTTCCAGCCCCGTCTTGCCGACTGTTGTGCCATACCTCCTTCGACCGACCTCGCGTCCCCGACAGCCTCTGACGTCGATCCCGGCTTACGCCGCGACCGCCGCCGGAGCTCGGTAACTTCCGCCCTTCGCCAAAAGGGCCCAGACAATGCGCGCCATCTTGTTGGCGAGCGCCACCGTCACCAGCATGCGCGGCTTGCGCGACAGCATTTGTTCCAGCCACGATCCCTTGGGAGCTCCGCGACGGGACGCCTGTTTGACGACGGCGCTGGCGCCGATAATCAGCAGGCGGCGCAGCGTTTCGCTCGCCCATCTTCGATGTCGCGCCGAGCTTCTGTTTGCCTCCGGTCGATCGCTGCAACGGTGTCAGACCCAGCCAGGCGGCGAAGTCGCGACCCTTGGCAAAGCTCTCGGCAGCGGGAGCAAGCGCGGTCAACGCCGTCGCGGTGATCGGCCCGATGCCGGGGATGGTCATCAGCCGGCGCGCCGTCTCGTCCTCGCGGGCACGGCGAGCGATCTCCCGGTCAAGATACGCGATCCGCTCGTCCAGCTCGGCCAGGAGATCCAGCATGACACGGAACATCGCGACCGCCGCCGCCGGTAAGGACGCGGCCATCTCCTCCTCGAGCATATCGCCGAGCATCGAGACGTAGGACAATCCCTTCGGCGCCACCCAACCGTACTCGGTGAGGTGTCCCCGGATGGCGTTGACGAGCTGGGTTCGCTGGCGAACCAAGAGATCGCGGGTCCGGAACACGAGGGCGGACGCCTGTTGCTCCTCGCTCTTCACGGCCACGAAGCGCATGGTTGGGCGCTGCGCTGCCTCGCAGATCGCTTCGGCATTCACCGCATCGTTCTTCTGCCGCTTCACGAACGGCTTGACGTAGGCGGGTGGGATCAGCCGCACGTCATGGCCCAGCGCCATCAGTTCACGGCCCAATGATGCGCACCGCCGCAGGCTTCCATAGCCACGGTGCAAGGCGGTTGCGCAGCGAAGAAGTCGAGCACCTTCGCCCGGCTCAGCCGCTTCGAGAAAACGCCTCGACCGCGTGAATCCGAACCATGCGCATGGAATACATTCTTCGCGATATCCAGACCGATCGTGGTAACCTCAGGCACGGACGCCCCCCTTCGAATGGTTGCAACACTCCATTCTGGCACAGCGATGCCGTCGGGAGGCTTCCACATGGGGTAATCGCGGGAGCGAGTCGCCCTGAAACCAATCATATCCTTGGAAGGTGGCTGTTCCCCGATAAGATGGAAATACGGGCTCACGACCTGACGCCGGGCCCAAGCATCTGATGGAGAACAGCCATGGAAGAATATATCGGTCTCGACGTGTCGATGAAAGAGACAGCGGTGTCGATCCGACGTGAAGGCAAGCGCGTCTGGCGCGGGAAGTGCGCCTCTGATCCAAAGATCATTGCCGAGCTTATCCGCAAGCGGGCGCCAGCCGCCAAACGCGTGGTGTTCGAGACTGGACCCCTTTCCGTCTGGTTCTATCACGCGCTACGCGCGGAAAGGGTGCCAGCGATCTGCATCGATGCTCGCCATGCCAAAGCTGCGCTCGATATGGCGGCGAATAAGACCGACGCGAACGACGCCGACGGTTTGGCGCATCTTGCAGAGGTGGGATTCTTCCGTGAGGTGCGGGTGAAAGGATTTGACAACATGCTGACCCGCACGCTTGTGGCGGCACAACCCGGCTGGTCCGGATCACCACCGAACTTTCCAACCAGATTCGTGGAATCATGAAAACGTTCGGGCTGCTCGTTCCTGCAGGTAAGGGAACCACGTTCGAGAAGAACGTTCGGCACCTTCTTATCGATCACGAGGAACTTGCTCTCATCGTGCTGCCGATGTTGGAGGCCTGGCGCGGCATTCGCATCCGTGCCGCCGAGCTTGGGCGCCAGCTCGTCGCAGATGCACGTCAGAGCCAGGCATGCCGCATGCTCATGTCGATCCCTGGCATCGGCGCCATCACCGCAACCTCATTCGCCACTGCCATTGAAGATCCGGGCAACTTCAAGACGTCCCGATCTGTTGGCGCCTGGATAGGCCTAACGACGCGCCGCTACCAATCCGGAGAAGTCGATTATGACGGCCATATATCCCGACGCGGCGACCGCCATTTGCGAGGGCTTCTCTACGAAGCGGCGTCGGTTATTCTGACGCGTAGCTCAACCGAGAGCGCCCTGCGGACATGGGGTCTCCAGCTCCGGGAGAGGACCGGCTTCAAACGAGCCGCCGTGGCTGTGGCGCGCAAACTGGCGGTGATAATGCATACGATGCTTAAAACCGGCGAGCTCTTTAATCCGAATGCAGGAGCCACAAAGTAAATCCGGATAGCGTTCAGAATCTGAACGCCTGAGGCGTCCCTGCCGGGACGTGAGCCGAGCCATTCCGCTGATGGGGTTGCACCGCTGACTCAGCAAAGTGCGTCGTCCACATTGAAGGCTCGTCCCGCGAAGCTCCATCATGCGGCGACCGATGTTGACCGCGAAGACAACCGTGTACCCGGCCAACGCATCTCCAAGCGCGAAGATACTTGACGTCCCCACCGCGATTAGACAACCCCATCAGCTTTAGACTAGCGGCAAGAGATCGCTGCGCGACAAGGCGGGGACTCTCAAGAAAACATCCAAAACGGATGGGCTGCGCGCTTAAGCTGGTTCGCAGCGCTATGAAACAGACTTGCCCGGCCGGTGTGTTGCCAAGCGACCGCTTTATCGCTCCCTATAGCCCCGAGCCGATCCACGGGCGAAAAGCCTTCGAAAGGTTTGAACCGATGTCTCCTTGAGTCAGTGCCGCGACGAGCAGTGAGCAGTCGAGTTCCTCCGGGAACGAGTCCTTCAAGTCACTCTGAGCTTCCATGCGAAGCGATCTCAATCTTGCTGTCTTTTCGGCGCGTTCGGCACGCTCAGTCTCAGCAATGGCCTTGGCAGACCTGTCGCTACGTCCCAGCCAACACATTTATATGATCCCGCGAAATTCCAATGCGCCGGTCATGCCTTGACTCTTTGAGATTGTCGCCGTTCGTTTTGATGACGTTGTTCGATCGGTGACCGATATGAAGCGCATCGCGCCAAAACGGGGGCCGGATAGGCCTGGGAAATATTGGGCCTTGTCCGGTTAGCCGCCTGCGCACTTACGCCCCGTATCTGGACTTTTTCCCGCAATGGACGCAAGCTGTCCCCGGGGAGAGGGTTGTGGGCAAGGTCCATCGTCATCGAGGCGCCGACCAGGCTGACCGGTGGCGAAAGCGCGCCGGCAGAAGAATGTCGTCACGGCAGCTGCCGCGACGGCTGGGTTTCATCTTTCTAGGCGTTGGTACGCTTGCTGCCGCAGTCGCTCAATTCGTCATCCAGAGCACCGCTGGCCTCCGGAGCACCATAACTAATTGGACAGAACCGCTCCCTCACGCCATGCAAGGCCGCGCGTCGGTTATTGATGGCGACACCGTCGAAATCGCCGGCAAACGGATCCGTTTCAGCGGCATCGACGCACCTGAGAGCCGGCAGTACTGCGAAGACGCCAAGGGCTTTGAATATTCCTGCGGGCGCCGCGCTGCCCAAGCCTTGGACGAATTCCTGGCAGCGTCGCGGCCATTGCATTGCAGCTTTGTGGACCGCGACCACTACGGTCGGCTCGTCGGGAATTGCGAGCGCGCCGATGGTCACAGCGTTCAACGCTGGCTTGTCGAGGAGGGTCTGGCACTCGACTGGCCGCGCTATTCGAATGGCGCGTACGCCGCCGAGCAAGCCACTGCCAAGGCGGCTCGCCGTGACCTTTGGCAGGGTAGATTCGATCAGCCTTGGGATTGGCGTGCAGCGAACGCCGACAAGGTCGACACAATCAGCGAGCGACCGATCGGCCTTGGTCTTTTCCGTGGCTGCAGCATCAAGGGCAACATTGCGATCAACAGTGGGGAGCGAATCTACCATGTCCCCGGTCAGGAGCATTACTCAGAGACGAAGATAAGCCCGCAATACGGCGAGCGCTGGTTCTGCTCCGAGCAAGAGGCTCAAACTGCAGGCTGGCGAAAGGCAAGGCGGTAACTCACTGGCCCTCGAAGCGGAATTCACGTGCCATTCAGAAGATGCGCACGGCCGATTGTTCGACTTGCGGCCGCAACCCGGGGTGCAGGCGATCCCGCGTAGTCACGTCGACCGGGATATGCAGTTCATCCTCCAGAAGGCGCTTGATGCCCACCAGATCGAAGGCATTGAAGCGGCTCTTCGGATCATAGTGGATGAACATCAAGATCGCTTCCTTGGCCGGCTTCATCTCGAACCGTTGCCCCAAACAGGTAAAGCAGGCTAGCTGCTTCATGGGCCACTACATTTCAATCAGGACGTGGGCGACACCAACGACAATGCTCATCAGAACACCAAACCATGCCCACCCCTTCAATGCGGCGCGCACGTCCTCAGGCTCAGCGCCTTTCTGGTTGTTGTAGTCGTCCATAATCAGATCCAGGTTTGTCGATGGGTACTTCGTACAAATCAATAGAGGGTGGGTAACCCCAATCCTGCTCGCAAAGCATTCGCGCGGGATTCGTGCTCTTATCTTTCTTCGAGAACGGCAACGGCCATTTACATCGCATCTTATAATTTGACGCAGACAGAGACAGGACAAACCACACTCGCACACGCGCAATCTAGACAAGCTCGATAATTTCTCGCACAAGGTCCGTCTGGTCTGTTGATTATGCCGGAACATCTATCCAGCCTGCGACGTCCTCGCCCTGCCTTAGATCGCATCGAGTTATAGCAGACGTGCCTTGGCGAAAAGCGGCTTGCCAACGCGGCAAGCCGGAGGCCTTCTCTGCAATATTCAAAAAGTCATGACGATCATTGTAGCAGGAGTCCGCCGGCCGGTGTGGTCGCAAAGGTTCCTTCCCTACTCGAACATGATCCGAGCGGCGCCTCTTTTGGCGAGCAACATTCTCCGAGCTTCCTGGATCCGCTCAGCCTGTTGTTTGGTATATGGACCCATCGGCCGGGTCTTTTCATCGCCGACGAACACGGCAATACCAGCGGCCGCTGTCCGAGAAGATTTGAACCAGGGTCGGTGCATCGTTAGCCGCCTGTTTGGCGACCTCCTCGACGAATTTCACGATCTTTGAATAACGCTGGACGGGCGCAAACGTGTCCAAGCCACTGGTTATACCTGGTTCCTGCTGCACTGAGGACATAGTCGAACTCCTTTCAGTCACAACCAACATTCCGCTTCGCCGTTCTGAACCTGAATGCGGGTTTTTTCGGAAGCCGAAGCTAGCACTACTTTGGCAGATTTTTAGCGGAGAGGGTTCTGCGGCAGTGGGGACAACGGATTGGGGGCGGCTGCGCGAGCGCGGTGAGGATGGCTTGCCTGACGGCGGGTAGGCTCGGTTGGGGCGGCGG
>NZ_JAMYLM010000034.1:0-43529 GCF_040317995.1 Mesorhizobium sp. M1334
TTGCTTGCATCAAAGGATGGTGACATGGGGCGCTCCTTAGGTAGCTGCTCAACAGCGTCGAGGGTGCCACACGCTCGCCGCCGCCCATAGCATCTACAGCGCTATCGAGAGCGCGCTCGCGAGCGGCTTCGCTACCGCCGAGCTACACCACCTGTAGGGACGCGACCCAGATGGAAGGTTCCGCTTTCATCGAATCCTTGCGGCCGCATTTTTCGCAACGGACCTTTGCCCGCACCTGATCCATGGTGACGTTCCCCATCCCTCTCGGAGTTCGAGAGGGTTGTACAAGCGCTTATGTGCCCCCAGCTAACGCGGGCCACCTGCCCGGCACCAAGGTCGAGGCGCAGATCGCGATCGCGCACATAATGATGGGCGCCGGCCGGCCGCTCTGGCCTTGGCGACCCTCAGGCTGTTGACACCATGTCCAACAGCTTCGAACTCAGCTTACGACCCGATTAGAGGACAGCACATCTCGAAAGTGTCGTTTTGCGGGCCTATCGTGCAGTCCTCCATCGCTTTTCTGCCATTTTGACACGACCGGGAATTCGGAGGTAGCGGGTTCCCGCGAGCCGTTCATTGAGCCCTCCTGTGCCTTATATTGGAAACACCTTGAACATCACCTAGTCCGCTCCAGACTCAATCCATGGCTCGCGAAATAGGCATTGGCGACCAGGTGGCCATTACAGCCACGGTTCTGAGGCGGGGAGGACCGCGTAAGCGTCTCGATCCCAGGTTACGACTTCCCACATTCCATCATCGACCACACCAAGGTGAACCGAGGCCAGCAAATCGACCTAAAGGCGAGGTCACGCGCATCGACGAGGACGCTATGACGATCGACCTCGGGCCATTGGTCACGGTCGACCGTGAGAAGGTCCGGTTGGTGGAGAAGTATCGGTTGCCAAAACGACGAAAGGCACTTGCCGATGCGCCGGATTAGAACCGACAACATCGCGACAGGCTATGAGGGCAGGCCGCATGACGGGCCGGTAGAGGACGAGTCGAAGCACTTTGTCTACTGCCCAGTCTGCGGCCAAACGTTCGACGCGCGCGATCTTGGACAGGTATTCCACCACGCTGAGCCGCAGCACGAGCCGGTTCCGGTCGAGCAATAGTCCAGCTAGCGTGAACAGACCTGATGGCGCGCTGATCCACAGACATTCGCCAAAAGCCCGCGTCTCTGGATCGAGGAGACGCGGGCCGGATCGGAGTCAGCCGATCTTGCAGCAATATCGTATGGAGGATGTACCGCGTGCACCGAACCTTACCCACGCCCCGGTGTTCCACCTGGAGCGCAAAAAATCCCGCCGCACACTGCCAGGGCGGCGGGACCGATCAAGCGCCTTTGCACCAGGCAGGGACTTCGGGGGTGGGCTTTGCGAGGTGCGCGCGGACCGAAAGCGAACTTAGGGCAACAGCGGCAACGCGTCTACCAACCGCCGGTTGGAGGCGACAGGACGACTGGGCCACCGGCAGGTCAGGTCATCCCGGGTCGCTATCGCTCGCAACCAGATGGTGGGGGAAATGTTGCGGATATGGTCGTTGAAATAGCGGCCTTTGGCGAATGCGGCCCGGAACGCGGCAAAGGTTTCCGGCGGTACCCCCTCAAACTCGTACCGCTTACCGCTGGCCACGAACCAGACCGAGAGGATTCTTCTGTCGGGATCATATTCCGTTTTGCGTATCGATGTGGAGGGCATGACGGCGGCTCGAGTCGAAATGCAATCAACGAGCGGAGAGGCCGTCGCGTTCCTTGTGACTGTGGTGGTGCGGTGAGGCACGACGCTCAATGCGGAGCGCCGGCGGCCGCGATCAGCGCCTCGTCGAGAATCCACTTCAGCTTCGCCGAGCGCTGGCAAGCTTCATCTGCTTGCCGTTCGTACATGCCTGGAACGACAGGCAGCGGTCACGTACCCCATGCGGGGCAGCTTCAGTATGTCGCCGGGTGGGATGGCGAGGAAGCGGGCCAGTGCCAGTTGGACTTTGTAATGGAGCGCGCAGCGGCGAGCCCGTTGATCCGCTCGTTTCGCGTTCACGGTCCGTTTTCCTTGCGCCGGTCTTCGCGAGCCTTCCCCACGCATCGCTGCAGGATTTCGCGAGGTGAATTGAGACCCGCCACGACGCTGATCCTCTGCGACGGCCAAGGCCCGTTCGGCGGGCTCTATTCCGGAACAATGTCCTGTTCTGAAAGTTTCCTTAGATCGCAAAGGAGATTCGAGATGTCAGAAGGACGGGAATGGTTTGTCCAATGGCTTAGAGATGCTCATGCCATGGAAGAGCAGGCGGAAACGATGTTGAACGGGCAGTTGAGCCGTATCGAGAATTATCCCGAACTGAGCGACCGAATCCGACAGCACCTCGACGAAACCAAGCAGCAGGCTGCTCGGCTGAAGACTTGTCTCGATCAGATGGACGAGGGTTCATCCATGATGAAGGATGCTGGCGGTAAACTGACAGCGATGGCGCAATCGCTGAGCGGCGTCTTCGCTGGAGATGAGGTGATGAAAGGATCGCTCGCGAGCTACACGTTCGAGCAGATGGAAATCGCCTCCTACACGATCCTCATTGCCGCTGCTCGATCGCTCGGCGAAACAGAGGCTCTTCGGGCTTGCGAAGAGAATCTGCGAGAGGAAGTCGCGATGGCGGATTGGCTGAAAACCCGTCTTCCCTCCACGACCGAGCAGTTCCTTGCGCGGGCCGAAGCGGACAGCGACAGCGCCAAGCGGTGATCGGGTAGGAACGCTGCGTAACCGTGCGCCTTTGCGCGCCAAACCCAGAGCAGTCGCTCTGCCGATGCCGCTCGAGGCGCCGGCGACCACGACGACGGCTCCCGCAGGTCGGCCATTCGTCAACCTATCGGGATAGTTCCGGGCGGGAGTTGAGGTCCTCACCCTCTTCGGGATGGACGCCTACCCCTCGGCTGCACCGGCGCTTAGGCGCAGCATGAAACTGGCCAGCGCCAGCACCACGGCCACGACGTTGCCGACCATATGGTGCCACGCTGCATTGATGGACCGCACCCTTGAATTTCCAAGAAAATCGGTAAAGCCGGCCAGCGCCGCGGCAACGCTCATCAACAGGGCAAAGCCGAGCAGCCAGAAGGATGCTTCGGCCCAGAATGCATTGCCAGTCGACCAGAACACTAAATCCGACAGGAATACCGACACGAGCAACGCGATCGGGAAAGGGATCAGCATGGGTGAATCGGATGGCTGCCGATCTTTGCGGTGGTTGCAACGCCAAGCAAATGAGTTGCACGATCGTCAGCCATGCCCAACAACGTTGAAGGCGGCGCGAGGTTCCAAACCGGCGCGAACAGCATCAGTCAGCGCTAGAGTTGTTCTCAGCGGCGCGATGGGCAGCATCAAAACCTACGGCTCAACTAATCCGAGCCGCGCAGTCCGAACCGCCATTCGGCCTCGACGGCCCTTGGAAATGCCGATCCTGCGGCCTGTCAGAACGTGCTGCGTTCGCGCGGTGGCGTGACGTAGGCCTGGCTCGAGGATGATGCCCCCGACGCCGTGCAAAAGCCCCGGCCCTACTTGTTCTTTTTGAGGAGACGAGCTTCCCTCAGGATTGAGCCGCGATCGAAGCCGACCAGCGACATTATCTCGCGTATCTGGTGTTCGGATACGCCTGACTCTCGCGCGAGCTCGCTGACGATTTCAGGTTTCAGGCCGGGCCGCCCTTGTTCTTCCGCCATTTCACCAATGCCTCGTGTTGGGCCAAAAGTGCGATAGTCGCTCCCAAGCGTCAGCGGCATGTTGTGTTGCTAACGATTTGCTATTGTACGGTTTCGGACCAATTCTAGCCAGAGGATTCGCTCAGGCCTTCGCTTACCGTCCAAGCGCCTGCCGGGAAGCCGACAGAAGTTCTTCCTCGTCAACTAGTCCGGCCATGTAATTTGCAATGATCCGGGACGCCAGCGCTTCGCGTCGCTGTTCAGATAAAGCCTCGGACTTGAGCCGGTCGAACACGCGGCCCAGCAGCGCAGTTCCCATAGCCTCGGAACAATCCAGTTTCCAAAGACCGTCGACAAAAACAGAAATGCACTTACTAGGCGCTCTCTGCCGCAAGCCTTCCATCGCATTATTCTGCAAACATGTCGCAGTTCGTGACTGATCATTTCGCTCAGGGGCGAAATTCAGGGAAATGCAGCACGTCTTTCACGACAGCCGGTTCGGCCGATGGACGAAGGCTCGCTACCATCTTCTCGTTTTCCAACATTGATCTCGCTGCCGACCAGGCCGGTCCAGACTGCACGATGGCCGCTAGTAACGGCTCGATCACGCGCCATTCGAAGTCGGTCAGATCATAACGGCTCATGTTGAGCCTGAATCAGAATCCGGCGCGAGATGTAAGCCGCCAGTCGGCAAACGCCCAACTGTTGCCGTCCAACTCGGCACGGCGCCCCATAAGCAGCCGATTCATCTGCCGTCTGGCCGGCACCGAGCTGCCGAGGCTGAGACCTCCGGTCGGGCCACTTCCGCCAGGGCGAGGCGGATCGCTGCCCTCAGGTGGCATCCTCATGTGTTCGGGTTGCTGGCTCCAGGCGCGCGACCCCATCAAACAGACAGGCTAGCCGCGGCCGCGCCTTATTCGCTCTTGGAAAAGGTTCTGCAACAGGGTCCGGAAGGCACGCACGGCAGGGTTTGCGCGGCGGCTCTCCGGCCACAGTGCAGTGATAACGTGCCACTCGACGGCGAAAGCGGAAAGCACCGGGGCTAGCTCGCCGTGCGCCACATACGGCGCCGCGATGAAGGATGCGATGCTACCGATGCCGCCACCGGCCGCGAGCACCGCGACCACGGCATCGCTCACGTCGAGACCACGCCGGCGGTGGGCACCATCTCGATCTCGTGGCCGCCAATCCGGAAGGCCAGCGAAAGCTTTGACCTGTGCTCTGATATCGGAGGTTGACGAGGTCGTGCCCTCCAGATCGTCGGGGTGCATTGGCGTGCCGCGCGCTGCCAAATAGGCTGGCGATGCGAAGCAGCAGAGCCGATGCGGGGCAACTTTGCGCGACAGTAGGCACGAGTCCGCGAAGATCGCCGGTGCGGCCATCCCAGCTTTGGAATTCATGGACACTCCTGACCTTCCACCCAAATCTTGCAGCCAGTGAATAGGTTCGCAGCAGGGCTGGCCGGAGGAGTAGGACCACGAGTCCGGTTTACCCGATCCTTGCTCGAACCGGGCGTGGTTGAGGGAACTCTTAGTCAAGCCGTGGCTTATGTACGAATGTCGCTCCATTGGTTCTCTGCGCCGGTCTCCGTAAGGACCACCCGTCCTGGTATTGCCTATCAGTGCAACAACGTCGAGGGAGCCGCCGAGCAACTGTTGCAGTGGACCAAGCGTGGCCCCAAGTGGCACAGCGCAGTGCACTCTGCATGGATGCCATGATCGATCAGGTGAAACCCGAAGTGGTCCGCAGGGCGTTTCTCGAAGCGGCCAAGGAAGAGGGAAACCTTCTGCCGCCTTAACATCTGCGACCGAAAGCCCTACTCTTGGTCGGGCACGAAGCTGACAAAGTCTATCGTCGGCTCTGCAGCGAGACGGCGGTCGTAGAACTGGCAAGCGAGGACCATTGGATTGCCCACTACCGTTGCGCCTTGAGCGATAGTCAAGCTATCCGGCATTTTAGCTGACTTGCAGGGGATTTTGTCTGGCGCTCACTACCGATAATGACCTCTTATCGATAGTAACTTGACCAAGCCTTGACCAACCGGCGGAATCGACGCTATGGTCGCGCAAAATCGCGTTTATCGTGCAAGGCTGCGCTCAGCGCGACGAGAGTGGCCGTGGCGGAACACGGAGGCCGTAGCGTATAACGCCACACGAGGACGGAAAAAATGACCATCACAGTGAAAGTCGGCGAGGCCAAGACCCATCTGTCCGAACTGCTGGCGAAAGTCGAGGCCGGCGAGGAAGTGATTATTTCGCGCGGCAACGATCCGATCGCAAAACTCTCCCGAATCCACAAGGATAACCGGCTGGACGCCTTGATCGACGAGGTTCGCGCCGCGCGCGCCAAGGCGAAGCCCGTGACCACCGAAGAGATCCTGGCCTGGCGTCACGAAGGGCATCGCTACTGATGATCTTGGTCCTCGACGCCTCTTTTGCCGCTGCCTGGCTCTTGCCCGAGGAGCACAGTGAGGCGGCCGAAACACTGGTCGCGGGACTGAGAGGTCAATCTCCAATCCCTTCCCTGTTCTGGCATGAGGCGCGCAGCATTGTCCTGACGGCCGAACGGCGCGGGCGGATCGTTGCCGGCGAATCGATCGCCGCCATGGCGCGACTTCGCCGGCTGCCGCTTGAGGATGCGGGCGCCGGACGTGACGGCGCCATCATCGAGCTTGCCACCGCGCACGGTCTCAGCGCCTATGACGCCGCTTACCTTGCGCTGGCAATCGAAACCGCGTTGCCGCTGGCCACCCTCGATCGCAAGCTCGCAGTTGCCGCGCGCGGCCAGGGAGTTCGCATTCTCGGACCGCTCGCGAATGGCAACTGACCTCATCGCTCGGCCATCTGGCAATGGTGTTCGCCGCGCCGAGGCGCTCGACGCGCTCGATTTCCGTGCTGCCCTTCGACCGCCGCGATCTTTTGCCGGAAATCCTGACTGACGGCGATGTCGAGACCTGCGCCACCTGGCCAAGGACGGCATCGGCGCAAATTCTCTCCGGGCACTGGCCTCCGACCTTGGCTATCTCGAGGCCTGGTCGCTCGCCGCGACCGGACAGCCGCTGCCGTCGAGCGTCTGGGCTCTGAAAGCCCCTCCCCGCTTGAAGCCGGCTGCCGGCGTTGGTCAGGATGATGTCGCTGGCGACAGCACCTCTTCGAGCAGGGCTGTTGCAATGACAAGGCTATCAGCAGCCATTTCCTCTTAGTCTGGCATGATCATGAGCTGTGCGGCCGTCCGTCTGACAAACTCCGGATTCAGCTCTAAAAGCCGCTCCCATGTTCGAGCGACACGATCCGGAAATGCCCGGAGGGCGCCGACAACGCCGGCTCGATGCGATCGCGCGGCTGCTGCGATATCATGTCCCGCGGTCTGGCCTCCGAGCCTCGGTAATAAACCTTCTTGGAAATGATCTCGGGGATGGTCCCGCCAAACGACTATTCGAGTCCCAAACCTCCGGCGTTCTCCCGGAGCTGGTCGATCGAATCGGCAGCAATGGCGAAAAGCCGCCGCCATTCGGACGGACGACGGCTATTGACCTCGATCATCAGGCGGCGAGTTGATAGGTCTCGCCGGACCAGGCAGAGAAATGGGCAGCGAAAGCCTTCAGATCATCGATCGCTATCTGGTGCGCGGCGGCGAACTCAATCTGCTGCTCGACCGGCACTTCTCCAAGGAAGGCACTGACTTGCCCAGGGTACTGCTTCGCCAGATCTAGATCCGAAAGACAATGACCCAGCGCCACGCCGTCGAGTTGCACGCTGTAGGGCGCGTTCACTGTCGTCAGAACCAAGGCCAGATGCTCGGCATGTCCGCCCTTACGAAGCTGCAGCGCGAGATCGGCGGTGGCGCGATCGGTTCCCGGCCGGTGCTGGCGAAGCTGATGCGCGAGATAGCCGTATCGGACACACCGCTATGGCGATATGGCGCCCAGAATCTCCAGGATCGCCGCCGGCGATTAGCATCCAAGACGGTCTTCCACGCTTGCCTGGCACCCGCAATGGAAACGATGGCGGGCGCTATCGTGGCGAACAGGATATAATGCTCACTGGCAGCAAGCTGGTTGAGGAAAGCCCACCGTCATGAAGCCAATGAATGAAGAGCACCTCGCGGTCCTACGCAGGCACATGGTCGAGATGATTGCAATCCATACCGACCTTGCAAGCGAAGAACTCGGCAAGGCGGCGCTCGATGAACGGGTGATGGCAGCGATGGAGCGAGTGCCGCGGCATCTCTTCGTGCCAGCCTCGGTTGCACCTTATGCCTACCAGGACATGCCGCTGCCGATCGGCTTCGATAAAACCGTCTCGCAGCCGTTCATCGTCGCTCTCATGACCGATCTCCTTGCTCCCCAACCGCACGAGGCGGTGCTCGAGATCGGCACTGGCCTGGGCTTTCAAACCGCAATCCTCGCGGAACTCGCCGGGCAAGTTTGGAGCGTAGAAATCATCGAGGAATTCGCAAGCCATGCCGAGGCTCTGCTGCAGGGCCTCGGCTTATCCAATGTCGGCATTCGTGTCGGAGACGGGTCGCGCGGCTGGCCTGAGCACGCCCCATACGACAAGATCCTGGTCACCGTCGCAGCTGGGCGTGCGCCGCCGGCCTTGCTTGAGCAGCTCAAGCCGGGGGGACGCCTGGTTCTGCCTGTGGGACCTGAAGATGTGCAGTTGCTGACGGTCATCGACAAGGATTCGGCAGGGCAACTGAAAACTCGGAAACTCATCCCGGTTCGGTTCAGCCGGCTCGAAACGGTCTAATGAGGTGCGACAACTGGCGCGACGACGCTTTTCCGACCGTCGATCAGATGCCAGCCTTCCGCGTTTCTCCGCCCTTAGTGAACGCGAAAGAAAACCACCCGTTGCAGACTCCGAACAGAAGGCAGGTTGTTTTCGTGAGTGTCATCGGAAATGGAAAATAACAAATATCCAAGAACGGGCACAGCAAATTTTGCAGGCTGAAGCGGCAGCTATTCAAGCCGTAGAGCTAAACTCGGCCTTTGATGCCGCCATCAAAACCATAGAAGCCTGCCGGGGAAAGTGAACATCTCCGGCATGGGCAAGGCCGGATTTTCTGCTCATCGTTTTGCTGCGGTCCTCTGCTCGACTTGTACACCTGCGGCCTTTGTGCATCCGGGCGAGGCAGCACACGGCGACTTGGGTATAATTGGCCCTGAAGATTGCCTTTTTGCATTCTCCACTTCTGGAAAGACCCGACAGGTCATGGAAATGGTGGAGTTGTCCCGACATTTAGGCGCTCACAAGGTCGTTGCCGTCACGTCTCAGCAGAGTCTGATCCGCGACTTATCAGCGACATCATTATTGACTTGGGTGAAATCACGTGGGGCTCACGCCCAGTCCAATGTGGAGTCAATGTTCCGAGCCGATTGACACGTGATGTTCATTCGCCGGCGTAGTCGGGATCGACGAAGCGATCCGTGATCAACCCTTAGTGCCCAACTGGTGTTGCGCTCGTAACTAGTCTAGAGTGATGCGGTCCAAAAACACTGCGAGCGCACGCGGCTAGCGAACTTCGCGAGAGTTCGTTGCCAAAGTTGCGGCTCTGACACATCCTACGTCGGCGCCCTCCTGAATCGATCAAAAGCCACGGAACGCTAGGGTCGTGCGATCCTTCTTTGGCCCTCCCAACCTGACCCGATCAACCTCGCCAGCCGCCTTCCCCGCCTCCGCCGGCTCCGCTCCCGCCGGTCCCGGAGCCGCACCGGAGCAGCGATAACCTTTCCGGTCGCGCCGATGGTCCGACTGCTGGTCAGCAATCTGCGCTTCAGCACCGCGAAATCCGCTCGCCTAATTAGCAAGATGTGCCGGAGGGCTGGGCCTCAAAGACGAAAATCGGAATGCTATTGGGACCGACGCGACATGCGGTTCGCTGTGCCGACTTATCCCGATGATCCGACACTTGACTTGGTCCGGCGAGAGCTGGGAAGCCGGTTGCAGGCCACCTGCTGCTGAGCAATGATCTTGCCACACTTCTGCAGGCCTTGGCGTGGATCGTCTCGCCGAAGCCGGAAGACTTAACTGCCTGATGATGCTTGCAACTCCTTGATCTCACCGCAGTCTACCTCATTCAAACAAACGAGGACAGTAGGCAATCCTGCCTCTACCGTCTGTGGTCCTTCTGTCAAACTCGTGCGGGAGCAATTATTTTTGTGCGGAAATTGAAGCAACATGCAAACACTGTTGCAGTTCATACACTCGCATCCCGTAGGGGGGACATTCTCGAAGGACGATTGGGGTAACAACGATTTTCTCGGTGCTACCGCAAGAATTTACAAACCCCATTCGGTGATATGCCGCCAGGATGACAACAACGATGGGATATTCATCGTAAAATCGGGTTGGGCTCTACTTTACCGCGGACTACTGGACGGAGAACGGCAGATCATCGACACTCCGCTGCCGGGGGACATTGTCGGGTTCCGTTCCGTAGACGGACCCCGTCTAGCATCCCTGGCGTCCATAACCGAACTAGCTGTATATGAAATTTCCAGCAAGAAACTGGTAGAGGCCATCTTGTCGGAAGGCCGCCTTGGCAAGACTATCGCCTGCTCCCTGGCCCGCCTGAACGCCATCCTTGCCGAACACCTCATGAATGCCGGGCGGCGGAACGCGATGAGTCGCACCGCGCATTTCCTGCTCGAGTTGGAGGAGAGGCTCTCGATCGTTGGCCTGTCGGCCCATGGAAGATATGAGTGTCCCCTTACCCAGCACGAATTGGCCGATATCCTGGGAATGACCACCGTTCACCTCAATCGGACGTTGAGGGAACTCCGCAAGGCCGATCTCGTCGCTTTCAAGGCAGGCCATGTAGAGGTGATCAACCGCAAGAAGCTGGTCAGAACAGCCGGATTCGACAGCGAGTACCTCAGGTAAAGGTTATTCCCTCTAGCTCGGGTTCAATCGTGCCTAGGGCTTTCGCATCGCCCCCTGCGGCGCGGTGCGGGGCGCCAGTGCATGGGTCATCAGCAAAATTTCTGCTAGAAGACGACGGTGCGCCGTCGCTGGAGCAGCTCCACACGAGTTTTCCGGGCCGGTAGTGCGCGGCCTACCTGGCGGGCCGCGGTCTATCTTGATGAGGGCGGCCGCAAAGGCACGATTTTCATGACCGACGGCCCACCATGGTCTATCACGAGGAGAACATGCTGCCGAAATACATGCAAGCTGCCCATACACTACAGCAGATACAGCCGGGTTCTCGAACCTAAAGCGCTGGGCCACGGATGCCACGAACTGCGCCCTGGTCATGCCAATATCCACCCTCAGGAATTCTCGTCTACATCGCGAGGAACTACCGATCCTCCTCGAATGGCTGGTGGGATTGGGTTGGCTAAGTGGTCCCATTCCTGAGAATGTGCATCATCGCCAACCCGGTTAATCAACCTCCTAGAGGTATCCCCTTCCTTGGCATTCCTTGAGCGGTCGGGAGTCGTTTCGCCCGTGGCACATGGCCAAAGAGATTGAATCTCGCCGGTCCCGCGCGTCACGATCGAACTCGCGGGACCTTCAAGGCGGGGTGACGCGGTCTCAACACGTGTCCTCTCAGGAGAGACCGTCGACGTGAAATTTCCCAAAAATTAACTTATGTTAGAGAACGCTTATAAATAGACGATAGGCTGCACAAGCTGTTCTCGCTAGGGGGCGAAGAACTGCTGACGACGCCCGAGCTGGGTGAGCCTCACGCTTTCACAAGGCTGGGTATTCATACACAAGCGCATTCAAACACGGGGCTGAGTATTCAAACTTTCAGATTGCGAGAGAATGAGGGGTGTCTTGGCAGCCGCAACGCGGCTTGTGTGCGAAAAGATTGGGGATTGGCATGGGTTCCACAGCAGGACGGCATAACTACACTTCGCCCAATCGGTCAGGAGTCCTGTCCAGCGGAACGAAAAGCGTCCACGGTCAAGCAGGGAAAGGAGGCCTCCTCGTCCTGGACGGAAGGGCCCTAGACCGCGAGTGTCTCGCCCTTGCCCTCGCGGACCACGAACTCGGCATGGAAATCGCGGCCATGGGTTCGATAGATGAATGGCGCGTGAAGAAGGGCTCGGTCCCTCCCCTTGCAGCCATACTCTTGAACCTTGGCGGCCGGAAGGTCACCGATCATGGGATCGCAGACGAGATTAGGCATATTTCGTCCGAATTCAAATCAGTCCCTGTGGTTATCCTGGCCGACACCGAAGATCTTGCACACATATTGACCGCTCTCGAATGCGGCGCACGCGGCTACATTCCGACCTCGGTCGGAATCGATGTCTGTGTCGAGGCTATAAACCTTGCGGCAGCGGGAGGTATCTTCGTCACTGCGAGCAGTGTCCTTTGCATGCGCCACCTGATAGGTTCGGACAGCCGCGACACGCAGCCTTTGAAAGGCGTGTTCACGCTTAGGCAGGCCGAGGTCGCCCAGGCGCTCCGGCGCGGAAAAGCGAACAAGATCATCGCCTACGAACTGAACCTGCGAGAAAGCACCGTGAAGGTCCACATCCGAAACATCATGAAGAAGCTGAAGGCGACCAACCGCACGGAAGTCGCCTACAAGGTCAACGATCTCATCGCGAGAAGGAACTCTTCCTGAAGCGTTCCCAAGCAATAAGACTGCCCGCCTCGGGTGAATCCCGCGGGCCGTCTTAGTGACAGTCGCGGGATCTCCGTTGCAGTGAATGGCATCCGGGAAGCGCCCGAGATACAGGGGCCCGGTGCGGTTCGTTGCCCCGAGCTTCCTGATAGCATGCTGTAGGGATTTTGGCGGGGTGCTCCGAAGCCCGGGTTCGTCGCGATGATCTTGTTCTGCAGTCCTTTGGAAAGCTGCTCCAAGGGCGCGGTCGAGCGCGGTTGGGGTGCCATGTCTGGGACGCCGACGGGAACAAGTGCGTCGAATACAGATGACCCCCGGGTCCGGGGAGCATGCGGCCGTCGGAGCTCTCTGCGTTCGACCCCAACGGGCAAGCCGGCGTAGACATACCGTCCCCTGTTCCTGCGGGATGTTCGGGCGTGGAGTGCTCATACCGCTCTCGTCGTCAGCTACACTGCGCCGAGACGGCTGTCATGAGGACGTAAGGCCGCCGACGGCGCACTGCCGGTGATGAGCACGACCTCACTTCAGTTGCGGACCAATAAGGTGACGGTCCCCTGACAAACGGGTCTAGACTAAGTCCCGCCCGGCGAGGGTAGGTATCAGACATGGGCCGAAAGACTTCGCTGGGACCTGCATCGGCACGCAAGCCAAGAAGCTTCCGGCCGACAGGAAACTTGCCTTGCGGACGACCGATTGAGAAGGGAATGCGCGACTTCTGCCAGGCCGGAAGCTGACCGCAAGTCGGGTTAACTTTCTGCCGCTGAATCCGCCGATCCATCTGCACTATCAGGGAAAGTGTGTCTGGCCACCCATATTATGGCTTCTTCGATCGTATCGAAATTTTTGTGCTGCCCGCTCAGCAGCCCGAAGCCTGTCTCGAGGAACCATTTGCCCTTCGTGGAGTAGGCTTCCTCGTCGATCTGAGTAAGGACCGCGACCAGTTGATCCCATTTCCACACCAAAACCCCGGATTCTCCGCCCTCGACCGTTCCGATCCGCGCTGTTTTGAACGAAAATCCAGGAGCTATTTTTGCCTTGCCCACTTTGATGCATCCCTCAACTTCAAAATGGATAGTAGAAACGATCGGCTCGCATGGCTAGTTCTGTACTATCTTTGCTTGTAGATGTCTTTTTGCGGGACCGCTGTAGAATAACCAGTTAAGCAGATCGCACGGTGAGTTCAAGGCCCACTCCATTTTTCGATGGTCGCCCCGTAAGTTTTTGCAAGAGAATGTTCGCAAACTGCTAAAGAATTTTGCCCTTCCGGAGCGTGAAAGCCTCGGCGAAATGCTCGGGTGCCCGGCATTCCATCCAGCGCAACCTCGCAAGCCCAGCGAGTGTCTGGCGGTCGAACCAGTCCTTGGAGCGCCGCGTTCCGAAGTGCTTGTCGAGGAGCTCGATCTTGCGTTCCAGCACATCGGCCGTGAGCGGCACGTAGGCATCGGAGTGCCAAAGGTCGCCGTCCCATTTCGGGCGGCATTCGAGCACCAGATGATCGCGGAAGACGTTCCAGGTCAGTTGGTTGAATCTCCCGGTGGTCCTGATGGGCGTCGAACCTGGCCTGGGTTAACACCACGTCGCTATGAAACCGTGATCTGTCTGCGAAATCCGCGACGGCAATCACTAAAGGCCGGGTTGTGGTCCCGTTGGAGGGTCCACCTCAGCGCCCCATTGCGATCCGTCGCTGTCAAGACCCGGAGGCGGTCACACCGGATGAGTGTTCTTGAGAAGGTGGTACTCCTTTTGTCCTTCAAGTAGCTCTTGCCGATGGTGAGAAGGCTGAGTAGCCATGTTTTCGGTCCCTGACGGGCCTTTGCCAGGAGCGGAAGTGAGCATACCATGGTTCATCGCCCAAACTGCAGCCTGGGTACGGTTGCCGACCCGAATCTTTCGTAGGATGGCCTTCACGTGTACCTTCACCGTCGCTTCGGCGATGTTAATCTTGCGCGCGATTGTCTTGTTAGACTCCCCTCCGATCAAGCAACGTATAATACAATCTTCCCTAGCTGACAGCATTGATGTCTCTCGATCAGCGTTCTCCATTGTAACAGCTACATTTGTAAACTCATGTACTGCTAATTCATCATATTTCAGACCGTGTCTTATGTCCTGAATAAACGTCGAAGTTTCTGCAGGTAGAACCGTCTGCCCTAGCATAACCAATTCGAGAGCTTTGATGAAGGTGTCGTGAGCGGCAACTTTTGTCAAATACGCGTCAGCCCCCGCACGAAGGGCTGAAACTATATCGTTGGGTCGACAGTGATCGGCTAGCGCAACGACATGGCTGGTCGGATAAATCCCTTTAAATTCTGAAATTTGTGCAAATCCAGCATCTGCGTCAATACCGTCGACATCCATGATGAGCAAGATGGACCGGTGCTGGGGCAGCGGCTTCTGCAGAAGGTCGTGAACACAAGCCGCAGAGAAAAGAATGCGAAACTTTGCTGCATCCAGAATTAAAACAAGGCCCTCTCGGAGTAACTCGCTCTGGCTGACAAGCACTGTTATAAAAGACTTTGTGGTCATCAAGGATTTCGTTGTCATCGTAGCCTCCCCTGACGCGATTGAGGTACGCGCGTCTCGCAAGGTGCTCCTCGCATAGTTTCTTTCTTGACCATGTCACCTTACGCGAGGAAAACCCTGGACAAGAACACCCTCTTTAGGCGTAGGGTGGCTTCGTCGCGAGCTACCCCGAATTGTCAAGCCTGAGGTCTTGGTGAGGGGTGCGGGCCCTGGTTTTCGGCCGCCCCGGGCGGCAGCCAGCACCATGCCGCCGGTCTGGCGCGGGGCGGCGCGCGTGTCAGGCGGAGGGGCGGGTCCAGGGGCCTCGCCGCGACCAGCCGCCATTTTGGGATGACGCGCAGGCCAAGAAGAAGGCGATCTTGACGCGGCGCGCGCTGATCCTGACCAGCGCCCGAGCTTCACCAGCTTGAGGAGCAACGTGCCACAGCTGGCAGCGGCGTAGCGCCACAACAGCACGGAAGCACGGATGCCTTCGGACATCGAAATGGTCTGCCGAGCGCTCCTTGCGTTGCACTTGCGGTGAGCAATAGAGGAGTTGCCTGGCGCGGCCCCTGGGGCGGACGACATCCGAGCAGCGCTGCCGGGGAAGTCCTTTGGCAGGGGCCGGAATTCAAGCCTGGTGAGATCCGCCAGAGAAATGAGTGAGGCGGGCCAGTTCTGCTATTGCTACCGCGATAGGATTGCCAAGGTTGGCGGCTTCGTCGAGGTTCGCCTCTCTTCATTCATCAGGCGAGTGCCGTCGATCAGGTCATCGACGTAGCAGAATGATCGGAGCCGGAGATCGTGATCGGCTCGTTCTCCAGGGCCTGGACGACGAAGTTGGAGACGGCCAGCCATTCTGCGAATGCATGTTGGGGCCGCAGGGGGTTCGAGACGCTGCGTCGGACCACTATTTCCGGCGATTCGTTGCGTTCGATCGCCTTTGTCCCGTTTGCCATCAAAGAGGTTCTCCTTCAGCGCAGCAATCTGCTCATTGGACGAGTTCGCCGGAGGGGGGTTTATCCGGAAGGAGTGCCTACAAAGGGATAGTTGTGCCGGTAGCGGTGAAGGGTCACGATAACGCAGAGCCTTCTTCGTCGACCGATGCTCGCCACTTCGGGACGGGCTGGCCACCATTGAAAGTGAAAGCCACGCGCCATGGCCATGGATGCAAAATACAATTCCGAGCCCGTCACTCCCTCGTCAAAGGCGGCCCACCAAAGGGGAATGAAGGCCGACCTGCTTGTCTTGGGAGTCTTCGGGGTCGCCGTCCTGGGAGCGGGAGCGGTCAGAAACTGGGAGCCCATCGAGGTTGTTTCCAGAGCCGTAATGGAGAAGGTCGAGGATGCCTCCGGAGCCGTGATGCAGAAGGTAGAGGATACCTCCGGAGCCGTAATGGAGAAGGTCGAAGACGCCTCCGCAGGCGCGATGCAGAAGGTCAAGGACGCCTCCGCAGCCGCGATGCAGAAGGTCAAGGACGCCTCCGGAACCGCGATGCAGAAGGTCAAGGACGTCTCCGCAGCCGCGATGCAGAAGGTCGAGGATGTCTCCGGAACCATGGTGCCGAGGGTCCAGGATGTCTCCGAAGCCGTGGTGCAGAGGGTCGAGAATGTCTCCGGGGCCGTGGTGCAGAAGGTGTCTGCTGCTATCGATAGCTGGCAAGAACAGCCGGGCCACCCCACGGCAGAACCCTCCCGTGCGATCGTGTCGGGACCGGGTGCGTCGGCCGCGGCGTTGGTCGGGCCGAGCGTCGTCCCTGCAGTTCCCACCAGTGCCGAGCGCCCCAAAACCCTCAGCAAGACGCCAGGCATGCCAACCGGAGCCCTGTTTGGCGTCGGTGACCGCCTCAAGGTTGCATTCTACGAGCGCGTCGACGTCGAGGAAGACAAGTGGGGGGGCGCGTCCTCGGCCTTGCGCGGCATCCTGCAGCGTCCGGAACTGAGCGGCGAATATATTGTCCAAGAGGACGGCACGATTTCCGTGCCCTTGCTTGGCTCCATTCCGGTGGCCAACCGGTCGACGCAGCAGGTACAGGCCGACCTGGTGGAAACCTTCAATCAACTGCTGGGCCGCGGGGGACTGGTCAACATCCTGCCGCTGGAGCGCCCGCCCATTTACGTGCTGGGGCCGGTCAAGAATCCAGGCTCGTTCAAATACGCGCCCGGCATGACGATCCTGCACGCGATCGCGCTGGCCGGCGGACTCGACCGGGCCGAGAGCCAGCCGTGGCAAAAGATCGAAGCCGTGCGTGAGACCCAGAAGCGGAGCGGGGCGATCGATGCCTTGTTGAAGTTGCTGGCGCGCACGGCGGTGCTGAAGGCCGAGCGCGACGGTACGGCACCCACTATCCCGCGCCAGTTGCTGGAACTGGCCGGCGCGACCGAAGCTGCCAACCTCGTCAACGAGCAGAGCGAGCGGCGCAAGGCGCTCGCCACGGCCCGCAAGGATCGCGAGCGCGCAAACCTGCGTGCGCTGGAGGCGGCTAAGCAGGATGTTGTAGCTTATGGGCGCATGAAGTCGCTCGACGAGCTCGTCAAGCTGCGCCAGGAGCGCGTCAACAGCATGCGCACGCTCGTGGACCGCAAAGTTCTCAGCATGACGGTGATGGATCAGATCCAGAGTGAGTTGTCCGACGCGGAACAGCGTCGGCAGGACGCCCTTAACCAGTACGCAAACGCCAAGCAGCGCCTCGCTTCGCTAGAGTCTGAGGTGTTGCGGACCAGGGCCGACCTCAGGAACGATCTGGAGATCGAGATCGAGACCACGGAGAGCCAGATCGCGGCCAATCTGCGCGAGTTGAACGCTAGCGAAGGCGTCCTGTACATGTTGCCGGTGACCCGCGTCCAGCTTGCTAAGGACGCGAACAGCGCAACCTATCAAATCGTGCGGCAATCGGCAGCGGGGCCGGTCAGCATTGAGTCCGTCGGGATGACCCTGTTGCAGCCAGGCGACCTCGTCAACATCATCGCGGGCGAAAGCGAGCCAAGAGAGCCGGCAGAGCCGGCCGGTTCGCCGGTCCCGACCTCGTCGCCGACCGGCGAGAGCTTGCCGGCCGCGTCCAACCCCAACGATGTCGAGCCTTCCAGCGTGGTGAGGGAGTAGAGGACCGGTTGCATGGCTGGTCCGCGTAGATGAACTCGTCGTGACGAAGTGGGAAGCGAACGACCACTCGCCCTCGCCGACAGCTTGAACCGCTTCATGAACGAGCATGTCCGCCTCCGCTCAGGAGTTCGGATCACTGACAAAGGTGCGGTGAGATGACATCGAACGGGATACAGGTGCCTATCAAGCGGGATTGGTCAAAGATTTCGGCATTTTGTCACGACGCGCGCACGCCCGAGCGGATATTTGCGCACTATCAAATCGAGAAAGCTCTGGCTGCTCAGCTGCTGAATTCAGATGAAGACGCTCGGCTCAGCCTCTATGCTGAAGTGTACGGCAAGCTTTTCACTTCCCTTGAAGATCATCCCCAAAATAGGAATGAATACAGAGACGATCGTATAGTCAATCTTCAAACCGCCCTTCTAAGAACGCTTATCCAGAAAGGCGCGCGTTTCGGCGAATTGGGGGCCGGCGATTGTAAGCTTAGCCTCAGCATGTGCAGTCATTGCTCATCAGTAAATGCAATCGACGTAACTGACGCGTTACTTCCACCTGGGGAGAAGCCCGTCAATTTTCAATTCGTCAGGATCGATGGTATTCATCTTCCTTTCGCCGATAATAGTCTCGATTTTATGTTCAGCGATCAGTTGATGGAGCACCTCCACCCCGACGACGCAGTAAGGCAGCTTTCCGAGGTATATCGTGTTCTTTCACCCGGGGGTGCTTACTATTGCATCACTCCAAACGCCGTCACGGGTCCTCACGACATTTCGGTGTACTTTGACAACGTCGCATGTGGGTTCCACCTGAAGGAATATAGCTATCGTGAGCTGTCACGCGCGTTTACGGGGATTGGCCTTCGAAAGCAGGCTGTGCTGTTCGGCAATGGGGCCGTTAATGTACTCGTTCCTGCCAAAATTGGGATCATGCTCGAAATGGTCATGCAAGGAGTTTGGCGGCGGCGATCGAGACCCACTACGAATTCGGTTCTTCGGCATCTGATGGGGATTCGCCTGCTCGGCTATAAATGAGCGCGCGAGCCGCCGCGGTTCGAGACAATGCCCCGGAGCCCCCTTCGCTGGTCCTGGCCGCTCTAAAGGGAGCCGTGTGAAGCGGTCGCTCGTCCTCCTCCAGCAGGCACAGACTAGGCTCTCCGTGAGTAGTCAAGAATAGGGTCTTCACTTTTAGCGCCTCCCGACATGAAGTCTTCTCCAAACAGGAAACCCCGAGTGCTCCATGGACGAACAGCAGCGCGCAGCGAGGATACTCCTGGCATTCCCGCCGCAATGCGCAAAGTATCAGGAAGATGGTTGTATATCAGGACCTCTTGATGTCTCAGCCATCGGTGCGGAACCCTATCGCGTGGCCTCAGGAGAACAAGCCATGCGCCAGGATACGGTCATCGACGTTACCGTGGAGGTCTTGCCGGACATCGCGACACTCGAGACCGCTTGGAAGGAGCTCGAAGCGCGAGCAACTCACTCATTCTATCTGTCCTGGCTCTGGATCGGAACTTGGCTGCGGCATCTGCCGGGGGGCGCGCAACCACATGTTCTAGTCGCTCGCACGTCAAGCAGAATCGTTGGCTTGGCGATTATTTGCCGGCGGAGGGCGTGGAGTTTCGGGCGGCATGCGCGGGCGCGTTGGCTGCTCAATGAAACCGGAGATGTTCGATTCGATCGATTGTTCATTGAGTACAACGATATTCTTGCGGAGCGATCCCTGGCCGATGCCACTCGAGCGGCATGCGTCGAGGCCTTGGCGCATCACTTGCGCCGCTCTGACCAACTGGTGCTCTCCGGAATTGATCTAGACTTCGAATTGGCCGCTTGTCGCACCGCGGGCCGGGCCGGGCTCCTTACTGAGGTGAAAGCAGAAGATACGGCACGGTGGATCGACTTCGCCAAAGTCCGCCAGAAAGGCGCAAATTACCGCGCCACATTAGGCCGCAATACTCGCCAAGCGGTAAGCCGTGCCATGCGGTTATATGGGGAACGCGGCCCCGTTGCGTTCCGGACTGTCGAAGTGACATCGGAGGCGCTCGCCGCGTTTGATTTGCTCGCCGAGCTTCATCAGGCGCGATGGGGACGCAGGGGAGCCTTTGCCAACCCGAGCTTCCGTCGATTTCACGAGGAGCTCATTACGCGCGGCGTTCCCACGGGGACCGTCCGCATCTCACGGACTTTGGCCGGGGACCAGACAGTCGGGGTCCTGTACAATTTCGTGTGTGACGGCCGTGTTCTCAACTATCAAAGCGGCTTTCTTTATGAGCGCGATGGCCGGCTCAAGCCAGGACTTATCAGCCATGTGCTGGCTATTGAGGACAGCATCGGACGCGGCGAGTGCGGCTACGATTTTCTGGCAGGCTTCGCCGGGCACAAGTCCCACCTGGCTAATGCGGAGCATCCCATGAAGTGGATCGCAATAGGCAGAGACAGTCCAGAGCGCCGCATCGAGGCACAGCTGCGCGGTGCCAAGCGGGTGCTAGGGACCATTGCTGCTCACATGAAACAGGCCGCGGCTTGAAGCGTCGACCGAAAAAAGGGAGCCGCCACTTTATATCAAGTATTGGGGCAGGCTCTTCCACAATCGATCGGCGGGTTCGGACCTTCGGAAGGCGAGGACCAAGGGGAGGTTGGATTTGTTTACGTCATGCGATGTGACCGTTGTCGGTGCTGGCCACTTTGGACTATCGGCAGTGCCGGATAAGCACAGCGCGTATTCCGTTCAATTCGGGATCAGAGCACCAGTTCGCGCGGCGGGCTCTCTAATCTATGTTTCAGCGTGGCGGAATTGGTAGACGCACCGCACGGTTAATGCGACGCCGAAAGGCTTGTAGGTTCGACTCCTACCGCTGGAGCCATAGATTACAAGTAGCCGCGTAGCCACCATTTTAAGTGGTTGAATAAGGGCCTTTCGGCCCCTTTCTTCCCGTGCAGGAGTACCCTTGGTCCACCTGATCCGCCGCCGGCAGGGGCGAGGTTCACCGCAGCGGCCGCAGCGCTCGTCATGCAGCAGTTGGAGCTGCGCCGCAGCGAGATCGCGCGCGGGGCGATGATGGGCTTTGCCAGCGCCACGGAGGTTGCAATCCTCACCATCGACGTCCACGGCGTCATCCGGTTCGCCAACCATGCAGCCGGCGCGCTGTTTGGCTGGTTGCGGAGATGATCGGGCACCGATCGTCATGATCGTCCCCGAGCGGCTGCGTAACGCCCATAATGCGGGACTGGCGCGCCCCGCCCGGGGCGGCGAATCCAAGCTCGTCGGAAAGAGGGTCGAGATCGCCGCCCGCCTCGCCTGCCTGTGTCTGCGTGCCTCCACCGCCGAGCAGGACGCCAGCCGGGCCCGCTGTGGAAACCAAGCCGAATCGGCGATGTTCGAACAGGACTGGCGATGCGGACCTATTGAGAACCTATCAATGACTCAGAAGAGGTAATCCGAATTGGATCTTTACTGACGGCGCTATCGCGTCGTCCCTAGTAACCAAGTCTTCCATAAGGCATAAAAGCCGCGCGGACAGGCCGGGAGGCTTCCGTCGTCCAGCAGCAAAAGCCCATCGCCCAGGCGCTCACTCAGCCGCACAAGCGAAGCGCGGAGATTGCTTTGACGATGTAATTCCGCATCCAGGTAACTGCTTTTTGGCAAAACCCGGCGCAGCAGCCTTGCTCGTCAGAGCAGGAGATCATTGGAGCGCCAGTTCATTGTCAATCCGGCAAGATAAAGTTGGCAGTTTCGCCTCCGGCAGGCCCCTTGCGAGCAGCAGCATGTCTGGTCTTTTGATGTCGCCCGTCCATACCTCGAAATAGCCACCGGGCGCTCCTTGCTTTCGCCCTTACGTGGTTGTTTCATCAGGGAAATCCGCGCAAGAATGGCGCTGCCATTCATTGGAAAGAATTGCACTTGTGCGCATGAGCGCTCCCAGCGATCGGAATCCAGGTATGACTTCTGACTGCTGCCCTGAGTTCGACTTTATCCAATTTTGTGGCGCGGGCGGGGACGAGGGCCATGGCGCATTGGGCGCGAGCTGGAATTTTCATGCTGTCTCGGGACATCGATCAATTCGACTCGTCAGATTCGACGTCAGTCAGCCTCTAGCGGAGCCGGCACCGCCCCCTCCAAACTTGGATAAAGTCGAGCTGAGACCCGGGATCATAATGCCGGTCCTCGAGAATGATGGTTTGGAGATCCTGGCATTCATGCTCGATGCGGAGCAGGACGTCATCCGCGAGATAGGCGTTTGCCTCAACGAAGAGGAACGTCGGCGCGCCGAGGGGTTGAGACTGGAGCGGGACCGCCGCCGCTATATCGTTACCCGCGGGCAGCTGCGCCGGGCCCTCGCCTCCAAACTGGGAATCTCGCCCTCCAACGTCGAACTAGAATATGGACGCCTAGGCAAACCCCACCTCTCGCACCGCATGCCTGCTCGCGATTTGCACTTCAGCGTCTCGCGATCCGGAGATGTCGCGGTCGTCGCCCTCTCGACCAGGCAGGAGGTCGGGGTGGATATCGAGGCAGTTCTGGCTGTACCCGAAGCGGACGAGATCGCAGCGCATTGCTTTTCCGCCTCCGAGTATGGGTCCTACACCGCCCTTGGTCCAGAAGACCGGCTGGAAGGCTTCCTCCGGCGCTGGACCCGGCTGGAGGCTATCTCTAAGGCCCTCGGGTGCGGCTTAGGACAGCCCTTTTCTTGGGATGAAAGAGAATGGGCTGTCCGTAGGTTCGTACCGAAACCTGGGTACATCGGGACCGTGGTGTCCGGAATTGAGTGGTAGTCCGGAATTGAAGTGCCCGCGATCCCATAATTCACTTACGATGCACTACGGATAAACGAGGAGCTCAACCAATTCCATTTGGAGTGCACGCAAGTTCATTCGAATCGGACTTGTTTCCCACTTCGCGGTGGGTCGCGGTTGAGAACACGGGACAGCGCTTCACTGACATGTCCCGGGGGTATGGAGAAAAAACGGCAGTTTCATGGATGAAACCGTCGTGCTGGAGGAACTGGGACGCGGAACCACTTCGGCTCCGTCGTGAATCATGAACAAAAGTGATCGGAAGGCCTATGTCGGCGGACGTGACGCAGTTCCCGGAGCTTCTCGCAGACCTCGCGGTCAAGGACATCAAGATCTGGGTAGAGGGCGACCGGCTGCGGTGCAACGCCCCAGCTGGCGCACTGACGGCGGAGTTTCGCGACCAGTTGCGGGACCGGAAGGGCGAGATCATCGCGTTTCTGAATATGGCCACGGCGGCGGCCCGGCAACAGCCTGCAATCATTCCCCTGCAGTCTGGCGGAACACGCACGCCCATTTATGCCGTACCCGGGCATATCGGGGCGCCCTTCTCATTCTCCGACCTGTCGAAGCACCTGGGCGGTGATCAACCGTTTTACGCACTCCAACCGTCTGGCTTCGATGGGCAGAGCGAGCCGATGGACCGCGTCGAAGCTATCGCGGAGTACTTCGCCCGCCAGATCGTCGAATATCAGCCCACCGGTCCGTACATCATCGCCGGTTACTGCTCCGGCGCTGCAACCGCTTTCGAACTGGCGAAGATGCTGGGTCAACGGGGAGCGGAGGTCCCATGCATAGCGCTCTTTGGCCCTCTTCACCCCACCACCTATAACGAATTGCCGCGTCTGCTGTATTTCTATACTAGGCGTAGCGCCGATTCGTGCCTGCGAGAGATGGCGAAGCTGCCGACATTCGGGGCCCGTCTCCGATATTTCGGCAGTCGCCTCCGCAATCTCGGCGAGCGCGTCCGCGCCGCCCTCGTGCCCCTCGTTCGCAAAAGCAAAGAGCCTGTCACGGCAGATCCGGTGCTGGCGAGCAGAGCTCGACTCAAATCGACGGCGATCACGGCTTTGCGGCGGTACATTCCCACTCCGTATTCGGGTCGAGTATGCATATTTCTTCCGAACAAGGCCTGGCTGCGATCGGGTGCAGCACCGCACCGATGGCTTCGAGTGGTGCCGCATGCCGAATTTTATTTCGGGCCCGAGGACTGCAACGGTCCCCTTATGCTGGAGGAACCGGACGCGCCTGCCATCGCAGAGCTTTATCGCCAGGCAACCCAAAAAGCTGAACGATTGACGTGATGAGATTTTTTGATTTCCGCAATGGGGAGCGTATCTCATGAACGAAGTCCTTCCTATCGCGGCTGAGGCCGTAGCGCTTCCCCTGCTGAAAGATACCGATCATCAGGCGCTGGTTGTCGAGTACAACGCCACGGCAGCGCCCTACCCGTCGGACAGGACGATCATCGATCTCTTCCGCGACCAGGCGACGCGCAGTCCTGATGCTGAAGCGATCCGCTTCGGCGATGCAACGCTGACGTACCAGCAGCTCAACGAACGCTCCAATCAGATGGCCGCGCATCTGACGTCGACCGGCCTGGGGCCGGGTCGGATTGCCGTTGTGTTCATGGAGCACTCCATTGAAGTCGTCGTCGCGATCTTAGGCGTCCTGAAGTCCGGTGCAGCCTATGTGCCGGTGGATGCGGCAACGCCGAAGGGGCGTCTGGCAACAATCCTGAAGGACATTGCCAACGGGACCGACGGGCGGGCGCCGGTGGCGATCACTCAGGCGCGCCTGCAATCCGTCATTTCCCCGAACCTTGCCGAAATTTTCGTGCTCGACGCCGATTTCGGGTCGATTTTGCATCAGCCGCATTCGGCCCGACCGTCCGCTGCCACTCCGGACGGCGCCGCCTACATCATCTTCACCTCCGGCTCGACCGGCACGCCCAAGGGCGTCGTGATCGAGCACCGGAACCTGGTGAACTACATCGGGTGGGCCGCTCGGGTGTACAGTTCCGGCGAACGTCTCGCATGGCCCCTTTTCTCATCCCTCGCCTTCGACCTGACCGTCACGACCCTGTTCACGCCGCTCATCACCGGCGGCCGCATCGTGGTCTATCTTGGTGATCCCGGCGTCCCGAGCATGGTTGTGCTCAAGGTCATCGACGACAATGCCGTCGATGTCATGAAGCTGACGCCGGCGCATCTCGCGATGATCCGCGACCGCAATCTTGAGACCACAAGGCTGCGCAAGTTCATCGTGGGTGGCGAGGACTTCAAGACCGAGTTGGCTCGCGATATCACGAAAGCCATTCCCCATCCTATCGAGATCTACAACGAGTACGGACCAACCGAAGCCACGGTGGGCTGCATGATTCACCGTTTCGACATCGACCGGGATCAATCCGCATCGGTGCCGATCGGCGTTCCGGCCGCCAATTCGGGCATTTACGTCCTCAACAAGGCACATCAGCCCACCGCCCCCGGCATCATCGGTGAGATGTTCATTGCCGGCGACGGTCTCGCGAGAGGCTATTTCAATCGCCCTGACCTGACCGACGAGCGTTTCCTTACGGCCATCGATCCTCGAGATGGGTTTTCGAAGCTGCGGCTGTACAAGACGGGCGATCTCGCCCGCTGGAACTCGGAAGGGCGCCTGGACTTTCTCGGCCGCGCCGATCATCAGGTGAAGGTTGGTGGCGCGCGTGTCGAGCTGGGCGAGATCGAAGCCCGGCTTCTGCAGCACCCGCACGTTCAGGAATGCGCTGTCGCTGCGATCGCCACCTCGGTGGCGAAACCAGCGACACAAGTGCGTTATTGCGAACGGTGCGGTGTTGCGTCCAGCCTGCCCGGCACGACGTTCGATCCGGCAGGCGTCTGCAATCTATGCCGGGCCTTCGACACCTATGTCGACAAGGCGCAGACCTATTTCAAGACATCGGATGACCTCCAGGTTCTCATCGCGGAGATGCAGGCTAACCGGAAGGGACCTCACGACTGCATCGTGCTGTTGAGCGGCGGCAAAGACAGCAGTTTTATGCTGTGCAAGCTCGTCGCCATGGGGGTGAAGCCGCTTACCTTCACCCTCGACAACGGTTTCATTTCGGAAGGAGCCAAGGCCAATATCAGGCGGCTCGTGAACTCCCTGGGCGTGGATCACCACTGGGGAAGCACGCCGCATATGAACGAGATCTTCGTCGACAGCCTGAAACGGTTCGCGAACGTCTGCAACGGCTGCTTCAAGACGATCTACACCCTGGCCACGAACGTCGCCCGCGAACGAGGGATCGGGTACATCGTGACTGGATTGTCCCGCGGCCAGTTCTTTGAGACGCGCCTGACCGAGGAAGTCTTCAAGCGGGACGACTACGATCCGGCCCGTCTGGACGCGCTCATCACCGAGGCGCGCAAGGAGTATCACCGCCGCGAGGATGCTGTGTCGCGCTATCTCGACGTGGATGCCTTCCGGAACGACTCAGTATTCGAGGAAGTGAAGTTCATCGACTTCTACCGCTACTGGAGCGTGCCTCTGGAGGACATGCTCGACTTCCTGAAGACGCAGGCGGGATGGGATCGGCCCGCGGATACAGGACGCTCCACGAACTGTCTCATCAACGATGTCGGCATCTACGTTCATAAGAAGCAGCGGGGACATCACAACTACGCCCTCCCCTACAGCTGGGATGTGCGACTCGGCCAGAAGACGCGCGATGAAGCCATTGACGAACTCAACGACGAGCTGGACCTACCCCGCATCCAGCAGATTATGGCCCAAATCGGCTATGTCGAACCGCCAGCGGCCGAAGACGGCATCGCACGACTTGTGGCCTACTATGTCTCGTCGAAACCCCTGACCGTGGCCGACCTGCGCACCCACCTCGCCGAAGAGCTCTTGGAGTCCATGATTCCGACGCAGTATGTTCGCCTCGAACGGATGCCGCTCACGTCCAACGGCAAGATCGACCGGTCTGCGCTTCCCGAGCCGACGGCGGAAAACATCCAGCCTGCACAAGACTTCGTCGCCCCCTCGACTGCCACCGAGAAGACGCTGGCCGCGCTGTGGTGCGATCTCCTCAAGGTCGAGTCGATCGGCCGTGACGACAACTTCTTCGGCCTGGGTGGGCACTCGCTCCTGGTGATGCGGGCGGTGTCGCGCATGCGGCAGAGCTTCGGCGTCGACGTGCAGCTTCGCAACCTTTTCGAGCGCCCGACAGTGGCCGGACTGGCGGAAGTGATCGACGGAATGCTCTGGGTGGCCGATTCCAGAGCCCCTTCAGTCTCGGAAGGACCGAGAGAGGAAATCGAACTCTAGCTTGCCGGAAGCCTCCGAATGGCCCTGGGCACCAATCTGGACTGAAGCTTTTGCGTTGGACTGCGTAGCAGAGCGGATGAAGATGATGGACAAAGCTTGGGTACCGGCGCGAGGACCGGGGCTGCCTTGGGCGGCGGGGGAGTACGAGCTCTTACGCGACCAGGTGCGCCGGTTCGTGGAGGAGGAGATCAAGCCCCGTGCGGATCGCTGGGAGGAGGACGGGTTCATTCCCCGTCCGATCCTGCGCCGCATGGGTGAACTCGGCTTCTTCGGCATCCGCTACCCGGCCGAGTACGGTGGTGCCGAGATGGACGCGGTCGCATCGACGATCTTCGCCGAGGAGCTCGGGCGCTCGACTTATGGCGGCGTCGCCATCGCGACGCTGGTCCATACCGACATGGCTTCCGTGCACGTCTTTCACGACGGGACCAAAGCCCAGCGGGCCCGCTGGATGCCGGGTATTATCAGTGGCGAGGTGATCACCGCGGTCGCCATCACGGAGCCGGATGCGGGCTCGGACGTGAAGGCCATCCGCACGCGCGCCCGCCGAGAGGGCGAGTCTTACGTCCTCGACGGCACGAAGCTCTATATCACGAACGGCGTCCACGCGGATCTCTACTGCGTCGCCGCCAAGACCGATCCCTCGGCAGGAAGCCACGGGATCACGATGTTCCTCGTCGAGAAGGGCACGCCAGGCTTCAGCGTCGCCCGCGAGCTGGACAAGCACGGCTGGCGCTCCTCCGATACGGCGGAGCTCGTCTTCGACGGTTGCCGCATCCCCGCCGAGAACGTGCTCGGCGCCGAAGGACAGGGCTTCTACTCCATCATGGGCAACTTCCAGAACGAGCGCCTTGTCCTCGCCGGCATGGCGATAGGGGCGGCCGAAGCCGCGATCCATATGACCCTCGCCTGGGTGAAAGCTCGCCGCGCATTCGGGGGCGTTCTATGGGACATGCAGGCGATCCGTGAACGTCTCGCGATGCTCTCTGCGAAGGTGGAGGCAGGCCGCCAGTTTCTCTATGCCACCGCTTGGCGCATGGCGGCGGACGAAGATTGCCTGCGCGAGGTCTCGATGGTGAAGGCCATCTGCGGCGAACTCGTCAACGAGGTCATGTATACGTGCGTGCAGTTCCACGGCGCTATGGGCTTCATGCGCGAGAGTCCAATCGAGCGCATAGCGCGTGACGCCCGCGCCCTATCCATCGGCGGAGGCGCGACGGAGGTGATGCTGGAGGTGGTCGCGTCGATGTCGTGAGCCCAATGCGGCAGTGAGGACATCGCTCTGCGTGAAGGGATCTTCGCACGGCAGGTAGGGTTGGCTGAGAGGGTCCTTCAGCTGTTCTTTCCCCCCACCCGCTCTCAGGCGGCGGCGCTGGAGGAAAGCATAAGCGATCATCGTCATGAGCGCGTGTCGATGCAGCCCCTGCCAGGAGCGGCTGTCGAAGTGATAGATGCCGACGCGGCCCGTCGGCAATGCGGATGCGAAGCGCCGTGAATCTGGCGCTCAACGGCCTTTTTGTTTCGGTGCGCGAGCTCAGTTCCGTCCAGATCGCCGCCACATCCGCGTCGCCTCCAACGCGAGCTCAAGGATCGCCTCATGGCCGCCGCCATGGACGACATCTCAAGTCTGGAGTGGCGAGGGGCGCGGTTCTTCGTGCACAGGGCCAGCGGCAGAATCAAGTTTTATTGCGAAGGCCAAAGTCAGGGCCGCGCACACGCCCTCGATGCTGACGGCGAGCGTCCAGCCCAGGACCAGGCCTTGAAGTCCGCCAAGCTTCGCCCCCGCGATCGCGAGGCACAGCTCCAGAAATCCGCCCAGCGCGAACCAGCGAGATGCCTTGCGCATCCTGTCGCCCAGCCGCGCCAGCGTGCAGGCATGAAATTTGAGCGTCGATCCCAGCAGGCTGAAGCCGAGGAAGCGCAGGCTCGAACCGGCGATCTCCGGATAGGCCGGATTGAAGACCGCAAGGATCTCCTGCGAAAAGGTGAAGACGAAGGCGGCGCAGACCAGCGAGAAGAGCAATGACGCCGTCAGCGACAAAAGGATATCGTGCCTGGATTGTTTCGGGCTTGCTCTGACCACGGGGAACAGCACCGTGGCCATGGCTGCGGGAATCAACGAGGCCATGGAGACCAGCATCCACAATGCCACGAAGGCGGCATTGGTGGTCGGCGACAGCAGAACCAGCACGAGGTAAGGCATGATGACGCACGGGGCCTGCAAGGCGACATCGAGCGCGTAGTGGTCGAACGCCTTGCGTCGGAGCGTATGGAGCAGCCGGAACTCGGGCGGCCCGACGAGGCGACGCGCGCCGCCCCGGGTCAAGAGATCGACGCCGATCCAGGACGCCAGCAGGCCGATCACCCAGGTCAGAAGAATCGTGGCAGTTGAGACGTAGCCGGCGGCCGCGGCGGCGGCGATCAGCATCAGCTTGAACGCGGAAAACAGCACTTGCCGGATCATTCTGCGGCTGCTGTGCAGAGTGCCGACGAACGCCTGATCGGCCACGATGCTGAGACCAGTCAGGCCGCAGCCGAGGACGAACGCAGCGCCCAAGAACCAACCGCCGATCGGCCCGGTCGAGCTGTTGAGGTACGCCTCCCCGAAGACAAACAACAAGGCCAGGCCGACCGCAAGCGCCACCCCGATGGACGCTGCTGCGGCCGCGAGGCCGGGCTCCTTGCCGGGATGCCGGACGATCTCGCCCATCAGCAAGGTCCCGAGCCCGGCCTCCCCCAGCACACCGACGAGGGCCATCACGGACACGAGGGCGGAGGCCTTGCCGATCACCTCCGGCGGAAACAGCCGGGCGGCGAGCCACCAATAGACAAACCCAAGACCGGCCGTTGCCATCGTTCCGATCGCCAGAGCTCCGGAATTCATGACGAGCGTGGCGCTCTTTCGAAGCGCCCGGCGCACGCGAGTAATGGCCATCCCGGCGAGGTCTACCGGCACGATCGCCCACCCGAACCTTGGTGCGCCGGCGCCGCGGACCTGCTGGCGGCTGGGCGCAGGACGTCCCGGTAGACCTGCTCGATCCGGGTCACGACCGCTCCGGCCTTGAGGCGTCCAACCCTGGCGAGGCTTGTCGCCTCCAGGCGGGCCAGCAAGGCGCGGTCCTCCACAAGTGTCTGCATTGCGTGAGCGAGGGCGTGCGCGTCACCGGGCGGCACGAGAAGCCCTGTCTGGCCGTGGTCGACGAGATCCGACATGCCGCCGACGTCGGTTGCGACGACTGCCTTCCCGGACGCCATCGCTTCCATGATGACCGTCGCGCAGGCTTCGGGCCCGACCGACGGCAGCACGCCGAACAGTGAGCGCCGCCATGCATGCATGATGGCGGAATGCGGCCACGTACCGAACACTCGGACGTTCGGCGGAAATTCGGTTGGCGTATCGGCGACCCGGCGCCCGACCAGGACCAGCTGCGGCGCCCGCTCCAGGCCGGAATAGGCTTGCAGGAGAACGTCAATGCCCTTGAGGCGCATCATGTCGCCGACGAACAGGATGAATCCATGCCCGGGTAACTCCCGCAGGCAGGCATCTTCCGGGCCAAGCACCCCAACATCGTCGGGCACGAAGTTGGGGATGACCTCGTAGGGGGCGCGGCCTTGGGCGAGGCCGGTGTGACGGGCCACCGCGTGGCTCACCGCGATGAAGCGGTCCACAACGCGCCGAGCGGCGAAGCTCGACGCCCAATTGCCCAAGGTGGTCGCGGCTGCCTTCACGGCCCCGTAATGCCCTGTGGCGCAGGGCAGGCACTTGCCCGGCGCCGGGCCACTGCAGAGATGGGTGCCCAAGTGCATGAAGTTCTTCTTGGCGCAGACAAGGCCGTAATCGTGGAGCGTCACCACGAGGCGTGCCCCACTCAGACCTTTGAGCGGCAGGAAGGACGCGTAGATCCAGTTATGGGCGTGGACGATGTCCGGCTCCTCCCGGGCGACCAGGCGCTTCAGGGCAAGCACCAGTTCGGGATCCGGAAAGGGCGGTGCATGGCGGCGCTCTGGATCGGTGTGGAGGCCCGACAGACGCTGGAGCGTCCCGCGCAGGCGATGCACGCGGACCGCGCCGTCCAGCTCGGTTTCGGGCGATCCGGGATGCAGCAAGGTCCCGACGCTGACCTGATGGCCCCGCTGCGCCAGCGCCGCGCCGAGATTGCGGACGTGCCGCTCCTCTCCCCCGATCACCGGAGGATAGAACTGCGACAGCAGCAGGATGCGCATGGTCCAGCCTCGTTTTAGATGCGCGGCACCAGCGTCGAAACACTGCGATAGAGCCGGTTGTCTTCCGGTCGATAGAGCCGCGCCTCGGCCGTCTGGCGAGTTGCCAAGACGGGCACCGGGATTTCCCGCGCCCAGGTGTCGCCCGGCGCGATGGTGAGCGATCGGAAAACGGCGAACGGTTGCCCATCGAGGGTGATTTCCAGGTCGAATCGCTGAGGTTGAGTCTCGGCGCTCCTGATGCCGACGGTGATCCGGCCGGACTCGCCACTGGCCGACGGCAACAACCAGAACGCGGTGTATTTGAATTCCCGGTAGGCGGCTTCGTCTCGGACGGCCAGCGCATAGGCTCCGGTCGCCACAAGCAGCGCTAGCATGAGCGCGGCTCCCTGCCAGAGCCGGACCCGCGCCGGAGCCGGCCAGTCTGGCAGATCGGGAGTGTCGCGGCGGCCGGCCGCGACCAGTGCGGCGGCAGTCGTCACGGCCCAGAACCACACCGCCCAGCCGAGCGGCGTAAGGAAGCCTGCGCCGTTCAGGGCAAAGCCCCCGGCGATGCCGGCGGCGAGGCTTGCTCCGACCGCGTAGACGAAGTGTTCCAACGCGGAGGTTGTCCTGACGCCAATGGCCCGCAGCACCGTGTGGCCCGAGACCAGGAACACCATGGGCGCGCCCAGGGCAGTACGGAGGAGCAAGCTGTCGCTGAGCGCAACGGCCGCCACCGTCGCCCCCGCCCACAGGCACGCGGCCAGAAGGTCCCGCTTGCTACAAAGTCTCATGCAATCCCCTCACGTCATAGATGACGATCCAGCCGTTGTCGTAGATGCGGGTGACGCCCTTGACGTCATTGAACTTGAGCAGCGCTGCGCCCGAAAGCGCTCCCTGCTGCGCTTCCCACGGCTGGAAGTAAAAGCCGAGCACCGGCGGAGCCGTGGTCAGGCGCAGGTCAATCAGCAGGAAATCGATGTCGCTTCGCGCCAAGGGCCAAAATTCGTCGGGCCCCAATGTCTCGGCCTCGAATATGCGCGCGGGATCGATGCCTTCGATGATGGTGACCCGAACGTCCTGCCGGCCGTAGCCCCCGAGCAGAAGGCGGTTGATGCGGTCAGTGGTGAAGCGGTTGCCGGCACCGAGCCATTCCCTGGCCCAGCGTGCCGTTTCGATCCCCATCGGCTCGATCGATTCCTGATCTGCGGCCACCCTGTAGCGCCCATGGATCGGATTAATCGAAGAGCTTGTGACGCCGCCCAGGACGATGATCACCAGAGCAACGGCCGGTGCGATGCGGCGCCACCCGCGTGGCGTGCGGCCCTGCCAGAAGTGGACGATGCTCACCGCGACGACCAGCCCGACGGCGATGAACACGAACGTTCCCATGCGGTTGCCGATTTCCCATCCAGCGGTGGTCAGTCGGAAGGCAACTGAGACTGGGAGCCCGAAGGCCAGCAAGCTGAGGAGCACGAGGCGGCTGTCGCGCCAGCGGCGTTTAAGAATGTCCTGGATCGGACGCCAACCGGAGCGCGGACCACTCGGCGCTGCCATGGCCAGCGACCGAAAGAATCCCGTTGCCAGTCCGAGGGCCACGAGCAGGAGCGCCAGCAAGGTGGTCAGCCGCATGTAGAGGGCCTTGTCCGGCGCTCCGAGGTGCTCCGACCGCGGGGTGGGCGCGCCCAGGATGACCCCGAGCAATGTGTCGAAACCGGACTCGATCACCGGGCCGAGATAGCCTGTGAGAGGAATGCCACGGGCCTGCACCCACAGGGACGGCAGGGCTATGGCGAGGATCGCCGCGAGGCCCACGGCAATGCTGGTCTTCATCCGCAGGGGATCGTGCCGGCGCAAGGCCTCGAGGGCGGCCAGCGCTCCGAAATAGATGGCGGCGAAGGCGGCCGACAGGTGATGTGTGACCGCGAGGCTTGCCAACAGCAAGGCTATCAGCCCGAGCGACTTCAGCCTCGGTCGCCCGACGAGATCCTTGGACGCTGCCTCGACCGCGAAGGTCAGCACGCACAGCACGATACCGAGGCTCCCGTAGGAGAACATCGAGTCGAACAGGAAGAAGGTTGAGCAGCCCATATAGGCCAGACAGGCGATGGCCGAGATACGCGGCGATCCGGCGATGCTTTCGAGGAACAGAAACAGGGCACCGATGAACGTGCCCTTGAGGATGACCAACAAGAGCGTCCCCGATACGAACAAGGGCAGTCCTGTCAGATCGACGATCGCCGCTGTCAGGATTTCCAGGGCGGGATACGTTGGCCCGATCGGGAAAAGCGGGTTGGACAGGAACAGCCGGCGGGCCGTGATGAGATCCTCGGCCGCAATCCAATGCAAGACCTCGTCGTAACCGCTGAAGCTCGTCGGGGAATAGACGATCTTGCAGTAGAACAGGGCTTCGGCAAGCAGGAAGAGCAGGAACAGGCGCTCACCTCGGGCTGTTGTCGGCCAAGCGATGCGGAGGCCGGTCGGAACGACCAGGAGAACGACACCGGACCAGAAGAGCGGCGGCGCCACGTCATAGCCCCGGCGCCCGGCCGCGTGCCCGGCCACGACCAGGAGTAGAGCCGCGGCGATCGTCAGGCATAGAACCGCGATCCATCCGGAATTGGCGCGTTGCGAGGGGGCATCGGCGCTGCCGTCGCGAAGGTCGGGACCGACAACGGCCGAGACGACTCGTATCCCGGCCTGGAGCGGGTTGATCCTGGTTCCCGCGCTGAAATGAGCCGGCATCATCAGCATCATGCCCTCGTCGCAGGAGGCCACGATGTCACGCCACCGGGGGCCAAGCGGAACATGGATCGGTTGCCGAGGACATCATAATAAACGTGGCTCAGCGCATGCGCGCAGGCATCCCAGTCCGGCAGGGCCAAATCCGGGACCTGCCGATGGGCCTCCAGTTCTTCGGCCATGGCGGCGGCCAGCTCTCCAGGACCGGCGTTGGGCGGAACCGCCCGGCACAGGCCATTGGCGGCCAGTTCCCGCAGACCGGACGTGTCGCTAACGAGGACCGGACGGCGCAGCGACAGGGCTTCCATCACAGCGATCGGATGGGCTTCGTATTCGCTGAACAGCACGAATAACGCGGCGCTCGCCAGGAGGTCAGCCATGTTCTGCCGGTCGGATCCGGGGATGCTCGCGATAGTGACGCGCCTCTCGAGGCCGAGTGCCGCTACGAGGCGCCGCAATTCTCCCTCGTACGGGCCTGTTCCGACGATGTGCAATCGCACGTCCGGTACCCGGCGGATCAGTTCGGGCAAGGCCGCGATCGCCCGATGATGGCCCTTGTAGCGCTCCAGCCTGCCGCCCGAGACGATCAGGTGCGGATCGACCTTGATGCCGGGGCTCGGAGCCGGCATCGCGGCGCCGTTCGGGATGACGACAAACCGTTCGCGCGGCACGCGCATCCTGGCGCTGAAGAAGCTGGCCTCGAATTCGGAGACGCCGATCAGCCGCGCGGCGCGGGCCACCAGCGGTCGAAGCAGCGCGTGCTGTGTGCCGCGCACGGCATTGCGCAGCCGGGAGGAATGCCCGCCGCTGTGGAAGGTCAGAATGAACGGCAAGTCCCCGCGAAGCGTCGCGAGCAGCCCGATCGGCGCCACGAAGCTGTTGTAACCTTGGAAATGGATCAGATCCCATGCCCCGCGCCGGATCGCGGTATAAATGCCGGGCGCAACATAGAGGTCCCGTCCCCTCGGCCAGGCCGGCACGCGCCGCACGCGCATGCCGCGCACTTCCTCCTCAACCGGCAACTCCCCCGAGGGATCGGTAGTGAGCACGTCGACGGCGTGGCCACGCGCCACCAAGCGGGGACCGACTTCCTGGATGTGAGTTTCGATGCCTCCTATGAGGGGGTAGCAGCGAGCGGCAACCATCAGGATTCGCATCAGGTCTGTCCACCGACAACACAGGCTGTCGCGTTCCGCCTGCGCTGTTGGTGCACCCTCTCGCGCAGGATGGTTTTCAGGACGCGCCAGCCGTCCGGCATGGCGCGCAGATGGCTCACGCCGCTGATGCGCGGAGCCTCGAAACTCGCCACCTCGACGATATTGAGGTGGTTCTTCAAGGCCCGCACGTTGATGAGGGTCTCGATCTCGAACCCATCGCAATCGCAGTCCAGCGTGGCGACGTGCTTGGTCCAGAAGGCTATGTATCCGTAGCATAGATCGGAGAACCAACCGCCATAGAGCAGCCGCACGAACAGGGTCAGCCCCTTATTGCCGAACATCCGGAACAGCGACATGTCGTCCGTGCCGGCGCCCTGGATAAAGCGTGAACCCTTGACGAGATCCGCGCCGGCCATCAGCGCACTGACAAAGACTATCGCCTCCTCCGGCACCATGGAGCCGTCAGCGTCCAGCATGACAATGATTTCGCCTGTGGCGGCCAGGAATCCCGCTTGCAGTGCAGCGCCCTTGCCACGCCGGGGCTCCATCACGACCTTCACGTCCTCTCGCAGGCGGCGCGCGACCGCGACCGTATCGTCAGTCGAACGACCATCCACGATAATGATCTCATGCGCCCAGTTGGGGATGCGCGGCAGAAGCCACGGGAGGTTCTCGGCTTCATTGAGCGTCGGGACGACGAAGCTGACTCGGGGCAGAGTCAGTGATCCCCGCAGCGCGACATTTACCGGGTCAGGCCGCGATGTGGCACCGACGGGGGCGAGAATGCCGGAGAGACGGGCGTTCATGGCAGCGCTTTGAGGTCGTGCGATAACCATCCGGGGAGCATATTGTGCTTCCATGACCCCATGAGCTCCCCGAAAATCCGGTGCTCCACATCGCGCTCACGCACATGCGCGGCCAGCGACAAGCCGCAGCGGCCAGCTCCAATGACCGCCACATCCACCGATGTGCTTGATCCAACCATATGCGGACTCCCGGCCGTTATGAAATGAAGATGAAATGAAAGAAGATTGGTACGCTTGTGGCCCCCTATCTTGGTTTGTTATGCGACGATTACTGATGCAGACCTGAAATGGAAGGACGATAGATGGTTAGGAAAAGCAAATAGATGATTAGCTCTTTTGGGGTATCCCTTCAGTTTATTTCCAGCCATACGACCAGCGCGGATAGTACGGCAGCGGCACCGATCACCTTCAGCAGCTGTGTTAGCAGCGTTGCCAAACCCGTCTTAGACCTCTGGGTCCACCTTCAACCCCCAGGAAAGACATTCATCGACCCGCGGCTGGGACTAGCTCACAGCGATAATTTCCACCGAGCGAGCCGTGCAGAAGGCAGCGAAGGTCGCCGGCGCGAAGAAATGAACGTCCAGCGCAACGCTGATTTGCCACTGGCCAGAAGCTGCGAAGTGCAGGTAGGCTCGCTCCTTCACTCGGCCGTGATTTGCGAGCTTATTCTGTGCCCGAGAAGGGTCGAGCGCGCCCGGCCCTTCGCAGGCGGGGCACCTTGCGCTCGACCGCCTGGCTACGGGTAGCTAACCCGGGCGAAACCGGCCAAGAGAGGGACTGCCCACGCGGTTCCGAGACCCCGCGCGGTCGCGAGACCGGCGCGTCGGGTACCAGCAAACGATACGAGGTCGTGACCTCTCGCAAACCCCGGATATGCCCGAACAGGTCGATCACCTCCAGGCCAGACCGGCGGTTGTAGGTGTGACACCCCAACGCTCCGGACGAAATGCGACCGAGCGGGGTCTGGGCAAACTCCGACGCGCCGAGCGCATCGATCCGGCAGAACGTCACCGCGCCGCCATAACCGCGCGCGCAGTCTTGGACCGGGCGTAGCGTGCGTCCGCCGTGTCGGATGACGGCGCCTGCGGGACGGCTGAGCCTTGCATCGAGCAGGACGGGGTTGGCGGCATGGGGCGTCCAGGACCCGGTCAGGCTCTCGGCACGGTAGAGGCTGAGGAGATCCCAGGATGTGGACCTCCAAAGCCTTGGGCTGACGAAAAACCAAAAGCCGCCCTCATGGCAGAGCGGCGTGGTATCGTAGCCCTCAATGCCTTCCATGAGGCAGGCCTCGCGCGTCCACCGGTAAGGGAATTCCACTGCCCTGTAGAGGCTGACATTCCTGGCCGCCCCCGATTCGGGGATCATCCAGATCTGCCCATCCTGCTCGAACACGAACGGGTACGAGAGGTGATGCGGTTCCTCTACGACGATCCGGGATGCGCCGGCTGTCCCGTCCCGGTTCACTGTCACGACCGCAATACACCCCCGGTTCTTCGAGTAGAGGTACTGTTCGACAAAGATGAAGTCCTGCCCCTGGTGCCGGAACGGGAACGGGTCGGCAAGGTAGCTGTCGGCATTTCCGGTGAGCACCCGGAAGGCTGCTTCGCCTTTGTCGAGCAGGCTCGCCGATTCATCGAAGCGCCAGGCAATCCCCCACATCCCGCCGCCCCTCGCCAGGACGTCCAAAAGCCCGATCGCCTTCGATGCAACCGTGCCGGTCGCCCTTGCAAGCGCCGAAAGCGCGCCAAAAGAAGGCACTGCCGTCCGTGCACCGCGGATATCGGACGCAGCTGAACCGCTTTCCTCGCACAGGGCTTTGAGAATCAGCGGCACAGCGCAGGAAAGGGCGCTGTCGAGCCTCGCTGCCAACACTTCACGGTCTGCACTGGCCGGGCGCGCCGTCCACGACCGCAACGGGCGCGCCGTGTCATGCAGGTCGACGAGAAGATCCTGATGATTCACCCAGGCCGCCACGACTCCGATCTCGCCGGGTGCGCCGTTGAAGACCGGGGTGAGCACACGCCGCCCCGCCGGGAGCGATTCTGCCCCGCTCAAATCGATCACCACATCGACTTGGTCGGCCGGAGGCGGCGGCAGGCACCGCAGCGCCGCCTCGACGGGGTCGATGGCGCCGTTCCCGCGAAAGCCATAGACTAGTTGTTCGAGTTCGAGCAGCAGACGGCAGATTAGCGGCAGCGGGCAGCGACCGGCCGCCAAAGCGCAGAAGACTTCGTTGCCGGGCACTTCAGCGAGCGCTTCTGCCAGCCAGAGGTGCCACCGCAGCAGCCGGGACGAATCGAGACTCAGGCAAATGCGCATTGTTGTTCTCACGGCCGATTTCAAAACGACGCCAGCTTACAGCTTCCACGAGAACCACCTCAGGCGATCCGCCTACCCTGGACTCCGCCGCCGGCCCGCCAGCCAAGGGCGGCAGATGGAAAGCCGCAGCGCGAGGATGGTTTCCACCTACCGTGGTTGCGGGGACTCGCCATGTCGGGAGCCGAACACTTGATTGGGAGATGCCTGAGCACGGGTCAATACTCGAGCGACTGGAAACGGCTAAGCACCACTATGCCCGAACGACGCCGGGCTGTGTGAGGTCAGAGGAGGTAATCCTTAGGGGCCATTGCACCCTGTGGCCGGCGAGAGCCAAATGCCAGGATGATCATCGACTGGCAACGAGTGAAAAAATGGGCTGCGGAACGCCGGACCGCGGGTGCTGGTGTCCGCGTTGCTGTCCGTTCCGGCAGTCGTGAGCGCCGCAGACGATCCGTCGGCAACGTCCCTCATCAAGACTTCCGGAACGAACTGTGCGTTGGACGGCAGGCGGTCTTCGTGACCGGCGTAAACAACCACTATCTGACCTACCGGTCGCAGGCTGAGGTCGCCCGCGTTCTCGACGACGCGGTGGCGATGGGCGCCAATGTGGTCCGCACCTTCTCCAGCCGGTGATCGGGTCGCTCGACGGAAGCAAGCCTACAATGGCGCAAAGCTCGGCCCTGGTTGGTGAGTTTTTATGCTGAAAACCGGCTTCCGGGTAGGCCGAATCCCGCGTGGAAGCCTGGCGTTTCAAAAACCAAGACCATCGCACCGTCTATCAAAGAGTTTGGATAGACATTGGCAGCTCAAGTCGGGAGAATTCCTAGATGCGTATTCTGATGCTTGCGCAATCCTATATGTCGATTGGCGTTGGCCAGCGGGGCCACGTCCGGAACCTAAGTATCGGTCTCGCCCGCCGCGGTCTTGACGTTGCCGTTGCTACAACCGGTCAGCTTGGATCTAAAACCGGGCAGCCCGAGGATGGCGTCAGCAGCGAATGCCGGCAGCCGCCCCCTACGATCTCAGTGATTATCTGTGCCTACTCCGAGGACAGATGGGAGCTGTTGCTTCAGTCGGTGGCCTCGGTTCAGGAGCAGACCTTGCAACCCTGCGAGATCATCGTATCTGTCGACCAGCCTCTGTTCCACCGTTGTGCCGCGTACTGGGCTGACTTCGCAGCATCCACCCCTCCGATACGGGTGATCCAGAACAAGTATGACGGGCACCTGGGGGCGGCCCGAAACACGGCAGCCGAGACAGCCGCTGGAGAGATCCTGGCGTTCCTGGACGACGATGCGGCGGCCGACAGGGACTGGCTCGAGATTCTCATCGAACCGTACCGGGATAAGCGCATCGGCGCCGTCGGCGGGCGCCCCATACCGGTTTTCGAGACGAGCCGCCCGGCCTGGTTTCCTGTGCAGTTCGACTGGGTGTTCGGATGCGCTTATGACGGCCTTCCGACCAGCCGAGGTCCTTTGGCTCACCTCATAGGAGCCAACATGTCGGTGCGGCGGATCCTCCTCGAGCAGGTGGGAGGGTTCCACTCCGACCGTCACGACGACATGGACATGTGTCACCGCGTAGCGCACCTCTGGGGCAGTGAGGCGGTCATCTACGAACCGGCGGCGACCGTCCGCCACTTCGTGCCCGCCTCACGGCCGACCTGGAGGTACTTCTGGCGCCGCTGTCTGTTCGTCAACAAGGGGAAGGTCGAGGCCTTTGCCCAGATGGGCGACGCCGCCGCACTGGGTGCAGAGACCCGTTTCGTCTGGTACGCGCTGACCAAGGGCGTACCGCGGGAGATTTTGCAAGCGGCCAGGGGTGACGCCCACGGGCTGGCCCGGTCCGCGGCGATAATCGCTGGCGTGGGGCTGGCCGCGGCAGGCCACATCGCCGGCCGGATCGAGCTGGTGCGGCGCTTGCGCCGGCGGCGCCAACAGGCAACCAAGCAGATACTGGACACAGCCGCGCAAGGCGGTGGGCGCGGCAAGTAGATGCCGTCTTCGATAATCATTGGTTCGGGTCCGGCTGCAGCCGCCGCCGTGTTGGCGCTGTCCGAGAAACCGGACGAGAAGGTAACCGTGTTCGATCCGGGCACCGTGCTTGACGCGCAGACGCAAGAGGTAATCTCCAGGCTGTCCAAGCTGCGTGTCGATAACTGGGATGAGGAGGACGTCCGCGGGGTCAGCCTGCAACCCAAGCGGATCCGGTCCGATTCGCTGCCTGAAAAGAGAAGCTACGGATCCGATTTCCCGTTTGTCAACAAGGGCCAGCTCGACGGCGTCCACTCCGAGGGTAGAGTCAACTCAGCTGTCATATCAAGCGCCTACGGGGGGTTCAGCAATGTCTGGGGGGCCCAGATCATGCCCTTCAGCGCCGCCACGTTCAAGGGATGGCCGTTCGACTTCTCGGATATGGAAGAGCACTATCGGACGATCCTGGGTCACATTCCTTTCGCTGGAGAGTCCGACGATCTCGAGGAGTGGTTCCCGCTCATCGGATCCCCGGACCCGCTTCCGCCGCTGGCGCCGCGGACGCAGATGGTCCTGGCCAACTACGACCGGCACCGCGATCGAGTGCGCTCCACGGGAATAACGATAGGCCGCGCCCGCCTCGCCTTCTCAGCGCCCGAATGCCAGCCCTGCGGCCTGTGCATGACTGGGTGCCCGCGGTCGCTAGTCTATTCGGCCTCGCACAGCTTCGATCGCTTCAGGCGCAGCGGGAGGATCGACTACCACAGCGGACTGCTCGCGGTGCGAGTTGACCAGGAGGGCGACACGGCCGTCGTGCAGGCCCGGGAGCTGTCCAGCGGCCGGATCCAGCGATTCACAGCCGACCGGGTCTTCGTGGGCTGCGGAGCAATCGGGACCACCCGGCTGATCCTGGGCTCGCTCGGATCGGACCAGCCGGTACATCTTTCGGAATCGGCTCAATTCGTTCTTCCAATGATCTCCATGAAGCCGACCCCCGACCCACGTACAAGGCGCGAGTTCACACTCAACCAGTTCAACATGGTCATCGTCCGGGACGACGAGGGCTTCGATGTCTCACAGATTCACTTCTATCCGTTCAACCAGGCATACTACGATGCGCTTCCCGGCTTCCTCCAACACCGCGCCGCCGCCTTCGTGACGGATCGGCTCCTGAGCCGGTTGACGGTAGGCCTGGGCTACTTGCCGTCCTGGGCATCACCCAAGGTCCGGGTCACCGCCCAGTTGTCCGCTGATGAGCTACCCAAGATCACCCTCACTTCAGAGGGCTTCAGCGAGGCCAGGGCCAGCGGCAAAGACGTGCCTGCGATGCTGCCTGACGTAATAAAGCGGATACGCAGGGCGGCACCTTACCTTGACTTGTGGCCAGTCACGCCGCGGATGCTGTGGTCGGGCGGGGCAAAGAGCTACCACTTTGGCGGCAGCTTTCCCCACGCCGGTGAGCCGCATACCGGGAGGGCGACGACAGACCGCCTCGGGCGGTTGGCGCGCTGGGACCGTATCCATCTCATCGACGGGTCGGTTTTCCCAAATGTGCCGGCTACTACCTTTACCCTGACTGTGATGGCCAATTCACATCGCATCGCCTGCGAAGCGATGCAGCTGACGGGTTGAGCGTTCAATGCGGGTCGGTATCACCGGAGCCAACGGATATGTCGGGACCATCCTGCGTGCCGCCTTCGCCGAAGAAGGGCATGAGGTCATCGCGTTCGCCCGTTCGAACCGGGTGACCTCCGACTCTGCCGCCGCAATGGTTGGCGTGGCCGAGTGGCGCCCATACGAGATAAAGCGCCCGCCGTCGGGGGCGGCATTGAGCGACCTAGATGTGCTCATCCACTGTGCCTGGGACCTGACTCTCGTCAGCGCCGGCGATGTGTGGGGTGTCAATGTGTCCGGCTCGCAGCACCTCCTGCGCAATGCCGCCGACGCAGGGGTTCGCCGGGTCATTTTTATCTCCTCGATGTCGGCCTATAAGGGAACCCGACAGTTGTACGGTCAGGCGAAGCTGGCCTGCGAGCGCACCGCCAGCAGTCTGGGAGGTGTCTCCACCCGCCTCGGACTGGTGTACGGCCCCGGTTGGGGCGGGATGGCAGGCGCGCTCCGCAAGCTCACTAACCTGCCGGTCACACCTCTCATCGGAGCGCGCTCCCATCAGTTCACCGTGCATGAGGCGGACATGGCAGCCGCCATGGTGCGTATTGCCGAGTCGGACATGCCCCTGCCGGAGCCGGTAGGGCTGGCCAACCCCGAACCGGTACCGTTCCGACGGCTCATGAAAGAGATCGCCGCATCACAAGGCAGAACACTGCGCGCCGTCGCCGTGCCCTGGCAGCTTGTCAATGGCGTCCTCAAGGCAGCTGAGGCCCTGCATGTCCCCCTACCCTTCCGATCCGACTCCATCCTTGGGCTCGTGCACCCAGCCGCAGAGGTTCCCCGTGTAGAGCGGCTCAAGCAACTCGGAATCGAGTTTCGGAGCTTCTCGCTGGACGGCAATCGACCCTAGCCGATGGGGCACAGGGACACAGGAGACCTAATCAGAGGATCGTAGCACCCCTCCTCCCTGGCAGCCGCCTCGAAGGCCTTACGAGCCTCCTCGGGGGTCGCCCGATCCTCGACGGCTTCGATGCATAGTTGCACAGCCTTCCGCCACTTGGGCCCCATCTTGGTCCACTTCAGGAGTTCCTCGGCGGCACCCTCGAGATTGTTGCACCCGTAGGTGACCCCAGGTCGGTCAGTCTTGACGTACACCGGAGGGGAGAACAAATGGTTGCCACAACACCTCCTACTCAGGGGTCTTCCTTGGCGGCAGCCTCAAAGGCCTTTCGGACCACCTGAGGGTCAATCGGATCGCCCTCCAAGGCTGACAGGCACAGCGTCACCGCCTTATGCCAGCGAGGTCCTCTTCGGGTCCACGTCTTGAGCTGCTCAAGGGCTGCCCTCGCATTGTTGTACCCATGCCTGACGCCGGTTTCACTCTTCACGAACACCGGAGGGACCAACCAATGGGTTGCCATGATACCTCCTACTCAGGGGAGAGATACACGTTGGCCTCCTTGGCAGCCGCCTCGAAGGCTTGACGGACCTCTTGAGGGGAGACTCTGCCCTCGAACGCGTCCACGCAGGATTGGACCGCCTTCGTCCACCTCGGGCCCTTGGTGTCCCACGCCATGAGTTCCTCGGCGGCTCCCTCGACGTGGCTGATCCCATGGCGAATGCCCGGACGTTTCGTCTTCACGTAGACCGGGGGAGCGAACCAGAGGGGACCCATAAGGGGAACTTAGAGCGGCAGAGCCCGCTGACCAACCCGCATTAGCCACAGCTAATGGAACGATGTAGGC
>NZ_JAMYLM010000035.1:0-38310 GCF_040317995.1 Mesorhizobium sp. M1334
CTCAAGGCAGGAAATGGCAGTCGCTCCTTCGCTCAACTGCCTCTCCAAAGAATCCTTTCTCAGCCTAAACTCAACCCCAAAATCGCCATATGCGATTCCCCTGACCTCCCGCAGGGAGTGCAGAAGCGGAAGCACGCGACTAAGCAACATGCCTTGACGAGGCTGGTTTCGGCCGCGGAACTTTGCTCCTCATATCGGGTTGGCGTTTCTCAATGGAGAAAAGAGCCATGTCGAAAAGACCCGTTTTGAAAACGAGCTGGCCGGCAAGCCGGCGCCAGAGGCGGAGGCCAGGGGCCAGTCCGAAAAGAGCCATAAAGGGGGAACGAACGACGGTGTCTCTCACGCCAATCCTCGCGCCCTGTCCGGAGAGGATGACGGGGACGCCACGTTCCCGTATAAGCGGAAAAGTAAGGACGACTGCACAGCAACGATTCATGGGCAGTCCCGGAGCCTTATTCCGCTGGCTCATAAGCGAGGGCCGTCCGCGTTCGGACGGCCATTGACGAGCACCCAAAATCGGACCCCAATCGGATTGCATCATTTGTTTGGGGATTCACATGAACCGATTTCTCTTTATGATCGCTGACTTTCTTTCCCGCCCGCCCGGCTTCTATGTGATCATCGCCGCGATGATCGCCTGCACTGCGATGGTTCCTTTCGGCCTAACAAGCGTAATTACCTATGCGCTTTCAGTAGCTGCGATTGTGATTACCGGCGTGGTCCTAATGCAGGGTTATCGCGACACCGCTGCCATCCATGCGAAGCTCGATGAAATCATCGTCGCATTGAAGGAAACGAGGAACAATGTCGTCGGGCTGGAACACGCCGAGCCTGAGGAAATCAAGGCCCATTTGGCGCGGCTCGAAATGGAAGCGGCGGCGGCCAATCAAGAAGCTGAGCAGGAGAGGGTCTCCGGCGCCTGAGCGCTACTGCGGCTCCCAAGCAAAGTGTGCGGGCAGCGGGAAGCGCAAAACAGGTCGTGGGCATGTGCCCGCTGCCGGTTACCGCTGTGACCGGTGCGCGGGCGGCTCAGACAAGGGCTGTTCGCGAACATATTGTATGCCTCTTCCAACTAGCGTGCCGCTTCGTCTATCCTGTCATTCCTTGCTATGGAATATCGATGTGGACGAACCAACCGTCCCCCTACGCTCCATCACTCCATCACTCCATCACGACCTTCGAGCCGATCGGCAATTCTTTCTTCTCGAAGGATCGCCTGATCGCGCCGATGCGCTGGTCTGGGCGCTGACTGAGCTGATGCTCGACGGCACAACCTTTACGTTGGCGTGTGAAAAGGCCCGGCAGTGCCAGGCCAAGACAGATCAGCTATCGTGATGCTCAGGTAGCTCCTTCAATTGGTCGGTAGTCATCTGCGTGATGGCATGCACGGTGCCGTCTTCGTCCCGCATGAAATCGAGCTGACTCGCATACAGCGCTACCCGCTTTGATCCGATGCCCAGGAACCCGCCAAGATCGAAGCGACTTGGGCCTGGTCTCCGGTTCCATGGACGTGGTCTACCGTACTGATTTCCTCATCATCGCGCCCGTAGATGGTCGCGCCTTCAACAACGTCAGCGCGCAGTTCAGCATTCGTAAGCCGATTGGTGTGGTCCATTGTGGTCTCCTCTCAGTTGGCCCGAGGTAACCCCGATAGGGCCGACTGTTCCGAATCATTATTCAAAGAATAGGCCGTGGCGAACCTCATCACGCTGTTTCGCGAAGCCTAATCAATCTCGTCTCGCGCATGGGGACAGAGCGGGACAAAGCGTCGAGCAGCTCTGTGCGCTTCCCCTCCTAGTCCAGATCCTCAATGCTTACCGTGGCGCCTGGCTGCCGCGGAAGATCGTCGCGTTGGGATCGACCTTCACGCTCGACAATCTCTGAGACTAGCAATCACTGGCATTGCCTTCGCGGCCCGCCTCCAAAAGGCTGGTAGGAGTTATCCTCCGGCCGATAAGAGCGATAATGGCTGAAGCAGTAATCAACGTGCTGTGCGCTTTGATATCCACTCGAGGCCGCCGCCTCCGTATAGCCAATGTTTTCGGGAGAGGCGCTGGAGGGGCGTGTGACGACGTTGTGATCAGAAAAGGGTGAGATGCATTCGCGGGCGACGCCGCTGTACGATCTGTAGCTGTTGTCGTCGGGGCGGTACGAGCGGTACCGATGGGTGCACCAGTTCACATGGTCACTGCTCAGGGTCGTGGACGCCGAAGTTTGCGGCGCACTGTTTGACGCGGTCCTAGTGTGGTCGACGGCCGGCGCTGGTTCAGGCGCTTGTTCATGTGTCCGGGGCTCCACGGCGGGCTGTCTTTCGACACGCTTAAGGTTTCGCAGGGTGGTGTCGACCTTTATCGCCTGGGTCGGCAATACCATTGCTGCGTCCACGGCGGGCTTTTGGACCGGAACCGGTTTCGCGGTGAGATAGGTGATCGCGAGCGCAGCCCCACCCACGAATACGCAAAGCGTGAGCGCAAAGCCGCTCAACGCCGCCAGTAGATACTTCATCTCTCGCTCCAGCTTCTTCGCCCTTCAGGGCAGAAATGCAAACTCGGGCTCAGAGTTCCACCCAGCCTGAGGTGAGAGACGGAGCACCATGACCAAACTTCATAGCGCTTGCCGAGGGGGACCAAGCTCGTCGCTCGCATGGTCAGGGAGCGGAACAAGGTGTCGAGCAGCTAATATTCGATGCCACTCCACGCCGAGCAGCTCGAGCTCCGCGCCGTTTGGGCGTTCCGCGGACTGTTAATGTAAGAATTCGGGCAGCCTGGGAAGTCCGATCGGTAGACTTGTTCATCTCCGAGCTACTTCGCGCGGCCACATCGTGCAATGCCGCCTCCCAGCGGTCGCTAGACGCAAGGATGACGAAGCGTTGACCTCGTCCCCCCGCAGGCATGTCGGAGATTCGATGGCGGAATGCATGAAACGCCCGATTGGCGTGCCACTGTAACCAAATGGCTTGCTCCGCGTTTCCTTCAACGGCGTTCGACTGTACGCTCGCGATGCAGCCGTGTGATTTCAGGATTTCTGAATGGTCCACCGGGACACGAGCCGGCATGAAGGAAGCTTCGACTGCCTGATCGTAGGTGGCGGGCCAGCGGGCCTAGCGGCTGCGACTTACCTTGGAAGATTTCGAAGGCGAGTAATTGTTGTCGACGCAGATGAGAGCCGTGCAAAGTGGATTCCCTTGACGCGCAACTGCCCAGGCTTCCCAGACGGCATCACCGGCCCTGACCTACTTGACCGCCTCGAACTGCAGGCCACTCGATACGGCGCAAGCTTGGTCCACGACAGGATCGTATCCATTCGCAGAACGAAGGCTGGGTTTTTGGCGGGCGCTTCATCTCCCATTCGTGCCCGCTCGGTGCTCATTGCAACCGGCGTTGTTGACACCCTCCCGGATCTTCCTGGCGCTACCGACATGATCCAAGCTGGCGTCTTGCGATTGTGCCCTATCTGCGATGGCTATGAAGCCATCGACAAACGGGTGGCCGTCATCGGACCGGCCGAACACGCAATGAAAAAGGCCTTGTTCATGCGCACCTTCACTCAGGATCTCACTTTGCTGATTACCGATCCATCCGAGCCCTCCCCCGACAAGCGTACCAAGCTCAAGAGGGCCGGTATCGAGATCGGCGTATGCAGACCCAATGCCGTTTGCGCCACGGGCCGGGAGGCGGTCGTGGAACTCATCGACGGCGGAACGCTGTCGTTTGACACCATCTACCCTGCGATGGGCTCGACCATCCGCTCGAGGCTCGCGGTCGACCTTGGTGCATGCTGTGACAAAGCGGGCAACCTCGTCGTAGATTCGCGCCAGCGCACCGCAGTCACCGGACTTTATGCAGCCGGAGATGTGGTCAATGAGATCAATCAGCTTGCCGTAGCATTCGGCCACGCAGCGGTCGCTGCAACCGACATGCACAACTATCTTGCGAATGGCGACGCGAGCGTTGATCCGAGGCGCAGGCCGACCTGGTGGCGCGCTGGATGCTGGTCGGCTTCATCCACGGCGTGATGGCGATATCCGGCAGACGATCGATTACGGCCCTTGCGCCTTCATGGACATATATGATCCTCGGGCGGTATTCAGCTCGATCGATCAAATTTGGCCTCTATGCCTATGTCAACGAGCCGCACATCGCCGTATGGAACCTGACGCGGTTCACTGAGACACTGCTGCCGCTGCTGAATGAGGATGGGGATGAAGCAGTCTCTGAAGCGGAGAGGCAATTCCAGTCGCGTTATGAGGCTACTTTCCACCGTGGCATAAGTAGAAGACTTGAACTGCTGAGCGAACCCGAAGGGGGACTTGCAGCTTGCGAGCGATCTTTCGAAGCTATGGCTCGCGGCGGTGCGGATTTCACGCTTACCTTCAGACGCCCCGGAAAAGCGCGGCGCGACAACTGTTCAAAGAGCCCAGCGCATTCGACGCCTGGTCAAGGAAGTGGTGCGAGCGCCTGGCACGCGTACCAGCCGAGGTGGCATTTCGCAAACAGGTCATGAATTCCAGCAATCCCAAATTCATTCCCCGCAATCATCGCATTGAGGTGATGATCAAAACCTGCTCGCCGGCGGACCGCGCGAGCACGATTACGGCGAAGCCGCCGCCGATGCCATCGACACGGAAGTACGCGACATTGTGGCGGCCGCATTCGAACGAACCGTCGGCCTGCTCACCGAGCGGCGCGACGTGCTGGAAAGGGCGGCACGCAGGCTGCTCGAGACCGAGACGCTCGACGAGACTGAACTTGCGTCGCTAGTCGCAGACGTCTCGGCGGCGGATCGTGCTGCACGGGATGGGTCTGGTCAGTCGTCGGACAAGCGGAAGCCTGCGCTGCAGCCGGCAAGGACCGCGGCTGCAATCCCCACGCGCGGATCGGGGAAATTTCGGACGCAATAACAATGCTTAGGACTGCTCCCGACGGATGGATCGCCCTTGGAAAGCCGTGCCGCACGCTACGGCGGCGACACGCGACATTGATATCGATCTCTAGGCCTTCGAAATCCAGTACGTCTCAGTCACCAGCCAAGCGTTCTCGATCCCGTTTGCTGGTCGGCCTCGATGATATTGCGCGAGACCGGTGACTTTGCCTCGGGCCCCCTTGAGGGCAGCCTTCAAGGCCTTTTCTTCGTCACTGCGCCTGGCTCCGCTGCAGGGGTAAAACCCGCATGGCACAAGTGGCCGTACGGGAAATGTATCGCCAGCTCTTTCCAGAAGCATCATGAAGCCTCGTTGGTCTTCGCCCGTGAACGGCAGCGCCATCCGGCCAGCGTCGGACAAATTTGAAAGCCACCGTTCCGGCACGTGCGTCACTCCGGCAAAGGCGACAACGACATCGAGGTCTGGCAGATCAACTGCCTGCGTTGCATCACCGAAAATCACGTCGACATGGGCATAATGAGCAAGATTGCTTTGCGCGCGCCGGGCGAGTTCTTCGTCGATCTCATATGCAATCACGCGTCCTTCAGAACCCGTCAGTTCAGCGAGGATGGCGGTGAAATAGCCGACACCGGCGCCTACCTGAAGGACGGTCTGGCCGGGAGCGATGTTCACATGGTCGAAAACCAAGGCCCAAAGCGACGGCAAACCGCTGTTTAATCCGCGTTTTTCGTCCAGTGAGACCAGAACGTCGTGGTAAATCTCATGAAGTGCGGCTGAAGGGCTGGTATGGACCGCCCCGATCTTCAATCTCGAATGGATACGCCATGGCCCGTTGCCAAGGTAGTGTTCGCGCGGAACCTTTGCGAAGGCCTCGATGACAGCAGGGTTGTGCAAGACTGGTGATGAGACACGCAGGTCTTCGGCAAACCACCGGCGCGCTTTACTAGCATCGCTTCTTGTTGGCATGGAATGTCGGCTCCCGGATTGTGCGCACGCTGTGATGCTCTCAGAAAACCGGCCGACGGCAAAGGATCCCCGCACTGCTGGGCGATGCGCGTCGTCCGTTTGCCTTCGACCGCTGCTTTGCCGAGCGCCCTGCCCTCTCCGCCCGTGGACCCGCCCGGCTGCTGGCGTTCGCAGTTTAAACCGAAAATGGCGCGTCGGTTCCAGGTCAGCGATTTCAAACTAACTTGTCGATGTTTTCCAGAATGAAGCACGACCGTTTTGCGTCAATACAGCCACAGCTTGAATGTCAGCGACGCACCTGCTGCGGGACCTCAGATGATCCAACCTACGATTGGCCATGCACGGCAATGGAATTTCGTTCCACGATCTGGGCTGCCAGGACACGATGCTCGAAAGGTAACGTGGCCTGCGCTAACCTCTTCAAGAGAAGCTCCGCCGCCGCCGCCCCGATCAAATGCGCTGGCTGGGCGATGGCTGTGATACCCTGGGCCACGAATTGCATCCAATCGAGATCGTCGAAGCAAAGCAGCGAAACGTCTCCTGGAATCGCAAGTCTTAGTGCGGAAGTCGCCTCCAGAACGCCTGTCGACATCACACCATCGGCGGTAAATAGAGCGGACGGCGTATTGCGCATTGTCAGCAGATCGAGCGCCTCCTTGCGAGCTGCCTCGCTAGAATAGACCGCTACGCGGCGGATCAACCGTGGATCCGGCTCGATACCTGCGGCACGATGGGCTTCGAGATAACCCAACAATCGTTGCCAGCTTGGATGATGGTAGCGAACATCGAAGCTGGAGAGATCAACGTTCGCCACAAAGGAGCCAACATCATCGCGGTGGCCCGGCCCGAGTTCCGCCAGTATTCCGATGCGGCTGTGTCCGGCGGCGATCATGGCCGCGATGCTGTTACGCGTTACAGAAACGTTGTCGACCACGACTGAATCGGTTTCCAGGCCCGCCACTATACGGTCGAACTGCACGACGGGGCAGCGGGCCGCGACTGCTTCACGAAGATGATCCGGCTCGTCCACGAAGGTCGATGAGACGATCAGCCCATCGACCTGCTTTTCCAGCAGCAACTGCACCGCCTCTCGCTCGAGTTCGGCATTTTCGTCACTATTCGTGACGATTACCCCGAAGCCGCCACGGCGCGCGACATCCCCTATTCCGCGCAGCACGCTGGCGTAGAATGGGCTTTCGATGTCGCCAACCACAACTCCGATAGTCTGCGTCTTACCGGTGATCAGGCCTTTGGCCAGGCGATTGGGGCGATAGCCCAGCGCAGCTGCGGCGGCGCGCACCTTCTCCTGAACCTCGGAGCTGCTGTAGCCGTAGCCACCAAGGACACGCCCGGCGGTGGCGGAGCTCACCCCGGCCCGGCGAGCGACCTCTATGATAGTTGCGTTTTTCGACGATCTTTCAGTCACTCGGCAAACCCCGCCGTCACGCGCGCGCATGACGGCGACCTAGCGGCAGTTAAGCCAGCCCCGCAAGGCCGAACACCGCAACAGCCGCCGTTACGCACACCATTGCAATCACAGCACCTCTGACAAAAAGCGCCGAAGACGTGGACTCTGCGGATTGTCGAAAAGGTCCTCTGGTCGTCCTGCCTCGACAATCCGCCCCTCGTCCATGAATACGACCTGGTTCGCGACCTTGCGAGCGAAGTTCATCTCGTGTGTAACGACGACCATCGTCATCCCGCCCCGTCCGAGGTCGGCCATCAAGTTCAGGACACCCTTGACCAATTCCGGATCGAGCGCACTGGTGACTTCGTCGAACAGCATAATTTCGGGTTCGAGGGCCAGGGCGCGCGCGATGGCCACCCGCTGCTGTTGCCCGCCCGAGAGATTGGCCGGCCGATGGTCTTTGCGCTCCAGCAGTCCGACTTCATGCAGCCTCGCTAAGGCCGCCCCCTCAGCCTCCTCGCGCGACATGCGCTTAACTTTGCGCAGCGCCAGGGTGATGTTGGCGAGCGCGCTGCGGTCTGGAAACAGATTGAACTGCTGGAAAACCATGCCGACGCGCCGCCGGAGTTGGTCAGGGGTCTGTTTGTAGATGCTTTCGCCATCGAGCAGAATGTCGCCGGCTCGACACTCTACGAGGCGGTTGAGGCAACGCAGCAAGGTCGACTTGCCCGAGCCGGACGGACCGACGAGGCAGGTGACGGTCCCGGGCTCGACTTTCAGACTGACGTCATGAAGCACCTGGACGGCGCCGTAGGCCATGTCGATGTTCTTGACCTCGATGCCGCCGCCCTTGAAGCGGGTGGGCGCCACTGCGGGCAATTTCGCTGCGCCCGGCACGACCGCCTCGGCAAGCTCGGCGACTTCCTTGAGGCCGCTCTGCACAGCGGTGATACGTTTGCCGACGCGCATCCGCGCGTCGATGTAATTGACGAGGTGGGTCAGCGGCACCGTGATCACGAGATAGAACACGCCGGCCAGCAACAGCGGCGACAGATTGCCGGTCAGCACGGCCTGATCCTGGCCAACGCGGAACAGTTCGCGTTCGGAGGCGAGCAGACCAAGGAAATAGACCAGGCTGGAGTCTTTGACGTTGCCAATGAACTGGTTGACCAGTGCAGGCAGGACGCGGCGGATGCCTTGAGGGATCACCACCAGGCGCATGCCTTGGCCATACGTCATACCGAGAGTGCGGGTGGCGTCGATCTGACCACGCTCGACGCTCTGGATGCCGGCGCGGAAAATCTCTCCGATATAGGCGCCGGCGATCAGGCTGAGCGCCAGAATGCCCAGCGGATAAGGCGATGGACCGAACAGATCTCGGCCCAACCGCGCGAAGCCTTGGCCAATGATCAGGATCGTGACAATAGCAGGAAGCCCGCGGAAGATATCGGTGTAGACCCGCGCAAGGAGTTTCAGCGGCCGGTTCTCCGAAATCCCCATGACTGCGAGGACGATACCGATCAGCGTCCCGAAAAACGTCGAGGCAAGGGCCAGGATCAAAGTGTTCTTGAGGCCGACCATCACCATGTTTGGCAGAACTTCTGCCATCGCCTGGAAATCAAGGAAGCTGCGGGCGAAGGTATCGAACCAGCTCATATCAAGTCCATCTATAACTCGGCCGGGCACCGTTGCTCACGGGCCCGGCCGGAAACGAAAATGAATACGCGCGAATTTACTTCTTGGGCAGATATTGATCGGGCATCGGAGTGCCCGGGAACCACTTCTCATGCAGCCGTTTCCAGGTGCCATCGTCCATGGCCTCGCGCAGCGCCTTGTTGAGCGCCTCGCGGAAGGCATCGTTGCCTTTCTTGACCACGAACCCGGCCGGCGCATCGAAGGACGGCACGTTCATTGTTATCTTCAGGTTCTTATAGCGCTCCACATACTGCTTGGCCGACTCATAATCAGTGAAATGGCCATCGATCGTCCCGTTATTCAGCGCCGCCACCGCAGTGTTGTTGTCGGGGAATTTGACAATGTCGCCCTTCAGATTCTTCTCGGCATAGATTTCCTGCAGCGTTCCCTGGATCACGCCGATGCGCTTTCCGGCGGTGCTCTCATTGCTCGTCAGTGCCGGATCAGCCGAAATGATCGACAGGTAGCCGGCGAGATAGCCGTCGCCAAAATCCACGGTCTTCTTGCGCTCCGCGGTCGTGCCGATGGCCGCGACAGCGACGTCGAAGCGGCCGTTGGCAACCGACGGCAGCAGCGCCGAGAATTCCTGGCCGGTGAAAACGACCTGTTCCTCCTTGAACCCGAGCCGGCGCGCCACATCACGGAACAGTTCGGCGTCGAAGCCAGTGAAGTTACCGTTGGCGTCGGTGAAGACATAGGGTTTCGCATCGCCCATGGTTCCGACGCTGATCACCGTCGGGTCGATGAGGTTGTAGGGGTTGTCGGCCGCGTTTGCCTGCGTTGACGAGGCCAACGTGCCAAGTCCTGTCAACAGCGCGATCGTCAGCGCCAGACCGGATTTCACAAGTTGGCGCCTGCTCAAATTCGTGTGCATGTCTTCTCCTCTTACGATTGGCCGAACTCGGCCCTGCGATCCCACTCGACTCTCATCCATCAAAACGCTCTTAGGTGGCGTTTTGGTCAGATAGGTGAGAACGTTATCATTTTCCCTAGCATTGTCCATTTCTCGCGTCAATTGCTTCGGAGAATTTCGCTGCTAGACGGTTTTCCAGTCTTGAGCGTGCCTAGCTCCGCGAAGGATCTCCGGCGTCATCTTTCCTAACTCGATTGCTGTCGCGTGGCCGATCGCCCCGTAGTACTGGCAGGTAGCGGCCGCCGCCTCCGCGGCATGGCCGAGAATGTCTTGAGGCGCCTCTTCCTTAAGCAGGCCGAATAGCGTTCTGGCGATGAAGGTGTCGCCCGCGCCCAGGGTGTCGACTGGTTCGACCAGCCGCGCCTCAGTGCGATAAGAGACGGTGTCGCTGTGAAGCACTGCGCCGGCTCGGCCACGAGTCACAAGGACCCACTTTGAACCACATCCAAGGAGTTCGGCTGCGATTGCGGCCAATTCGTTGTCGTCGAGACCGTCACCCGAGACGGAAGCCAGATAGCAATAGGGCCCAATCTCGCGTCGATGTCCCGGTGTCCGCCGCGTGGAAAAGTCGTAAGACAGCAGGGACTTACTCGATACAGCGGCAACCCACGGGTCTAACCCGCTGGACTGGCCGATGTGGACGGCCTGAAAGCCCGAGAGAAAATCCAGATCTTTTTGCGTCGGCGTAAACACCGAAACTCCGAGATCGAAGTCCAGGAAAATCCGATCGGCGTTGCGGTGACCTATGAGGCAGTAAGCGGTAGGCCCCTCGAGGCGCCGTAATCGGCTAACGTCCACGCGCTCCGAGGTCAATGCAGTGCGGATCAGGTCCCCTGCCCGGTCTTTGCCGATCGCTCCGACATAGGCCGATCGTCCGCCGAAGCGGCTGACATAGACCGAGACATTGAGGCAATTTCCGCCAGGATACATCTCGTCGCGAGCAAGATAACAATCGACCACGTTATCGCCTATCGCGGCAATCTTGACCATTGCAGGACTTTCGGTTTAAAGGATGTGATAACGTTCGCACAATGGCTGCCACCTGTCAATTGTGCGCCGGCCCCTAGTTCTGCCAACCAGACGAGAAAGCCCATGATTTCCGCCCTGCCCGCCGACGTGGAACGCGCCCTGACCGCTACGGCGGGCAGGCAGTTTTCGCACCTATTCCTCGTGGCGTGCGGCGGCTCGCTCTCGATCCTGATGGCAGGCAAATACTTCGTCGACCGTCACAGCGGCACATTCGCCTGCGACATCTACAACGCGGATGAGTTCGTCTGCCGAGACCCGCGACGGTTGGGACCTGAAGCGCTCGTTGTCCTTTGCTCGCAGACCGGCACCACCAAGGAGACCGTGCGGGCGGCCAATCATGCAAAACACCGAGGCGCAACGACAATCGCCATGACACTCGACCAGATATCGCCCCTCGCGCGGGCGGTCGACCACCCGATAGCTTACCAGGCATCCTACACTACGGGCAAAGCAATCGATTCAGCCTGCAGCAATTACGGCGTGCTCTACATGCTGCTCGCTGGCCTGATCGATGCTCGGGAGGATGCCAAGCTAACTGCCGACCTGCTGATGAGCCTGAGCCATCTTCAGCCGGCGATAGAGCGTGCGCACCGGACCTATGCCGAGCGGTTTCAGACCTTTGCACCCCGTTTCGCGCCGCGCAAGGCGATCTACACACTTGCCAGCGGTGCCAGCTATGGCGCGGCCTATTCGTACGCCATCTGCGTGTTGATGGAGATGCAGTGGTACGACTCGCAGGCCATACACGCGAACGAGTTTTTCCATGGCCCCTTTGAGGTGGTGGACAAGGATGCCGGCTTCGTCGTGATGTTGGGCTTGGATGAAACGAGACGCCTCACGGAACGCGCCCGCGACTTCCTTTTCAAGTACGGCAGCCGGGAAAACATCCTGGTGCTAGATGGAGCGGAACTCGACCTCAGCGGTATGTCCGATGGCATCAAACCCTATCTCGTGCCCTTGGTCTTCTTCGACACTCTATGGCGTTTTGCCTATGAGCTGGCCGGCCTGCGTGGCCGGCCGATGCTCGATGGCCGGCGCTATATGAAGAAGCTAACGGACTACTAGTTCCATCGCGCTCTGCAGCGATCCAACAACTCCCAGCCCGGCTTCTGCGTAGAAGGATTTCCCTATGACTGCACCTGCAAAACCGCGCCAAGTCGTCGTTGTCGGCGCAGGCATCTTCGGCACCTCTTCCGCGCTGCACCTCGCTCGTCTTGGTTTTGATGTAACCATTGTCAATGACGGCGCGCCGGCCAACGGTGCATCCGGCCGTTCACTTTCCTGGCTGAACTCAGCGCGACGTGCCGACACTGCCTATCACCGCTTGAGGCTTGCAGGTATCGACCGTTATCGGACCCTGGCGGCCACAAGGCCGGAAACGGCGTCGTGGCTTCGCTTTGACGGCGGCCTCACCTGGGATGCGGATGATGAGTCGAACCAGATCGCGTCCATCTGCCAGCTGGAGCAGGAAATTGGTTATGACGCGCTTCTGCTCGGCCCTGCCGAAGTTGGTGCAATGACGCCCGGCGTCAATGCCAATGCAATCACCCCGCAGGGCGCAATCTTCAATCCTGGCGAAGGATGGGTCGACCTGCCCTCCCTGATCGATCTGCTACTCAATGAATTCCGCTCCCGCGGCGGCAAGCTTATCCTGGACGCTGGACGCGTGCGGATAGATGCCACAGGTGGTCGCGCGCGTGGCGTCGTCACTGTCGACGGTGCGCCGGTAAAGGCGGATGCAGTGGTCCTTGCGGTTGGGCCAGCGACGCCTGTCATGCTTGCGGAGACCGGCGTCGATGTCCCCGACGCCACGCCGATTTCACTTCTTTTGAAGACTAAGCCGACCAAGACCGAGCTCCGTGCCGTGCTGAATACGCCGCGCGTGGCGGTGCGCCCGACGCCGGATGGCGCACTTGTTTTGGATTCGGCGTGGTCGGAGGAAGAAGTCGTGGTCAACTCGGACGGCACCTACACCGTGCACGACAAGACCATCAAAGGGCTGCTCGACGAGGCCAGTGCGGTGCTCGACGGTAATCCGCGGCTCCAACTCGCTGCCTATGCCGTCGGCCCGAAGCCTATCCCCGGCGACGGCGAGCCGGTGCTTGGCTCCGTCGAGACCGTCGCCGGTCTTTATGTCGCCTTTAGCCACAGCGGCGCCACGCTTGGACTGATCGTCGGCGAATTGCTTGCCAAAGAAATCGCCTCCGGCAATCCGCACCCCATGCTTGCAACGTTCCGCGCCAACCGTTTCAGCTGACAGGGCAATCGCGGCCGAGGTCGAACTGTCCAGATGGGCCGCGGGCCTGGCGAATCCTGGCAAGAATCGCTAAACAGCGAATTTCTGCCTCTTGCAGCTTCAACGCTGGACCGAGGGTGGTCAAGGCCAAGAAGCTGAGGTGCCCGGAAGAGCATCTCAACCCGAATCCGAGCGTGAACTCGGCCGCGCCAGCCATCGAGATGAACACGTCCCGCGGCATGCCGAAGGTCAGAAACGGCTTATCTTGGACCAGCGGGTAGAACCACTCCGGATAGGCTCGATGTTGCGAGGTCCTAGAGGTTGTAAGGTGGGACACGAACGTGCGGCGCGTCTGTCTCTCCCCAGTCTCGAACGTACTGGCGACTACACCGCCAGCGCCCCTGAGCACCGATGTCTTGCAATGGATCACCCAGCAAACATTCGTCGCCAGAAACAACAGCTTCGTTTGGTAAGCCGACGCATTGTACCAGTCGCAGGCAGCTGCGCAACGGTTCAAGCCCGACCTTGACTGGAAGCTGGAGGACGAACCATCGAAGAGGGGCGGCATGTTGAGACACTCGTGGCCTTGGACGAACGGTAGCGCATTGCGCCTGAGCGCACCGGCCTGATGGTGCTGCGCGGCTACGCCTATCTCAACCTGCGCGGTTCGGCGATGCAGAACAGACAAAAAGAGCCCGGCGGTCTACCTTGTTGGAATCAGGTGCAGTGCAGACTTCCCGCCCTTCACGGCCGCCACTGACAGCTTGCGGTCAAAGCTCGCAAGTTGGCCGCCACGCGCCTTGGCGAGCGCGAGAAGATACGTATCTGTTACCTGTGCCGAGGTCAGGATATTCGCTGCATCGATGTCGCCGGAGCAGACCAGGCTCACATCGTCGGGCCAGAAGCTGTGCCCGTGCAGAGCCCGCAACTTGGTAACGATTTGCGCAACGACGGCGGGCGAGCCGGGAGAATTGGGATATCTTTGGTTGCCGACGATGCGCAGGACGCCGTTTTCGGTGATGGGACACGTAGCCCATGCGGCGTTACCGGTCTGTTCGAACCAGCCATGCGCGTCGTCATGGGCGACGTGGCCAGGATCGATCAGTGCGATCAGCACATTGACATCGAGCAGGAACGTCAAGGCAGGTCGTCTCGCAGGGCATTGACGGTCTCAAGCGTGACAGGAGGTGCATCCGGCCGAGGCGACAGTAGAGGAATCCCGTTGCGCTCGCCGCCGGCTTGAGGCCGGCGCAGCGAGCGCCGGGCGAGATCGGTGATGACCTCGCCGAGGCTGCGATCCTGCTGCCGGGCGATGGCCTTGGCCGCGACCAGGACGTCGTCATCGATCGCCAGTGTGGTTCTCATGTCGCCCTCCTGGTGCGCATCAATCATCACGCATCATATAAAGCAGCAACGTCGGGTACTCAAGCGGTGCGACTTCCGACAGCGGTGCGACTTCGTAGCGTCGTAAGCAGATGAGTTGTCCGGATTAGGTTTCACACGAGTTGTCCGATCACTCGTATGCGAGTTTGGTTTCCCTCACCCTTTGACTACCGACAAAGTTGCGCAGGGCCGACGGGACCGTTATGGCTGCGCTACGTAAGGGACGTGCCTTCCGGAAGCTTATCAGCTCGGGAGACTATCGGCAGAAGCTACGGACGCTGCAGCAAGGACCGACGCACCCCCTTTGAGATGCGTCGGAGCAAAGGTCTACGCGTGGCGGATTTCGGTTCCCAGCACCTTCAGGCATTCGCGGATGAACGCAGCAAGCGCCGTCCAACCTTTTGCCGAAACCATCGTCCCATCCACATATGCCTCCGTTGGAGACAGGTCGATATAGGTGCCGCCCGCAAGCGTCACCTCCGGCTCGCACGCCGCCAGTGCGCCGACCTTCTTGCCACGCACGACCCCATCTACCGCGATCAGGATCTGCACGCCGTGGCAGATCGTGAAAATCGGCTTCTTGCTTTCGTGGAAGTGACGCACCATCGCCTGGACGCGCTTGTCCGTGCGGATGTATTCGGGCCCACGACCGCCAGCGCAGTAAACAGCGTGGTATTGCTCCAGCTGCTTCTCGGCGTCGGAGAAGGTCTTGTTGATCAGTGCATAGTGACCGAGCTTTTCGGTGTAGGTCTGATCGCCCTCGAAATCGTGCAGCGATGTTTTGATCAGGTCTCCAGCGCTTTTGTCTGGGCACACGACGTGAACGGTGTGGCCCACCGCTTCCATAGCCTGCTGGTAGACGAAGATTTCGTATTCCTCGGTGAATTCACCGGTCAGCATCAGGATCTTTTTGCCTGGCATGGTACTTCCTTTCCTGTGAGAACGGGGCCGGGCGAGACCTGTACTCGCCCGGTAAGCTTGAGTTTCTAGAAGGCTGAATCGGGGAAGTGGTCTTCGTTGGCACTGGCCTGCGTGATGATCGTCGATGGCGGGTACGGGGACATCGCGACAGTCTCAGTCGAACGCCAACAACAAACGGTCGCGGGAATGCTCGATATGGCGACGCATCGCCTGCTCGGCAGCGGCAGGATCGGCCGCAGCGAAAGCGGCCAGAATGGCCTCATGCTCGTCAAGCGCCTCCTCGGTGACGCGCGAATGGAACATCAGGCGAAATATGTGGAAGTGGGTATGCTGGTGAGCCAGTGTCTCGCGCACGAGTTCGTTGTTGGCGAATTCCATGACCTTGTCATGGAAAATGGCATCCTGGCGGGCGAAGTTGGAATACCGCAGGCGCTCGTCCTTGCCCTCATGGCGCGCCATGACGCCGGCGGATTTCTGAAGTTGTGCGAGCTTTACCTCATCCATGAGCACCGCCGCCTTGGCTGCACCATGAGGCTCTAGCAGCAGGCGAAGCTCGTAGAGTTCGTCGAACCGTCGTTTCGTGATCTGCGGCGCAGCGCGGTAACCGATCAGATGCGTCTTCAGCACCAGGCCTTCGCCCTCGAGCCGGCCGAGCGCCTCGCGGATCGGCGTATGGGAGACGTTGAATTCCTTGACCAGGCTGTCGACCGTGATGCGCGAACCCGGCGCAATCTTCAGCGACATGAGTTGCGCAAAAATCGCTTCGTAGACGTCCTCAACCAGGCTGCTGGAGCGCTGGATACGCCCGCCGCCGAGGTTCGTATCGTCCGCATTGAGTAAGTTAATGGCCTGCATGTTTTGCCTCTTGACACATTGAGTTGCTAACACGATGCTCCGGCCAATGCAATCCTATATCATATACGATTTAATAGAGGATCATTTGCCGCCGTTAGGAGACGAAACAATGGCGCTAGCGGTGGCCCTGCGGGAGCAACGTGCCGCGCCCGCAGCCTTTCCAGACATCATCACAGGATGCAGGTCATGAGCCTTTACGCTGCCATAAGGCTGCCGCGCGAAATCCTCTTCGGGAAGGGCCAACGCCACGTCATTCCGGTTGTCGCAGCCAGGCTCGGGCGTCGCGCGCTCGTCTGCACCGATGAACGTTTTGCCGCAACGGGCCCGTTCGCAGAGATTGTCGCGGCGCTGCGAGCCGCCGCAATAGATGTGCTGGTGCATGACCGAGTGCTACCCGACGTTCCCCGAGACACCGTTGCCGTCTGCGTCGAGGAGGCGCGGAAGTTCGCGCCCGACATGGTGATCGGCATTGGCGGCGGCAGTTGTCTCGACATGGCCAAATGCGCCGCGTTGCTCATCAGCCACGGCGGTCAGCTCCAGGATTACTACGGCGAATTCAAGGTGCCCGGTCCAACGCTGCCGTTGATCGCGGTGCCGACGACAGCCGGAACCGGCTCTGAAGTGACCCCGGTTGCCGTGATCTCGGATCCGGATCGCACACTGAAGGTCGGCATCTCCAGCCCTTATCTGATCGCGGCCGCAGCCATATGCGACCCTGAACTGACGATGACATGCCCGCCGGGATTGACGGCGATCGCAGGCGCCGATGCGCTGACGCATGCAATCGAGGCCTTCACCGCCGCCAGGCGCGGAACCGATCCCGGCCTTCCGCAGAAACATGTCTTTATCGGCAAAACCGCCTTGACCGATCATTTCGCCCTGCTGGCGATCAAGCTGCTTGGCCGAAGCCTTGAAACGGCATACCGCCGGCCCTCTGACGAGGACGCCCGGGCCGACGTGATGATGGGCGCACTTGCAGCCGGCTGCGCGTTCGGAACCGCCGGCACGGCGGCAGCGCACGCCGTACAATACCCGGTCGGCGCGATAACCCACACCGCTCACGGATTGGGTGTCGCCACCATGCTGCCATACGTCATGAAGTACAACAGAACAGCCGCAGCGACCGAGATGGCCGAGATCGCCAGCGCGCTCTGCCTCGACGGAAAAGGCCGGACGCCCGAAGAGCTGGCCGACGCGACTATTGGCGAGGTCAGTCGGCTGTTTGGGGCAATCGGGATCACCCCCTCGTTGGCCGAGCTAGGGCTGCCCCCCGACAAGCTCGATTGGACGGCGGAACAAGCGATCGGTATCGAGCGCCTCATCAAGAATAATCCGCGGCCATTCGATTTGAGGTCCATGCGACGCCTCGTCCAGGCCGCCTTTGATGGCGACCTCGCCAGCTGCGTGGTGTAAACAATCGGGAATATCGAGATGAACACGTTTTCACAGGTTCTGTCGGATGATCAGGGCGTCAGCGACTTCCACACAATCTCGCAGGGGCTCTATATCGACGGCCAATGGCGGCAGTCCGCGGATGGCAGGGTAATTCAGGTCATCGATCCCTCGACGGAAGCCATCATCGCTGCCGTACCCGATGCGACCTTAGAGGACGCGGCCGCCGCCGTTGACGCCGCTGCCAAGGCAGCCCATGGCTGGCGGACAACGTCGCCGCGAAAGCGCTCCGAGATCCTCCGACGCTGCTTTGAACTGATGACGGAACGATCGGAAGCGCTGGCTACTCTCATCGCATTGGAAAATGGCAAGGCCCTGCGGGATGCCCGAGGCGAGATCGCTTACGCCGCGGAGTTTTTCCGTTGGAATGCCGAGGAGGCGGTTCGCATTACCGGTGAATTCGGTACTGCGCCTTCCGGCACCAACCGCATCGTGGTCGACTACGAACCGATCGGCATCTGCGTCCTGATCACGCCCTGGAATTTTCCTGCCGCAATGGCGACGCGCAAGATCGCGCCGGCACTTGCCGCTGGATGTACGGTGATCCTGAAGCCGGCCAGCGAGACACCCCTAACGGCCTACGCGCTCGCCGCGCTCTACCAGGACGCAGGCGTTCCGCCGGGGGTTGTCAACGTCCTGACAACCTCCAGTCCCGGGCCTTTGACAGCCGCCATGTTGGCCGATCCGCGGGTGCGCAAACTCTCCTTCACCGGCTCGACGGGTGTGGGTCGCGCTCTGCTGGCAGAAGCTGCCAAGCATGTGGTTTCGTGTTCGATGGAACTCGGCGGCAACGCACCGTTCATTGTGTTCGACGACGCCGATCTCGAAGCGGCGCTCGATGGTGCAATGGTGGCCAAGATGCGCAACGCCGGCGAGGCCTGCACGGCCGCGAACCGCCTCTACGTGCAATCCGGCATCTACGAAGCCTTCTTGGATGGCCTCGAGAAGCGGATGTCGTCGCTCAAGGTCGGCCCTGGCACTGATCCGGACACGGAATGCGGGCCAATGATCACGAAAAAGGCGGTCGAGAAGATAGACCGCCTTGTCATCGACGCGATCGCACGCGGCGCGCGGGTCATGTGCGGCGGCTCAGTCCTGGCCGGACGTGGCTTCTTCTACCCTCCGACAGTGCTTCGCGACGTGCCAGGCGAGGCAAAGATGGCGCATGAGGAAATATTCGGGCCGGTGGCGCCAATCTCCAGCTTCGAAACCGAGGCCGAGGTCATCGCGCGCGCCAATGACACTGAGTATGGGCTTGCTGCCTACATATACACGCGCGATCTGGCGCGTGGCATGCGGGTGGCCTCCCGGATCGAGGCCGGGATGATCGCTCTGAACCGCGGGCTGATGTCCGATCCGGCAGCCCCCTTCGGCGGCGTCAAGCAGAGCGGGCTCGGCCGCGAGGGAGGGCAGCATCACGGCATTGCGGAATTCATGGAGGCGAAATACCTCGCCATCAGCATGTGAGCAGAAGAATGCAAGGCGACCCCTTTCGCATCCGCGACCACGTCGCGGAATTTGACGAAATCGTGCAGGACTTCGTTGATCGCAGCGAGGCCGCCCGCGCCACTATTGCGATGACCGCGGACGTGGCCTACGGACCGGATCCGACCGAAACCATGGACCTGTTCTTCCCCGCGGGCAAAAGAACGGCCCTGCCGGTGCACATCTTTGTCCATGGCGGCTACTGGAGAATGTTCTCCAAGTGCGATTATTCATACATGGCGACGACGATTACCCAGGCCGGGGCTATTGCCGTCATCCTTGATTACGCTCTGATGCCCAAGGTCAGAATGGCGACGATCGTCGACCAGGTGCGCCGCGCCAAGCAGTGGGTCCTGGCCAAAATCGCCGATCATGGTGGAAACCCGATGGCCCTGACTGTCAGTGGTCATTCGGCAGGAGCACATCTTGCAACGTTTCTGTTCGAGGGAGAGCATACCCCCTCGAATGTGAGGGCAGCCCTTCTGTTGAGCGGGCTCTATGATTTGAAGCCGCTCCAGGATTCCTTTCTCGCCAACGAGATTGGAATCACCGACGAGGAAGTCGCCATGTTCACACCTCTCGCTTGTCGGCATGATCCTCAAACCAGGACGACGGTTCTGGTCGGAGCCAATGAGACGCCACCCTTCCATCAGCAAGCCGATCGATTCAAAGCAAGCTTGCTGCGGCAGGGATCGTTGGTAACGTGGCATGTGCTCCCGAACCGCAACCACATGGACAGTGTCAGAGATCTTGGCGTGCCGGGGACTGAGGCTGCCGATTGCCTGGCAAAACTGATCGCCAAGGCCTGCTGACTAACTCGGGTTCTCGGGGCGGTTTGTTTTGCGCCACTCCTCGTACTCCCCGCGGGCATCGTCATGCAACGGATAGTAGCGTTGCAACGGCCCGCCCTCCATGAGCTTCGCTCGCGAGAACTCCTCCCAATCGTGATGCTTCTGTGATTCTTCGATCACCTTCGGGGCCATTACGACGGGAAGCACCACCACGCCGTCGTCGTCGGCGACGATGATGTCGCCGGGGATCACCGTGACACCGCCGCAGGCAATCGGGACGTTGACGGCATTGGGATAGATGCTGGTCTGCACATGATAGTTTGGCGTCCAGCCGCGCAGCCATAGGGGCAGGTCGAGCTTTTCGACATTGGGCCGGTCGCGCATGCATCCGTCGATGACGATACCCGCCCCACCCCTGCCCTTGAAATAGGTCGACATCATATCGCCGAAGACGCCTGAGCTCATGTCGCCGCGCGCGTCGACCACGACCACATCGCCCTCCTGCGCGTGATAGAGCACGTGCCGGTGCAGTTGCGTCTCCGGATCGGCATATTCTCCCTCGGTGAAGAGGTCCGGTCGCTGCGGCAGAAACTGCAGCGTCAGCGCCGGCCCGACGATCGACTTCCCGTGGTTTTGCGCCACCGGACCGACCATGTGCGGATTGCGGAAGCCCATGTGGCCAAGCGTGCCGGCCACCGTCGCGGCGCCGATCTCCCTGAGTGCGTCGATCAGGTCTTTAGGCGGCCGCATGATGTCGGAAGTATGCGTCATTGTGGACTCCGATTGAATGGAACTACCAGTTCGTAACAGAACCGTCGCGGCGCCTAAGGTGAGGCGCTTCCCAGAAACGCAGACTTTGCGCCTGGACCGCAACTTCGTTGACCTCGACGCCGAGCCCCGGCAGATCGCCGACCGGGTAATCGGTCCCGTCGAGCCGTGGTTGCACGGGGAAGAAGTCGGAATTGTCGAAGCCCAGCTTCGTTTCGGGTGCCCTGGTCTCGAGCCACGCGAAGTTGGGTACCGCTGCAGCGAGATGCACGGTCGCGGCCGTGCACACTGGACCAAGCGGATTGTGCGGCATCAGGTCCACATAATGCGCCTCGCTCCAACCAGCGATTTTCATCGCCTCGGTGAGCCCGCCGACATTGCAGACATCGATCCGGTTGAACTGATGGATGCCGCGCTCGATGTAGGGCAGGAACTGCCACTTGCTGGCAAATTCCTCGCCGATGGCAAAGGGGATGTCGGTCATCGTGCGCAGTGATTCATAGGCCTCCGGCGTCTCGGCCCGTATCGGCTCCTCGAGGAAATCAAGCACGCCGCGGCCGAGCCTGCTGCAGAAGCTCGCCGCCTCTGCCACCGACAGCCGATGATGATAGTCGAGGCCGAGGACCACGTCGCCGCCCAGCGCCTCGCGCGCCTTGTTCAGCATACTCGCGGTAGGGCCGATGGACTCGCGCGGCTCGAAGATGTCCTTGCTGTTTTGCCCGAAAGGGAAGAAGCGGATTGCCTGCCACCCCTGTGCGCGAAGTTCGCGTGCCCGTTCGATGGCAACATCGCCTTCGGCCTCGTCGCCGGTCGAGGCGAAGGTGGGGATGCGGTCGCGCTGTTTGCCGCCCAGCAGCTCATAGACCGGCACGCCCAGCGCCTTGCCCTTGATGTCGTGAAGGGCGATGTCGATGGCGGAAATCGCCGCCTGAAGGACTCGCCCACCTTCGAAGTACTGGCTGCGGTAAACCTCCTGCCAGATCCGTCCGATCTGCATCGGGTCGCAGCCGATGAGAAACTCGCGATAGTGCTCGACCGCGCCGGCCACGGCCCTCTCGCGACCACTCAAGCCGCTCTCGCCCCAGCCGAAGATGCCTTGGTCGGTCTCGATCTTGACGAGCATCTGATTGCGGGTTCCTACCCACACCGGATAGGGCTTGATCGCGGTGATCTTAAGCTTCTCAGTCATCCAGCCCACGTTTCACGCGCATTCGCCCTATCTCAGTTGGCCTTGAGGGCCATTTCAGTTTCGCCGTCGAACAGATGCATCCGCACCTGGTCGAACTCGAGCCAGATCTGCTCGTCGGGCGCGACGGCAATGTTCGGCGGCACGCTGACGTTGACGATGGCGCCGGACAGGAACGCCTGAACGAAGGTGACGTCTCCGGTCGGCTCCACCGTGTAGGCCTTGGCTGGGACGCTGCTTGGCACAGCACTCTTGTGGAGCTTGATCGTCGAGTGACGTGCGCCGAGCACGACTTTCCTGGTCGTCGCTTTCGCCACCTTCTGGGCATTGCGCGCTGAGAGCTCAAGGCGCCAGCCCTCGGCGCCGGTCAACACCGTGTTGCCGTTTGCCATCGAGGCCTCTAGCGGAATAAGGCTCATCGCCGGGCTGCCGATGAAGCTGGCCACGAACATGTTCACCGGATGGGCAAAGACCTGCGCCGGTGAATCGTATTGCTGCAGGTAGCCGCCATTCATCACTGCCATCTTGTCAGCCATGGTCACAGCTTCGAGCTGGTCGTGCGTCACATAGATGATCGTCGCCTTGAGGTCCTGGTGGAAACGCTTGATCTCTGACCGCATCTGCACGCGCAGTTTGGCATCGAGGTTAGACAGTGGCTCGTCCATGAGGAACACGGCGGGGTCGCGAACGAGGGCACGGCCAAGGGCCACACGCTGCTGCTGTCCGCCCGAAAGTTCGCGCGGCTTGCGCTCGAGCAGATGCGTCATGTCGAGCACTCGCGCCGCTTCCTTGACCTTCTTGTCGATCTCGTCCCTGGGGAGTTTGCGCATCTGAAGCGGGAACGCCAGGTTCTTGTAGACTGATTTCTGCGGGTAGAGCGCGTAGTTCTGGAACACCATTGCGATGTCCCGATCCTTGGGGTCGAGGTCGTTGACCACCCGCTCGCCGATGATGATGTCGCCCGATGTAATCGGGGTCAGCCCGGCGACGAGATTGAGCGTGGTTGTCTTGCCGCAGCCTGAAGGGCCGACGAGCGCAACGAACTCGCCGTCATTGACCGTCAGTGAGACGTGGTTGACAGCTTTGAAGCTGCCATAGCTCTTGACGAGATCTTGGAGGACCACGTGGGCCATCGGCAACTCCCTAGTGCTTGACCGCGCCTTCTGTAAGGGCGCGTACAAAGTATCGTTGCAGGACCAGGAACAGCACCACGACGGGCACGCTCATCATGAAGCTCGCCGCCATCAGGCCCGGAAAGTCCGTCGTATTTTCCGAGAAGAAGCGTTGGATGCCGACCGGCAGCGTCAACTGCTCGTTCTTGGAGAGGAAGGTGTAGGCGTAGATGTACTCGTTCCACGCGCCGATGAAGGAATAGATTGCGGTGGCGATGATCCCCGGCGTCGAGAGCGGCATCACGATCATGATGAAGGCCTGGAACCGTGTGGCGCCATCAATGCGCGCCGCCTGCTCAAGCTGCACCGGGATGTTGTCGTAAAAGCCCTTGAGCAGCCAGATCGCCAGCGGCAGGCCGAAGGTGAGATAGGTGAGGATCAGCGAGCCGTGCGTGTTTATCAGACCGATGGCGCGCATCAGGATGAAGAGCGGTACGAGAAAGATCACCGCCGGGAACATATTGCGCAGCAGCACGGCAAAGAACAGGAAATTCCGGCCGGGGAAACTGAAGCGCGAAAACGCGTAGGCCGCAGGGACAGCCACGATCACAGAAAGAATTGTCGTGACGGTCGACACGAAAAGGCTGTTCCAGAAGAAGCGGAGGAAGTCCTGGCCGACGCTGTTCTGCGGATCGAGCAGTTTCTGGTAGCTGGCGAGGGTAGGTTCGTCCGGCCACCATTGCGGCGGGAATTGTGTCGCCGCGAATCCGGACTTGATCGAGGTGATCAGCATCCAGATCATCGGCAACGCGGTATAAAGCAGCATGAACACGAGGAATATGCGCCCGGCCCACCGCCATCCGTCGACGCGCATGCGGCGACGGGCCTTGGCTCGAGGGGCTGTCTCGGCAATCGTGCTCATTCGCTCCCCTCTTTCCGCTCGTTGCCGCTTAACGCACGGACGTAGAAGTAGCCCAGCGTCATCAGTGTGAGGAACAGGAGCACCGAATAGGCCGATGCCACGCCCCAGCGCTGCCGTCCGAAGGCGAGCTCATAAATGTGGGTTATCCAGATATGCGATGCGTTCGACGGCCCGCCGCCGGTCATGATCCAGGGGATGATGAAGGAATTGAAGTTGGCCACCGCGAGCAGCAGCATCGTCACCACCGAGACGTTGCGCAAGTGCGGGAAGGTGACGTGCCAAAAGCGCTGCCATGCATTGGCACCGTCGACTTTTGCGGCGCGCAGCAACTGGTCGGGGACTGTCTGCAGGCCGGCCATCATCATGATCATGGCGAACGGAAACTCGCGCCAAATATTGACGACGATCAGGGAGGGCAGCACCGTGCTGACATTGTCGATGAAATTCGGCGGCTGGTCGGCCAATCCGAGGCCAACCAGCACCGCGCCGATGATTCCGAAGTCCGAATGGTAGATCCACTTCCAGATGTAGGAGGCGGCGACGGCACTGATGACCCAAGGGATGATCAGGACAGCGCGCAAGACGCCACGGCCGATGAAGTCGCGGTGGAGCGCCAGCGCTGTGGCAAACCCCAGGACAAAGGAGATGAAAGTTGACCCCAGTGTCCAGATCAGTGTGTTCCAGGTGACTTTCCAGAACACCTGACTGGTGAGGATGGTCGTGTAGTTGTCGAGGCCGATGAAGGTCTTATCGCGGAGCTGCAGGCCAGGCGGTGTCTTAAAGAACGACAGCTCGACCGTGTAGTAGATCGGATAGGCGATGACGATGAGCATCACGGCGATCGCCGGCAGCACGTACGCGTAGTCCGCGCGATGCTGCCAGATCTTCCGCAGCGCGCCGGACCTGCCGGGTTGCACTCTTCGGCGAGCCTCGGCCTTGCCGGTTACGATCGTCACTGTGGGGTGCCCTTATTCTTCGGAACGAACCGGCTGGACCATCGACCCAGCCGGTCAGGCTTGCGCTAGAGTCCGCCCATCAGCTCTCTCACCCTCTTGGCTGCGTCGTCCGCTGCCTGGTCGACGGTCATCGCTCCGGTCAGGGCGTTCTGCAGCATGTCCGGGATGATGATGTTCATGATCTCGGGGGCCTGCGGCAGCGCTGGGAACGGGATGCCGTATGGCAGCATCGACGTCGTGACATCGAGGAACTTGATGTTGTCCAGACGTTCCTTCATCCACTTGGTCTTGAAGCCGTTGAGGTTGCCCGGATTCGAGCCGGCGTACGCCATCTTCAGCGACCATTCAGGGCTCGTCCACATGCAGATGATGGCCTTTGCAGCCGGCTCATCTACCTTGCCGCCCTCGACATATTCGGGCTTCAGGATGTGAATGTTCGAGCCGCCGAACACGACGGCGCGCTTGCCGTCGGGACCGGTCGGGATCAGGCCGTAGCGCATGTTGTCGATGACCGTCTGCGCCTTGTCCTTGTCGGTGCCCGTCGCCTTTTTCTGCAGGTCGAGCATCACGTTATAGTCGGACGGGTGCGAGATCATCATGCCGAGCTGGCCGGCGACGAACAGGGGCTGATTATCGGCCTGCTGGTTGGTGAGTGCCGAAACCGGAACCGACTTGTCGCGAACATACATGTCGTAGGAGGCTTGCAGCGCTGCCTTGCTTTGCGGGCTATCGAGCTGGACCTGCTCATAGGTCGGGTTCGGCGTCGCTTCGTCGAAGACGCCGCCGCCATAGGCCCACAGCTGTGGCATGAAGCGGTACGGCGTATTGCCGGCATTCTTGCGAGCCACGAGGCCATATCCGGCAATGCCGAGCTTATCGTGGATCTGCTTGGAATACTTGACCACGTCGTCCCACGTTGCCGGCGGCTTGTCCGGATCGAGGCCGGCACGCTTGAAGATGTCGGCGTTCCAGATGAACGCCATCGTCTCGTTGTTGGTCGGAATACCGTAGGTCACGCCCTCCCAGGTCACGGCCTTCATGGCGCCGGGCCAGAAGTCCTCGGTCGTATACCCCACATCCTCGGGCTTGAGCGGCTGCAGATAGCCCTTTGAGGCGAACTCGGTACCACCCAGGATTTGCAGGCGGACCGCCATCGGCGCGGCATTGCCCAGGAGCGCCGTGCGGAACTTGTCGAGAAGGTCGTTATAGGTGAGGGCTTGTTCCTCGAGCTGGATGTTCGGATAGGTCTTGCGGAACGTCTCGAAGAAATCCTTGTAGTACTGGCGCAGGAGGTCGGGGTCGCCCTCGAACACGCCCTGATACCAGAAAGTCAGTCGCCCCTTATAGTCGAGCGGGGTGACCTTGGCGCAATCGGCCGCCGTGTCAAAATCCTGTGTGCCCGCAATCGAGCGCACATATTCCGGCGACCACTTGCTCAGGTCGACCGGCGGTGCACCCAGCGCCGATGTAGACGTCAGGGATGCCATCAAAGCAGTGGCGACAGTGCCGCGCAGGACGGCACTGCCGAGGGCAATTCTCGTCATAGGTATCCTCCCTGGTTCTCCCATGCCGCCCTAAAGCGGTCCTTGCTCGTTTCGATCGCGAGGATGCTTCTTTCAGATCAGTGTATCCGCTCGATCACTTGGTACGTTTTCAGATCATGGATTGCCTGTCAACGCGCAGAATCGTACATTGTTTGCGAAAGCCGTGTGTGATATCGGGCGAGGTATGTATTAAAATGGGGAGCCCGGCCTTGGCCGAAACAAGCGATTTCAAAGCGATGCCACCGGTGGGGACCGATCCCATCGGAGCCTCCAGCGAGGGCGCCTCGCTTTATGAATTGATCCGGGAAGACATCATCGAGGGACGGCTCGCCGCCAACGAACGGCTTGTCGTCACCGATCTCGCCCGGCGTCACGGCACCTCGACCAATCCTGTGCGCGAAGCCCTACAGTTGTTGCGCGGGGAAGGGTTTGTCACCTTTGTCGCCAACCGCGGGGCGCGCGTCCGACCCATAGATCAGGATTTTGTCAGGGATATCTACGAGATCGGTGTTCTGATCGAGCCAGCCCTGACACGATGGTTTGTGAACATGGCTACCGGCGAGGACATCGCCGAACTCGAACGTCTCCAGGGCCTGATCGAAGAGAACAATTTCGCCGACACATTCAGGCACAGTGAGCTGGATACCGCTTTCCACACCGTGATGTACCAGCGGCACTATAACCGCCACGCAGCCGAGCTTTGGTGGAAGCATCGCGAAGTGCTGCGGGCCGTGAGCCGTCGTTTCAATTTCACGCTGGCGCGACGTGCCGCGATCATGCGCGAGCACCGCGAACTCATCGCGCTAGTGAAGGCGGGAGAGGCCGACAAGGCGGCCGAACTCGTTTCCCGCCATGTCGAGGGTTCGGGCCGGCATATTCTGGAACAGATGCGAGCGCGCAACGCGGCTCGGGCCGGATAGAATGTCCACTCCAGAACATCGTTAGCTGACCATTTTCAGGCAAAGGTAGTTGAGATGAAAATCACGAGCATTCGGCCGTGGCTGATCAAGTCCGATGCTTCTTACTGGGGAGAGTTCCTGTTCGTCGAAGTGACGACCGACGAGGGAGTGAGTGGCTGGGGAGAGATCACCACCACGACAAGGCTCGCCAACCGCGCTCTCTGCACGATCCTGCGGCAGATCGGCATCGCCGTGACAGGCGAGGATCCGGCGCGCATCGAGCATCTCTGGCACAAGATCTTCCGCAGCTTCACCTACATGGGTAGCCGCGGCGCCGCCGTCGAATGCGTGAGCGCCATCGACATAGCCCTCTGGGACATCAGGGGCAAAGTCCTCGGCAAGCCGATTTACGAGCTGCTGGGCGGGCCGGTACGCGATGAAATTGCGCTCTACACCCATCCCAACCAGGCCAAATTCACCAGCAAGGAGGCTGTGGTCCGCGAAATTCTAGACATTGTCGAGTCCGGACACACTGCGCTCAAGTTCGATCCCTACCCCCACCAGGGCCGCAGCGCCGATGGCCTGGCCCGCGAACAGCGGGACGGCTACCTCGATGGAAGCATGACCCGCAAGGACGAGCGCGAAGCCGCCGAGCTCACGGCTCTGATCCGCGAAACGGCAGGACCCGATGTCGACATTCTCATCGATGCGCATGGCCGCTTCGACGTCCCCACCGCCATTCGCCTCTGTCGGAGTCTCGAAGAGGCCGGCCAGATCGACTGGTTTGAGGAGCCCTGCCCGCCCGAGAGCCTTAACGCCCTCAAGCAGGTGCGTGAGAAGGTCAATACCGCTATCTCATGGGGCGAGCGCGGCCACACGAAATGGGATTTCGTGCCGGTACTTGAGAACAGGCTCGCCGACTACATCATGCCCGACGTTACCTGGACCGGCGGCATTACCGAACTCAAGAAAATTTCTGCGCTCTGCGAAGCCTACTACGTGCCGGTCTCGCCACATGACGCCGCGGGACCAATCAACGTGGTTGCGGGAGCGCAGGTGATGATGACCGTTCCCAACTTCTACAAACTCGAGACATCGGAGTGGAACCTGGGCAAATACGATCACCTGATCGACAGACCACTCGACATTTCGAACGGCAGCCTCAAGCTGACGTCAAAGCCTGGTCTCGGCATTGAGATGGACCGCGACTACCTGCAGGCCCACAAGATCGAGCTGGGCTAGCAACACTCTGTGCCGGCGCCCGGTGCGCGGCGACAAGCCGAAACGAGGATAAGTCATGGCAAAGACAGGTGGCGCCGACGAAGCGCTCAATCGGGTAAACACGAACTCCAAGCCATCCCAGCTTCGCATCACCGACATGCGGATAGCCGAAATCGCCGGCGCGCCGTTCACCTCAACCCTGCTCAAGATTTACACCAACCAGGGCATCGTCGGGCTTGGCGAGGTGCGCGACGGCGCCAGTGCCACCTACGCGCTGATGCTGAAGAGCCGGCTGCTTGGCGAGAACCCTTGCGACATCGACCGCCTGTTTCGCCGGATCAAGCAGTTCGGTGGCCACGGCCGGCAAGGCGGCGGCGTCTCGGCGGTCGAAATTGCGTTGTGGGATCTCGCCGGCAAGGCCTACGGCGTGCCCGTCTACCAGATGCTCGGCGGCCGGTTTCGGGAGAAGGTGCGCGTCTATTGCGACACCGACGCTACCGTCCCGAGCGGCACCGAGACCGGCAAGCGCCTCAAGCAGCGCATGGCGCTCGGCTTCACCTTCCTCAAGATGGATCTGGGGCTGATGCAGATTGCGGATGTGCCCGGTGCGGTCGTCTCCCCTGCCGGTTCACTTGAAGGGTACCGTATCCATCCCGGCCGCGGCCCGGTCAAGACCATGGAGGAGCGGCGCGCCCGCAATACCGCTTACGATTTGCATAACGTCCCCCATCCGTTTACCGGCCTCCACTTTTCCGACAAGGGCCTCGACCTGCTTGAGCAGTACATTGCCGAGGTTCGCGATGTTATCGGCATGGATATTCCGCTCGCCATTGACCACGTCGGCCACATCTCGCTGCAGAACGGTATTCGCCTCGCCAGGCGGATTGAAAAATACGTGCCGGCCTGGCTCGAGGATGTGATCCCATGGCAGTACACCGAGCAGTATCGGCAACTGCAGGCCGCCACCACGGTGCCGATCTGCACCGGCGAGGACATCTACCTTAAGGAGGGCTTCGAGCCCCTGCTCAAGAGCGGCGGCCTCTCCATTATCCACCCGGACCTGCTCACCAGCGGGGGCATCCTCGAGACCAAGAAGATCGGCGACATGGCCCAGGACCACGGCGTCGTAATGGCCATCCATATGGCCGAAAGTCCAATCGCGGCAATGGCCGCGGCACATGTCGCGACCGCGACCGAAAACTTCATGGCGCTCGAATACCACTCTGCCGATGTCGACTGGTGGGACGATATCGTCACCGGCGTTCCCAGGCCGCTCGTGAAGGACGGCTTTATCACTGTTCCGGACAAACCTGGCCTGGGGATTGACGACGTCGTCGACGAGGTGATCTCGCAGCATCTGCAGCCGGGTGTCACCGGCATCTGGCAGCCCACGGATCACTGGGACAACGAGTATTCCTGGGACCGCACCTGGAGCTGAGGCGAAAAGAACCGAAGATGAAGATCACCGACCTCCGCTGCGCCGTCATCGGCAAACATCCCATCGTCCGCATCGTTACTGACGAGGGCCTCTATGGCCTTGGCGAAGTCGAGTTCACCAAGACCTACCTCAAACCCTGGGTGCTGCATTTCCGCGAGGCGCTGATCGGCGAGGACCCGACCGACGTCGAGCGGGTGATGTTGAAGATCCGCCAACGCGGCTCTTTCAAGCCCTATGGCGCGGCGGTAAGCGCTATCGAGCATGCGCTGTGGGACATTGCCGGCAAGGCCGCAGGCGTGCCGGCCTACAAACTGCTCGGCGGCAAGGTGCGAGACAAGGTGCGCGTCTATAACGGCTCGATCCGCCAGAAGCGAACGGGGGACCGGCCGGAGGATTACGCCGCTGACGTGAAATGGATGATGGAGCAGCCGCAGAACTTCTTCATGATCAAGCAGGGAATCTCGTTCCACTCCAACATGAAGGACACCATCGAGGGCTTTCACTATGGCGTGACCCAGAAGAAGGCTGGCTATCACGGTGCCATGGATCAGGGCGTGATCAGCGAGCGCGGTTTCAACCACATGCTCGACTGCGTGATCGCGATGAAGGAAGTGATGGGCGACAAGGTCAGCCTGGCGCTCGACTGCGGCCCGGGCTGGATGCTGCCCGATGCGATCAAGTTCGCTCGCGCGGTCGAGAAGTACAATTTGATGTGGCTCGAGGACATGCTGACCGGCGACTATGTGCCCTGGGTCAATCCGCAGGCCTATCGGGAGCTGACCACCTCCACCTCGACGCCAATCCATACCGGCGAGCAGATCTACCTGCGGCACAATTTCAAGGAGCTGATCGAAAGGCAGGCGGTGCGCGTCATCGGCCCCGATCCGGCCGATATTGGCGGCATTGCCGAGCTCAAATGGGTCGCCGAGCACGCCTATATGCACTCGATCCTGATGGCACCGCACGGCACCGCGAACGGCCTTCTAGGTCTCGGCGCGCTGATCAATGTCTGCGCCACCCTGCCCGCCAACTACATCGCGTTCGAATACCCGAGCGCCTCCGACCCGTGGTGGGAGGACCTCGTAATCGGCCTGCCGTCGCAGATCGTGAAGGACAGCATGGTGGACCTGCTGGAAGCGCCGGGGCTGGGCCTCGACATCGACGCCGAAGCAGCCAGGAAGCATCTCCGGGAAGAGGATGCGGGCTTCTTCGACTGAACCATGCTTCTTGGGCAACTCCGCACCGAGTGGACTGATTCTCGCAAATTCCCTGGTGCTCAATGCCGCGCCACTCGCGCGCCAGTCGAATGAGCGGTGAAAAGCTTGCCGGCAATCAGGCGTGGACGCGTTGGTCATCGATTTTAGCGCATGAATCGCGGACCCTACCGGCACTTTCCAATGCCTTGGCAGAACGCCATGTCTTTCTCGGACTGGCGGAAGAAAGAATGAGGCACGGGTATGGACCAGGTAGTCGGACAGGCTCTGGCTACTTTCGCGCATCCAAAAAAGCCTCCCGGCATGGGCGCGCACAGAGGGGCCGTTGTTGGCCGAGCCGGGAAGATAGGTTTCTTCCGAAACGGGAGATCGGGCGGGATTCAGAAGGAGAAATGCGATGAACACAAACTTCAACTCGGAAAGCCGTGAGATATTTCCTGGAGGGCCTCGATGAGGAGCACTCCACTCTCAAGGACACTTGCCTTGTCGATGGTTGGCAGGGCGGCAGCCTTGGGACATTCGATGGCCGTCGACGAGATCATCAAGAACAGCCTAGCTTTCGCATTCGAGAACTACGAGATTGCTGCTTACAATTCGCTGCTGGTACTCACCGAGGCCGGTGGCTCTCAGGATCCCGAACGGGTCCTCAGGCAAAATTTGAGCGAAGAAAAAGCCATGGCTAATTGGCTGAAGGAAACCTGAGCGACGTCACCTTGCGGTAAGCGAAGTTGCGCGAAGCTGGTGAAACCGCAAAAAGCTAATCCAACGTCGCGGGGCGGGCGTTCATAACGGATGCTCCCGCTTGCGGTGTGTCGCAACGCAATCAGCGCGTCCGGTTTGCCGTGAACAGATCTTGCTGACGCACCAGTTCGTCCGCGACGGGCTGACGGAGGCGGCGTGTGCCATCCGCGTGGGTGGCCGAAAATAACCCCACCTCTGCGAAGATGTCCCAGATAACCTGGACACCTGCCGATCGGGCCGCCTCTCGGCGCCCAACTTGACCAGTCATAGGTCCCGGGAGCCGTTTCGATCAGGGTGCCACCGCAGTCCGTCGCGCGGATGGTGCGAAGGCCGAGTTCGGCGCAGCCGCGGTAGTCGCCCAGGGCATGCAAACTTTGCGAGGTCGCACGAATAAGATCGAGGCGAACCCCGTCCTTGCGCCGGTGCGAGGAGCACTCAAAACCTGCCATGAAAAACTGGCGAAACGCGAAGCTTGCGGAGCCGGAGCCTCCACCTGGTGCTCGTCCCTGCGCCCCACTTCACTCATTCGAAGTCTCCTTTCAGCAGTCGGCTTCGAACTCGGCCGCTTGTTAGGACCGGGAACCGCGTTGGCGAAATACCGCATCCAATCGGGCGCGCGCCATCTTTGTTGCTCAGTCCAGCTCGTCCTTGCGTGACCGGGTAATGCGGAACCGATTGGTCGAGCCTTTGTTCCTGTGGTGGACTGTCCGGAGCTGGGTGGCGAATGAGGAACAAGCAGGGCCGTGCCAAGTTCGGGGCGATACCACCGCCGCCGATCGACTCGAGCGGCTGCTCAGCAACAAGAGAGGCACGGGATCACATGACCGTTCAGATTCGACTTTCCGAGATCGACCACGCCAGGCGCGAGGATCGTGGCGACGGCGCTTGGAGCATCGCACCGGACTTGGGCTATTTGCGGCTAGCAATCGTCAATGTCGTGCTCTTCGGCGCACCGGGCAGCGGAGATCGGAACTGGATGCTGATCGATACCGGGTTGCCGACGTCCCGCAGCAGCATTCTTGCGGTCGCGGAAAAGCGGTTTGGCACGAACGCACGGCCGGCCGCGATCATCCTGACCCACGGCCATTTCGACCATGTGGGAACGGTCCTAGACCTCGCGAACAAGTGGGACGTCCCTGTCTTCGCGCATCCACTCGAGCGCCCCTATTTGGACGGAACCGCATCCTATCCGCCACCGGATCCCTGGGTCGGGGGTGGACTGATGGCGCTGCTTTCGCCGCTTTTTCCACGGGGGCCAATTGATCTTGGCAACCGTTTGGAACTCTTGCCTGCCGACGGATCGATCCCCGGAATGCCCGGATGGCGATGGCTACACACACCCGGGCACGCTCCTGGGCATATCTCGCTCTGGCGCGAGGAGGACCGCTCGCTGATCGTAGGGGACGCTTTCATCACCACCGGTCAGGAGTCAGTCTATGAGGTCGCCGTTCAGGATCTTGAGATGCACGGTCCGCCGCGCTACTTCACGCCGGACTGGGATGCGGCGGAAAGATCCGTGAAGCACCTGGCTGCCCTGAACCCGCAGATGGTCATCAGTGGACACGGTGCGGCTGCTGCGGGAGTGGGCATGCGTCAAGCTCTTGACAGCCTGGCTGAGCGGTTCAGGGTGTTCGCCGTCCCGCCGAAATTGAAATTCGTGCGCGAGCCGGCGGCAGTCCAAGGTAGCTGAGGCTAACCGAGCCGCCGTCGTTCTGAAGTATGGTCAAGTTGGGCAGACTCTATCTCGAGCCCGTAGAGTTACCCGTCGGGTCGCGCGCCCCATCGTCGCCGACAAACTCTGACAAGCGGAACAAACCCGGGAGGCGCCGAGTTAGGGCGTTCGATCGGCGCAGGGCGACTGCGGCCAAGCGCCCCGAAGTTCTGCGTTCAGGAGAAGACGTCAGATGGAAAACGAGTACCCCGAAGGACGCGTCCTCTCCGCCGGCGAGCCGACCGGCAAGAAGTTGTTCGAGCCCACACGCGTCGGCATCCGCCAAGACTTGCGATTCCCTCATCGGCCAAAACCGTGGAGGAGACCAAATGGCAAATCCGGGAAGATTGGCGATCGCGATGCTTGGCGTTCTGGCATACCAAAATCGCGACAAGCTCTGTGAATTGATTCCGGGAGCGGGGTATCTTAACCCAAACGACCCGCAACGCAGAATTCTGGCTCAGATAACGAATGGCGTGTCGAGGGCTGACCTTGGTGAGATCCTCGACCGGTTCAGGGAGGTGGGGGCAGGATCGAAGGTCGACTCGTGGGTTGGCAGCGGGCCAAACCAACCGATCGAGCCAAGGGACGTCGAAGCGGCAATGGACGAAGGTACACTCACGTCAATCTCGATGCAGACGGGTCTTTCGCGCGAGGAGCTAATCAGAAGGATTGCGCGGGATCTACCCGAGACAGTCAACGAGATGACGCCGAATGGTGAATGGCCGCCTGAGCCGACACAAGGCTTGGATAAGTCGACCCTGCTCGACAATGTATCCTAGGGGACACAGCCAGGAATGCAGCCGGCCAAGGCGAGTTCCAGGGTGGCAACTCTACACCGGGGACGCTCCTGCGCGGTGCCTTCATCGGCTCGCGAAGCTCGCGGTCGTCCGGCCTGCTGGTCTCGTAGCGAACCGTCATGCGGCAACAGCCGATGGCTTTACACGCCCGCCGTTCGCTCATCCCGAAGCCTTCCTTCAGGCGAGCGACAGCTTTCCGCTTGGCCGCGGGCGTCACCATTTCTTTCCACAAGATCCTTCAACGCGGCATTGTCGAGCATGGCGTCGGCCAGAAGCCGCTTCAGCCGCGTGTTCTCGTCCTCCAGAGCCTTCAGTCGCCGAGCCTCGGAGACATTCATCCCGCCGAAGCGGGCCTTCCAGTTGTAAATCGAGGCGTCGCTGACCTGGTGCTTGGGCACAGATCGGCAACCGATATCCCGCCCTCATGTTCCTTCAAAATTCCGATGATCTGCTCTTCAGAGAAGCGGCTACGTTTCATGTCCTGGCCTCTCGAGGGCCAGAACGAACTTCAAACCGGCGGCGGGCCCTCCTGATTACGAAGTGCCATGGGGTCACTCTTTGTGGGCCCGATCAATTTCATCAAGCAAAGACTTATGCTCGTCCGGCAGCTCCTGTTCTACCGGAAGATTTAGCGCTCTGCGAAGGTAGTTGCGGACGGCTTCTGACGTGACCCACCGTCGTACAAGGTCGGCAATAACCTTCTGTTTCCTTCTGTCGACCTCAACCATGGTCGATCCTGCATACGAACAGGATAGAACCTTCTGGCGAGAAGATTTGTTCCTTGTCTATTCACGGAGATCGGGCAGGACGGCGCGCCCGCTCTTGCGGGGTCACAATGAGCAAAATTCCTGGAATGCTGGGCGGGAACGTTAGGCGGATTAATGAGGCGCGGAGCTGAGAACTACTCCCGGCCGTCGAAGCACACGAACAGGCCAGTGGCGGAAGCTACCTCAAGGATAGCCTCAGTTAGCTCTTCGTCAGATGCCCACAGATTAGGCGCAGTCACACGGACTCGTTCTATTGCAGCCTTGATCGAGACAATGTCTCCGCGAGCCGCCCCGTTCAGGAGTGCAGCAATAGCCTCATGTAGAGTTGGATTGATAATTTGAACGACACTCATCCGACCATCCCCAAGGGGCACGCCGAAGAGACGACAGTACTCTCTCCCTGACCGACATCAACAGGATGTAAGAACCGTACAATGCTGAGCCGTAACCGTCAGGAATGTTGGTAGAAATTTCTGAGCGGGGGATCGGATAACTGGCTCGCGCGGCGCCCCCCGTGCCCCTCTTGATCCACGCAGTGCGGCGCGTTTGGGCTGCCCCATGTCACAGGCAAGGCCTAACCAATTTCGTTAGCGTGAGTGGGATTGTGCATCGCTTTGCGCCATGCGAGGGGCTGTCAAGCGAAGTGAGGATTTGACCCCTTGGACGAAACCAAGAACTGACCCCCTCATTGTTTTGCTGTTTCGTTGGTCTCGAGCGTCGTTCCGGCGTCCTGCAATAGGCCGGAACGACGCTTTTCGCGAAGCCGGTAGCTGTTACCGTGGATGGTGATCACTGTCGAATGATGAAGCAGGCGATCAAGGATCGCGGTCAGCTTCAGCCGGTCGAGCATTACCAACATCTCGTGATCGACCGCCGTAAACCCCAGCTGCCTCCCACCAGCGCCTCATATTCGGCCAGTGGCCGCAACAGAGCGGAAGGTGCAACGATCTCCGCCAATTGTACCGGCGCAGCAGCGCCGAGCCGGCCGGCAAGATGCGCGCGCTCGACAATCCGTTGGCGACGTCCCCCGCACAAGGCATGATCCGCCACCACCTCGCCCGCGTGACGCACGATAACGCGGCCGCCCAACACCACGACTTGGACGCTCTCCCCGATCAGCCGCGAGGAAACCGGGTAACTGTTCGTGTCCAGGTCGATCGCGCAGTCCGCCTGGACCTTGCGCACGAGATCCCGCAGCTGCCCAAACGGCGCCCGTCCCCCAGAGGGCGAAGCGCCCCAGCCTCTTCGGCAAGGCGCTCCGCAGGAGCCGCGCCGGTCGTGCCATGCACACGCTGATCGGCAATCCCGCGCGTCCACCGGTCCAGATGCGCCTCGAACGCCGCCCAGTTCTCGACCGGCGGCCAGCAATCGCATTGCGCTTGACGTAGCCGACCTCGCGTTCGTCCTTCCCCTTCATACGCGCCCTGTAGGGCGCACAAGCCCGCGCCGTAAATCCCAGTAGCGGCCAAAGGCGTGCAGCCGCATGTTGAACCGCACCTCCCGCGTCGTCGCATCGTGATGTTCGACCAGCGCCTTCGGGTTGTCGAACAGTACTTCCCTTGGAACCCCGCCGAAGCTAAGGAAGGCTCCTTCCACCCCCTCGAACCAGTCCGCCTGGCGCTCCCGAAGCGAGGGAGGGATATGCAGCCGACGCGAGTAACCCAGCGTTGCTACAAACAGGTGCACCCGAACACGCTCGCCGCCGATCCACGCCCGCGTGTCGCCAAAGCCGATCTGCATCTGATGTCCCGGCGCCGTCTCAAACCGAACCGTCGCGCGCTTCTGGGCCCTCAACTCCCGACGCCAACCCTGCACCCGAAGCTCTAGCGAACGAAGCCCTATGACGATCCCATGTTCGCTCTCCAGTTCCTGGCGCACCACATCGTCGAGAGCATTGTAGACGTTTCGTCGCTGACCGCGCTCGTCACAGCGGAATTCGACATGGGCAGGAACTTGTTTTGGGCGATGACGTAGATGACGCCCATTGCGCCAGCAGGTCGGCCGCCTGAACCTCGCTCATCCGGTGGCGCAAGAACCGATCATTGTCATAGTTTTGGCGCAGAACTTCAAGTTCACGAATTCGCTCTCTTCGCGGAGGCACTTTCCGCCGACATACTCTTCGGTAGCAGGCCGGATCAAGAAAGAAATCTGCCGGCGCAATGCTATCGTGCACGATGCCCAGGAAGAGAGCGAGACGACTTCTCTGAATCGCACGCCACGGTACGCCAAGGCCTTGCACAAGGCTGAGCGCGGTTTATTTCCAAGGCGGCGCGGCGCAAGGCCTCGCCATCCAAAGCGCTTGCTTCATGTCGAGGCTGTTGAGAGGTTCGTTGGCCGGCATGCAATCACCGCCCCCGCCGAGGGCATGACGGCGGCTCGATTCGAAAAGCAATCAACGAGCGGAGAGGCCGTCGCGTTCCTTGTGACTGTGGTGGTGGTGAGACACGAGGCTCAATGCGGAGCGCCAGCGGCCGCGATCAGCGCCTCGTCGAGAATCCACTTCAGCTTCGCCGAGCGCTGGGAAGCTTCATTTGCTTGCCGTTCGGACGTGCCTGGAACGACAGGCAGCGGCCACAGTATGCCATGCGGGGCAGCTTCAATATGTCGCCGCGTGGGATGGGGAGGAAGCGCGCCAGTGCCAGTGGGGCTTTGTAATGGAGCGCGCAGCGGCGAGCCCGTTGATCGGCTCGTCTCGCGTCCACCGGACAGCGCTACTGGCCGCTGCATGTTGCACAGGCGCGGAAGAAGCTCGAACGCCGAGGCTTTACCCCAAGCCAGATCGACGCCGAGATCAGCCGCTATGCGACGGCGATCGGCCGCATCCTTCAATCTCAAAAGCAATGTGGCTCAACACTAGATTGTGCCGCATGAGCGAGGGAGCGAGCATATCCGTCCGCGAAGCGGAACGGAGTGGGGGTGTGGGGGGGCCGGGCCCCCCGGATGGGTGGGGGTTACCGAACGGGGCCCCGCGGGGGGCAGATTCTTACGCCCCCGCGTGATGGCCCACTAGCGCGC
>NZ_JAMYLM010000036.1:0-38056 GCF_040317995.1 Mesorhizobium sp. M1334
GCGCCTGCTCGCCGGGCGGGGTCTCGAAGCGAACCTCGTATCCACGCTCCGCCGCGGCAGGACGGACGTCGCGCAGGAAGTCGGTAACGGCCGTGTAGCCGCCGCCATAGCCGAGGTCCTTCAGTTCGCGGAAAAGCCGGCTGCCGGTGAGCCCGGGATATCGCGTGACCCGTTCGCGAAGATAGGCTGTGAAGGGATCGATCACCGCCTGACGCGGCTTGCGCGGTCCGTAGGCCGGAGCCTCGAGCCCGCGCGCAATGTATTTGCGCACCGTCTTGCGGGTCGATCCCGCTCTCCCTGGCGATCGCCGACACCGACAGGCCCTGCCGATGCAAATCCAGTATCATCATCATCTCCCCGATCTTGATCACCGAAATCCCTCTCCCGACCATCAGGAGAAGCATCAACGATCACGCGCCGCCGGTCTCCCCGGAGCGCGCTCCGGAAGACCGGCGACAGCGCTAAACTGGGGAAGATTCAAACGGCACTTCTGGGGAGTATTGAGCCGGCATCGACAGTCATATCACCGAGGGCATCACGGCCAACAGCTTCCACATGGGCAACAGCCTCGCCATTGAGCCGAATATGGTCGCGAGCAGATCACCAACGAAGCGGTCGGAACCTCGGAGCCGAAGTTCGACGCCGAGGTGGTTCGCATGATGCGCTAAGCAGCACCACGGCGCTTGCCGGTATGTTTGCTGCCGGCAGCCGACGAACTCCTATCCTCCTGGACAAGGGCGCCGTGCGTCATTGCTTTGATTTACCGGCCGCTCAAGGCTTCCACAGTTTTCGCTTTCGAGGCGACCTTTGGAACATGCCAACGGAAATTTAACATAACGACATAAACATTTCTTTATGCGGCGTTGACAGAGAAGCTAACTGCTGTAATTGTCTCCCGCGTCGTGGTTCTCCGTACGGCGCTGCCGCAGCGGAGCTAAGAGGGAAGCCGGTGCGATGCCGGCGCTGCCCCCGCAACTGTTAGCGGCGAGCCAACCCCACTCATGTCACTGAGGCGAATAGCCTTGGGAAGACGGGTAGAGGCTATGACCCCGCGAGCCAGGAGACCTGCCACGGCGAATTACGTCCACGGGCGGGGTGTCTCGGTGGCCGCTGCAGCCTGGCGTTCGTGCCGGCCTGCTAGCGCCTTCCTTGTCACCGACGCCCCAACCATCGGGGTCTGGCATGACTGTCTCTCAGCAAATTCCTGTAGCAACGCTCGGCGTGCCCCGCTTCGGTCGTCGGCGAGAACTGAAATTCGCGCTTGAAAGCTACTGGTCCGGAAAATCGTCCGCTGCCGACCTTCTCACGACGGCGAAGGCGCTCCGTGCCGCTAGCTGGGAGGAGCAACGCGATCGCGGCGTGTCGAAAATCCCGTCGAACGACTTCTCGCTTTACGACCATGTGCTCGACACCGCAGCCATGGTCGGCGCCCTTCCGTCCCGTTACGGCTGGAATGGCGGCGAGGTCCCACTCGACATCTACTTCGCTATGGCGCGCGGCAACCAAGGTCAGACGGAGGATTGTGGGCACGGTGGTCACCAGCATGCGGCTCATCGGCCTGGCGTAGCCGCGATGGAAATGACCAAGTGGTTTGACACCAACTATCACTACATTGTGCCGGAACTAGACGATGATCAGACGTTCGCTCTTTCGTCGACGAAGCCGGTTGATTACTACCTCGAGGCTAAAGCCCTCGGCATTCACACACGCCCAGTCATCCTTGGACCGGTCACCTTCCTCAAGCTGGCTAAATCGCCTGCCGAAGGCTTCGATCCCATCGCGCTCCTACCACGGCTTCTGCCCGTCTACGAGCAACTCCTGCGGAGCTTGAAGCTGTCGGGCGCCGATTGGGTGCAGATCGATGAGCCAGCGCTTGTCCTCGATCTGAACCCGAACGAACGAGCTGCGTTCGAATTCGCCTATGGCCAGCTGTCGAAAGCCGCGCCCGAGCTGAAGATCATGCTGGCTACCTATTTCGGGCCGCTGGGAGACAATCTCGAAACCGCGGTTTCTCTGCCCCTGGCCGGGCTGCATATTGATCTCGTGCGCGCTCCCGAGCAGCTGGAAACGGTGGGTCGGCTCGCACCGAAGGATCTGGTGCTCTCGCTTGGCTTGATCGATGGCCGCAACGTCTGGCGTGCGAACCTGCCCGCCATTCTCGACCGCATCAAACCGATCGTCGCCGGCTGGCCCTTGGACCGCGTCGAGATCGCGCCTTCTTGCTCGATGCTGCATGTGCCGATCGACCTCCGCATGGAGACGGAACTCGACGCGGACATCAGGTCGTGGCTCGCCTTCGCGGCCCAGAAGACCGACGAGTTGGTGTTGCTTGCCCGGGCCCTGTCCCAAGGCAGGGATGCGGTGGCAGGCGCGTTGAAAGCGTCTGCCGAGGCTGCCGCCACTCGCGTGACATCCACGAAGATCCATGACCCGCTGGTTGAGGGGCGGATCGCCAGCATTGACGACAGCATGAAGCGACGAGAGAGCGCTTTTGCCGAGCGCTCCAGAGTCCAGGCCGGCACGCTCGGGCTGCCGCCGTTCCCGACGACGACCATCGGGTCCTTCCCGCAGACGCCGCAGGTACGCAGGGCGCGGGCCGCTCATGCGAAGGGCCAGCTGAGCTATGTCGACTACGAGACCTTCCTGAAGAAGGAGATCGAGGCTGCAATTCGCTGGCAGGAAGAGATCGGGCTGGACGTGCTGGTGCACGGTGAGTTCGAACGAAACGACATGGTACAGCATTTCGGCGAGCAGCTGTCCGGCTTCGCCTTCACCCAGCATGCCTGGGTGCAGAGCTATGGGTCGCGTTACGTGCGCCCCCCCATCATCTTCGGCGACGTATCGAGGCCCAATCCGATGACGCTGCGCTGGTGGCAGTTCGCCCAGTCGCTTACGGAAAACCCTGTGAAGGGAATGCTCACAGGCCCAGTGACCATTCTCAACTGGTCATTTGTTCGCGACGACGTACCCCGCTCCGAAGCATGCCGCCAGATCGCGCTCGCCATCCGCGACGAAGTGACGGATCTCGAATGGTCCGGCGCAAGGATGATCCAGATCGATGAGGCCGCGTTTCGCGAAGGATTGCCACTGCGCCAGTCTGATTGGAACGACTATCTCGACTGGGCTGTCGAATGCTTCCGGATCGCTTCAACGGGTGTAAAGGACGCGACTCAAATCCATACCCACATGTGCTATTCGGAGTTCAACGAGATCATCGACGCGATCGCTGAAATGGATGCGGATGTCATTTCGATTGAGACGTCGCGCTCGAAAATGGAACTGCTGGACGCCTTCACGAGCTCCAAATATCCGAATGAAATCGGGCCCGGAGTCTACGACATTCACTCACCACGGGTCCCGGAAGTCGGCGAGATTTCGGATCTCGTCATGCTTGCCCGCGAGCGACTGTCCGATGCCCAACTGTGGGTAAACCCGGACTGTGGCCTCAAAACCCGCAAGTGGGAGGAGGTCCGCCCTGCCCTCATGAACATGGTTGCTGCAGCACGCGCGCTCCGGGAGAAAGTGTAGGCCGGAAGGTTTCCTGGTTGCTCACCATGTGGTGAGTTACCGGCTGCCGCATGTCGGCTGTGAATGTGCCAAAACGCGATCACATCCTTTGAAATAAGTCACTCGAGTGAGAATGTGCACTTTCCTTCGGCACGTGTATTAATCGCGCAGGAGTAAAGGGTACCGTTTTCTCCCTGTGACGTGTCGAGTTCGAAGGGGATGTGATTGGCGTCGAGACCGCTCCGGCCATGGGTTATCAGCATGCCAAGTGCACTGTTCTCGATCAGTTCGTAGAGGACTTCTCGGCTCGGTTCATCGAAATGCGCGGGTACATACATGATAGTTCCTTTCACTGGCCGCCGGGTTCGCTATTCACCGGTTGACATCCGATGGCAAGCGTTCCAACGCGGCGGCGATCTGGCGCTTCGCTGCTGAGGGCAGAGGCAGGATGGGACGCGGGGGGTTGGCACGGCAAATCTCGAGCAATTCGGCAAGTGCATAGACGACGCGAAGGCTCGAGAACTCCTTGAAGAGGCTCCAGAGCGGCGCAAGCGTGGCATCGATCCGTCGCGCTTCGGCCGCATCGCCCTGTTGCGCCGCCGTGACGATCTTCACGCAGACCTCGGGCAGGATGCCGGCGAGGACGCTGTACCATGTGTCGGCGCCGGCGATCATGGCCTCTGCGGCGTTCCAGTCGCCGCTGTAGCCGATCGAGAACCCTTCCGGCACAGTGCGCCTCTGGTCGGCCAGATGGCTCTTGATCGCATCGCCCTTGTCTGTCGGATTCTTGATAGCGACGATCCCCCGCACCTTTGCCAGGCGGCTGACGAGTGCTGGGGTGAAACGGAAATGCGTCGTTCCTGGATTGTCGTAGATGACGATCGGAAGGCCACTTTCGCGCGCCACCGTGGAGAAATGTTCGAACACCTCGTCATCAGTGAGCGGGGTGTAAGAGGCGGCGGCAAGCAACCCCGCGGCAGCCCCAAGGGCCTTAGCGTCCTGCGCGAGCCTCACTGCTTCGTCGGTGCGCAGCGCGCCCACACCCACCACGACCGGCATTTGTCCCCCGGTTTCGTCCAAGGTCTCGGCGAGCGCCCGTCGCCGTTCCTCGCGCGTCAGATACATGTAGGTGCCGGTGCTGCCGAGAAGACCGATGGAGTCGACCTGAGCGGCGCCAAGCCGAGTAATCAGCCTGCGCAGAGCAACGGTATCGACGCGGCCGTCACGATCGGCGGGCGTGATGGGAAACGCGGAAAGACCGCTCAGGAATGCCATGGCAAGGCTCCAGGTTTGTGCGTGAGCGCAGGACTGGCCGGACGACAGGTCATCACAAGGCGTCCAGAGCCCGCCGCAGGTCGGCGATTAGGTCATCGACGTCTTCAAGACCCACCGAGAGACGCATGAGGTCCTCGCCGACTCCATCGGCCAGATGCGCATCCTTGCGGATCGGCTGACGAGCACGGGTCAGGCTTGCCGGATGATAGATGAGGCTGTCGGCATCGCCGAGGCTGACAGCCCGGGTGATCAGGTTGAGCCGGTCCATCATCCGCCGCGCGCCCTCGAACCCAGCGTGGAGGCCAAAGGCCAACATGCCCGACCCTTGGGACATCTGCTTTTGCGCCGTCACCTGATCAGGGTGCGAGTCGAGGAAGGGATAACTCACCCATGCCACCGCCGGGTGCGCCTCGAGCGCCTGAGCCACCGCAAGGGCAGTGGCGCTGTGCCGTTCCATGCGCAGCGTGAGCGTCTTCAGACCGCGCAGGATCAGGAAGGCTGACATGGGCGAGAGCGCTGCGCCGGTGATGTAGCGCAGCCCCGTTTCGTGCAGCGTGCGGAGCGTTTGCGCGTCGCCGAGAATCGCCCCGCCAAGGGCATCGCCGTGCCCATTGATGTATTTGGTCAGCGAGTGGAGCACGAGGTCTGCCCCATGTTCGAGCGGCCGCTGGAGCGCGGGGGAGGCGAAGGTGCTGTCGACTGCAATCTTTACACCGCGCGCGTGGGCGCGCTCGGCAATGGCAGCGATGTCGAGGATGCGGCTCAGCGGATTCACCGGCGTCTCGAAGAAAACAAGCCGGGTCCGCTCGGTGATCGCGGCATCGAGATTGTGAGGATCGGACAGGTCGACGGCGACGACCTTGATGCCGAAGCGGGGGACCGCCTGTTCGACCATGGCAAGCGTGTTCGCATAAAGCGTCCTGTGGACGATGAGTTCATCGCCTTGGGACAGGAGCGACAGGATCAGCGTCCCGAAAGCCGCCATCCCCGAGGCAACGACCAGACCTGCCTCGGCTCCTTCCAGATTGGCGAGCCGTTGCTCGAGGATCTCCGTCGTCGGATTGTATTCGCGCGCATAGAGCCTTCCGCCAAGCGCGGCGGCGGCCTCGTTCGCTGCCACGCTTTCGAATCCATAGGTCGAGGTCAAGAAGACTGGCGGCTGAACGGCATTGGAAAAGCCGGCGGGATCGTAGCCATGATGGATCGCCCGAGTGGCGAATCCGGGACCGGTGTCGTTGAGCGACCGCGTGAGAGCATCGGTTTCCGATTGATAGGAGCGGGTCATTCGGCCTCTAAGATCTTGCTTGGGTTTCCGAAAGATTGACGGCAAACTGGCCAATGTGAAATATCCAGTTGGCGATGAATGAAATGGTCCAGTCTTCAAGTGCCGGTTCTGCAGGTCGCACGCACGCGATGGGTGCACGCCAGATCTACGAGGCTCTTCGCGAGCAAATCCTCGGCGGCGTCTATGAAACCGGTAGTCAGCTGCCGTCCTCCCGAGGCCTCGCAAATAACCTTGGGGTTTCGCGAACGACGGTGACGGTCGCCTATGAGCAACTGACCGCGGAAGGTTTCATCGAAGTCCGTCAAGGCGCACGACCTCGCGTTGCATCCTCGCTGATCGGTCCTGAGACGAGCCGCACTGTCGCGAAACGAGTCGGCCCGGTTCATCTGTCCGCCTATGGCGAACGACTGCGCGTCACGCCGCCCTGGCCGGATTATCTGCCGACTGGACTGAAGGTCGATTTCCGCTATGGCGACCTGGCGCCGTCAGACTTCCCCGCATTGGTCTGGAAACGTGCGATGAACGAGGCGATGGGGCAGCGCCCGTTGCGTCTTGCCTATGACGATCCTCGCGGCTCGCGCCGGCTGCGCCAGGCGCTCCAGGGCTATCTCTGGCGCGCCCGAACCCTGAGCTGCGACCTCGAGCAGATCATCATCGTCAACGGTTCGCAGCAGGGCCTAGATCTGTGCGCTCGCCTGCTTCTCGATCCCGCCGACCGCTTCGTCATCGAGGACCCGTGCTATAGAATGGCGCGTCAGGTCTTTGCCAGTACGGGTGCCTCGCCCGTTCCGGTCACCGTCGACGAGGACGGGATGAAGACGGAGTTGCTGGCGGGGATCGGGGCACGACTGGCCTATGTCACGCCATCGCATCAGTTTCCGCTGGGCGGCGTCATGCCGATCGCGCGCCGCCATCAGCTTCTGGAATGGGCGCGGCACAACAACGCCTATGTGATCGAGGACGACTACGACAGCGAATATCGCTACGATATCAATCCGGTCCCTCCGCTGCACAGTCTCGAGGACCACGGGGCTGTCATCTACCTCGGCACGATCTCCAAAACGCTCTCGCCGATGCTGCGTATCGGCTATCTCGTCGTCCCGACGGAATTGCAGGAGGTCTTCGCTACCGCCAAACAATTCGCGGACCGGCATTCGCCGGTGGCTGAACAGGAGGCTCTGGCCTGTTTGATCGAGAGTGGCGGCTACGAAAGCCATGTGCGGCGTGTGCGCAGGCTGAACGGCGAGCGTCGGGAGACGTTGTTGGGCGCCTTGCGGCGCAGCTTCGGAGATCGCATCGCTGTCCAGGGAGCAGATGCCGGACTGCACGTCGCCGTTTGGTTCAACGACCTGCCGCGGTCGCAGGAAACGACCCTGGTCGAAGCCGCCCGAGGGGCGGGCCTGGGGCTGCACCTGATCTCGCCCCTTTACGAGCGGCAATCGGACGAAGGCCACATCGATCGCGTCGGGCTTGTCATGGGCTATGCCGCCTTGAGCATTCGGCAGATCGAGAAGGGCGTTGAGATCCTGCGAGCGGTTGTCAAGCAGGTGCAAGACGCGTTGCCGGGACACGGTGGCTAAAACGGCGGGGACGTGGCGTGCTGGCGAGGAAACCGACCCTTGGGCTGAACCGCATTTCGTTGCAAAGCCAACTGGACTGGGAATACGCCATGCAACTGGTGCTGTTGATCAGGCCAGTTTGGCGGCAGATTTTCGTGCGAGACAAATTTCCGAGAGCGATGCATGACCTGGCAAGGAAAGCTGCTTCACATCCATATCGCGCCTGCTGCCTCCTATGAAATGGAGGAGCTAGCGGAGGCGCAGCTTATTGCCGGCCGAGCGGGCTCGAGCACCCGCAAGACATAATCGACGATCTCTACCAGGCCTTGTCCACGGCCGAATGATGGAATTATCCAGCGCATGGTGCGGCATGCACTATGCCGATGCCAGAAGATCTGGACGCTCGACAAGCACCTTTCTTCAAACATTTCCCGAACGACCGGCAGCGCAAAGCCTCCCCATGAGAAAAGAGATGAGAAAAGAGCATCCCATGTCTTTCACGCCATTGATTGACCCCGAGATCAAGGCCCGCTACCCGGATTTTCATCTGATCAGCATTGCGGTGCGGAACGCTGAAATCGACGTGCCGGATGCACAGGCGTTGAACGACACGATTGCGGCGGCGGAACAGGCGGCGCTTCGCGATGACGCCCAAAGGGACGCGCATCTTGCGGCGTGGGCCGTTGCCTACGAGGCTTTCGGCACAAAGGCCAATCGAACGCCGTGCTCGGCCGCCGCGCTTCTCAAGCGGGTGCGGAAAGATGGCTCTCTCCCGCGGATATCCCCACTGGTTGATGCCTACAATGCCGTCAGCGTGTTGTATGGCGTTCCGATTGGCGGGGAGGATCTCGATCTCTACCAGGGGGTCCCGAGACTTTTAATTGCGAAGGGAGCGGAGCCATTCGACACGATCCAGCAAGGTGAAATGCTAACCGAGCATCCTGAACCGGGCGAAGTCATCTGGTGCGATGATGCCGGTGTCACGTGCCGCCGCTGGAACTGGCGGCAGGGGCGGCGCACCATGGTCACGGTCGATACCCGCGCCATGTGGCTCGTGCTGGAAGCCCTCGGCCCAATGTCAGCTAAACAGATGACGGCCACCGGAGAGCATTTGATGGGACTTATCCAAGCGTTGTGCCCGGGTGCGCGAATCGAAACCGCGCGAATCGACGAGTCCACTACATCTCGTGTTCCTTAGGGCATGGCCCCATCTTTCGGAGAAACACCCCACTCAGCCCTGTCCGGATCTGGCGCTCCTTGCTCGCTCCGCTGGCCTACACAGTTGATTGCGAACGACCCAGAACGGCTCTCGAAAACGAGCGTCGAACGAAATCAGATCACTGCTTGTTCTCCCTTAGCGTTGTTTGGCGTACTTTTATCGCGATGCCTCCAGTGGGGATGGTCCAAATTGCGCAAGCTCGGTCGAGTGATCGCGGAGAAGCTTAATGTCGACTACATCGAAATTCATGGAGCGGTACGGACAACGGGTGCGAACCCGGGACGTCGTCCCGGTGTCGTCAGGCTCTCCCGTCCGACTGAGCCTCAGTTTTCTTCACGGCGCGAATACTCCTGAGGCCGCCCGGATTCCCGTTAAGAGACAGCTGCCGCTCAGGACGGCCCACGCGATACTCACGGAGATGGTCGATCACAGCAAGGCGTTCGTGACGGTTCCTTGCGTCGACGACCTATTGGCACTGAAGAATGAACTGTCGTCCGCAGGCGTGATCGCGAAGGTTCATGCGCCGCGGCCGATAAGTGTTCGCGAAGTCCGGGATCGCACGAAGCTCTCTCAGGAGGCATTCTCCGTGAGGTATGGCCTCGATCTGGCAACGCTTCGAAACTGGGAGCAAGGTCGCTCGAAACCGGATGCAGCGGCGAATACTCTCCTTTGGACCATCGCCCGGAATCCGGAAGCAGTCGAAGAATCGCTGGACATGGAGGACGGAGTGGCTGCCCCTTCGCCCTAAGGGGGCCGATCACTTCGGCGCGCGGCAATTCGGCCGCCAGCGCGATGGCCGGCCGCCGCGCGGTATCGACAGCGCGCGAGCCTCATGCGTCAGACGCCTTCCTTGGCATGTCGCACGCCAGATCCCAAACATGATTCCATCGCAACGAGCTGGTGACGGAAGCAGTGTCTGCACTTTGGAAACGAGCCATTTGCGTTCTCATGGACGTCGCGACTCGTCTCGTCCAGTAAAAGTCGCAATCATTGTCAATTGCGATGTTCCGCAGTTAGCTGGCCGTTTATTTTCCTAAGATCTGCGTTATAGGCCGGGGTGTTGTCGCCGTTTCGGCGGGTAAGATGGGATAGGCGACCTCGGGTGCCTTTCCGGTCAGCGAGTTGAGGAAGGCAACAAGCAGGTCGACTTCTTCGTCCGCCAGTACCACGCCAAGCTGGGTGGTTCCCATGATGGCAACGGCCTGTTTCAGATCCCAAACCTTGCCCGAATGAAAGTATGGCGCGGTGAGTGCAACGTTGCGCAGCGGCGCCACGCGGAAAACATAGGAATCGTCGGCTGCATTGGTGACCGCAAATCGGCCCTTGTCTTTTTCCGGCAGGACCTCGGCGCTGGGCTGTTCCACGAGGCCGAATGGGTAATAGGCTTGCCCACCAACGTTGATACCGCCATGGCAGGACGAGCAGCCTTTGTCCATGAAAAGCGCCAGGCCCTGTTTCTGTTCGGAAGTCATGGCGGCGTCATCGCCATTCAGGAAACTGTCGAAGGGGGCCGGCGTGACCAGTGTCGCCTCGAAGGCTTCGATTGCCTTGGCGAGGTTGTCGAAGGTGACCCGATCGGCTTCAGCCGGAAAAGCTGCATCGAACCACTCGACATATTGCGGCATGGACTTGAGCGTGGCGATGACTTGGCCCGGTGTATTGGCCATTTCGATGCCGGCTTGGACCGGTCCCTTCGCCTGAGCCTTCAGGTCTGCGGCACGACCATCCCAGAACTGGGCGATGTTGAAGACAGCGTTCAGTACAGTCGGCGCGTTGCGCTGTCCCTTCTGCCAACCATGGCCGATCGAGGTTTCATGATTGTCGTCGCCGCCGGTGGCCAAGTTGTGGCACGAGTTGCACGACAAGACGCCTGACGCCGAGACGCGTGGATCGAAGAACAGTGCCTTGCCGAGAGCGATCTTCTCCGGGGTGATCGGGTTATTGGCGACTGCCCGCGTGGTGGGTGGCAAAGCCTTGAAAGTGGCCAGTGCCGTTTCTCTGAGGTCTGCGGGGATCGAATCCGCAGCAAAAGCGGTGGCTGTCAGCAAGGGGACAGCCATCGTACTGAATAGGATTTTCATAAATGATCTCGCTGCGTCGTGCACGCAGCCACTCTGGGATATGCAGCTCATGAACGCCCTGCGCTAGATCAGTTGCGGGAGAGGACCGGGTGGTCTGACATCTGTTTTCGCGGCAGAGCTTGGACCGTCCCGGAATTGAACGCTCTTCTCGATTGGATTTCAGGGAGGCGGAGGATCGCTGCTCGGCAAGCGGCGGCGCCGGAGCCCGGAGCCCGGAGCCGTGCTTCGGTTCTCTCTGCGCCTTCAACTATGAAGAAATCGGGGCCACCGTGTCCGATTCGGTTTGGGGCCGGTTATCTGTTCCGCAGCAGGTCCTGCTCGACTTCCGCCTGCCTTCGCCAGATCGACGTGGGCCCAAATCGATCCGCGATAGTGTCTTGTAGCACCTTTGCGGGACGATCTTATTTCGACTGTGGAGGATTAAACGAATTTCAAAGGCGCCGAGTAGCTGTTTTGATTGGCTTGTGAGGCCTATAGCCTCCATCGAGCGAATATTGGCAGACGATGGAGCACAATTTTGGCTTCGTTATCACCTTGCTTCAATGGGACAACTGCTTTGCAATAATTACAGGGCAATTTACCATCATGAATTTGAGAGAACCAAGTCCCACGCAGTGATTTTCACATCGGAAGCGTTGCAGTCCTGTCGCGATAAGCTGATTTAAAATACAACAAGATGATTAACATCGCCGTAGGGCGCAAAATATTGTTTGTTCTCTATAGTACGCTCCAGATGCCGGCGAAATCTCGATACAATACCCTCGTCGGCGTACCCGCTCCAGCCTCACATACGACTGCGACGCCTATACTTGCGCTTTCCACCGCCCGACATGCAGGCAGCGAGCCATTGCATCGCGGAGGTTGCATCTTTCAATATGGCCACCTGTTCCCCAAAGCGGAAAAAAGTATAGCGCGCTGCGCTCGCAAGTATTCGTCCTTTATATGCATCAAAGCACGCCCTGAGGGCGGCTTCGTAGATCCGGTCTCTGCGATCTTCTGGCCGTTCGTTGAGAAAATCGATAGCATCCGCAGGACTGGCAATCTCTTGCACGATGTACGCTGCACGCCTTACGAAAAGTGGGCTGCTGAAAGTCCCTGAGCTCATTCGTTCCTCCCGACCTGCTGAACCGCTAGTTTGCGTAAGGCGCCTCCTCTACACCCGCCCACCATTGCGGAATGTGTTGTCACAGCGATAGCGGTTCAATAGCAAAGCAGCGGCGTGATGTGCTCGGTTTACCAGGGGTCCAATCCCTAACATCCTGCTGCGAGAGCGGCTCACCGGATGAATCTACATCGTTTCGACCATTGGGAATCAACGCTTGATAGTTCCTCCACGCGCCACCAGGAAGCGGCCACTGCTCTGCCACCGATTTCACAGCCAAAAAGAGAATGGCGAAACAGGAATAGCCCGCTTCGTTTCGAGATTACTGGTCATTTTGGCGCAAAGCTTACGGCCGAGACGCGCCTGAAAATGCGCAAGCACCGCGGCAGGTCGCCAACAACGTTACGCATCAACGGTCATGACGGCGCGATACTGCGCCATAGATCTCGCTGGACGAGCATCGCAATAATCCTGTCGAGACCTTGGTTGCTTTCAGCGGAGACCGCCACTATGAAGCGACGCTTCGCCGACTGTGTTTCACGCCGCCTGGAGAGTTTCATGACAGAAGAAGCCGAAAAAAACATCAACACCCTCATCGAGCTCACGGCCGATGTCGTCTCAGCCTATGTCTCCAACAATCCGATCCCGGTGGGGGATCTCCCTGCCCTCATCGGCCAAGTGCACGCGGCTCTGAAAGGGACGGCGGAAGGTGTCTCTGCAAAAGAGCCGGTTGCCCTTACGCCTGCAGTCCCGATCAGGAAGTCGGTGACACCGGACTACATCATCTCCCTTGAGGACGGGAAGAAATTCAAATCGCTAAAGCGCCATCTGTCGACCCACTATGGGCTGACGCCGGATGGATATCGGGCCAAATGGGGCCTGTCGGCGGATTATCCCATGGTCGCGCCGAACTACGCCGCGGCGCGCTCGTCATTGGCCAAGACAATGGGGCTCGGCCGCAAACCGAAAGCGCCGGAAGCGCCGGAGCCGGCGCCGACGAAGCGAACCCGCAAGAAGGTCGCGGCTTGATTTCGGCAATCGAGATTCGTTCTGGAGCGTTGCAGACATCGGCTTAATCTGCGCGTCATATAAAAAGGCGGGGCCAACCCCGCCTTCCTTTCAAACAACTTTGTTTCATGAGGCATTCGCGACGCCTGCAGCAATCTGCTGCCCTCAGTTTTTGCTCGCTCCTATCGAGCGGCCGTGAGGAGCTCGGGACCTACGCGCCCACTCTTGCCAAGACGCAGGAGAAAATTTCAACCAGCTTTGCTGAGGCTGCCAGCGGAGGATTTGCCGGTGCGGCGATCCTGCTCGATCTCATAGTTGATCTTCTGGCCGTCAGCGAGGGTCGAGAGGCCCGCGCGTTCGACAGCGGAAATGTGGACGAAAACATCCGGACCGCCATTGTCGGGCTGGATAAATCCAAACCCCTTGGTGCTGTTGAACCACTTTACCGTTCCAGTAGGCATATACGTGTTCCTCCTTAACAATTGCAACGTGGGCAGGCCATTAGGCCTCCCGAGTCATAGCCGAGACTTGGGCGCAGCAAAAAGCGAAAAATTGTTAAGCCCCGATCAGCTGGCGCACTCCATTTTGGCCGTAGTCGCCAGCAAGCACTGTCCTACACTACCGCTCGAACATGGCCGGAAGCGCCCGATTCTTCCAACGCTCCTCAGCGCCACGTGTATGGCTGGTGCTTGGAGGCACGGGACGTAAGGCCGACCGCTGCTCGTGCCGCCAGGTCAAAGGCCGGGTAGTTCACGGAGCTACTTTCGTCCATAACGGCTTGGCAAGCGCTTGGAGGAGTTTCGAATTGGATTGTTTCAAGAGGGTCGAGGGGTTGATCGATGCCACCAGCGTGGAAGCGATCGATAACGCGCGCGTTTTGCTGGACCAGTTCAAGGGCAAGTCAGAAACAATCGCCCAAGCGATCGACGACTTCCTACTTGATTTCATGACCTTGCTGTTTGTGGTAGAAGCTACCCGCGAGCGGTTCCACAATCCGGCGAGGCGGTTGGCGCGCATCAAGATTGAGCAGGATCAGGCTGTTACTCACCCGATGCTCTTGACCTAAGGGACCACGCCGCCAGGGATGCGTTTGCAGCCGCAAAGAAGGCAAAATCTGTTCGCCGGCAACCGAGCACAGCCAGGCGGTATTTACGCAGATGAATTCGATCGCGACCGCCAAATTCTCCTGTGTGGTACCCAGCGAGGACGGCAAGCGCGGCCTGCTTCCATGCTGCTGTCCTCCAGCGACAAACGTGCCTGCATGCCCCTCCACGGCGAACTCGACGGTGGTTTTTTACGTTTGACCAAGGTCCCGCGCAAACACTCCCCTTTCCTTTCCCGCAGCAACTCATCAGGCTCAACGGCCTCGCGGCAGGCGCATTACGGCCAGAAGCGCGACCGCATCGTTTTTTCCGCCCGAGTCCTACGATCTTCGTTTTCCAACGCCTCGCGGATATCGCCCAACTCGCCGATTTTTGGATCAGATCCGTCCTAGCGCGCGAGCAGGCTTCGCGCTCGAGTTGGCTGGGCTGCTCACGCCTCTGCCCTTCAGCATCGACCCGGTCTGGCTGTCGAGGACAGGGTTCCGCTGGGGCGACCAACATCTCCATTCTCACCGTCAGTGCAGCGGCCATTCGAAGCGCATCCTATACCCCTCCCCGGCAGCGCGCCCAATCGTCTTCCGAACAAAGAAGATCCTCAGCCGCGCGCGCGTCGCGTTCGGCCCTGTCCGATGTCCGACAATGTCGGATGCGCAGCATGGCAGAGCCTGGTTTGTCCACATGCCTCGAACGGTTTCTGATCTGGCACGGTGCATGCTTGGTCATCCGCAAGGCGTCGCGGACCAAGGAGAATCCGTCCCATGATCACCTCACCAAGAAATACCGCCGCAGGTCTCCTGAGTGCATCCAAAGATGAGGCTCGAGTAAGGCCTGGCACCCTGAAGAGCTTATTCATCTGCCTCGGCGCTGCCCGCCGATCCTCCCACGGGGGGAGACGGGGACGCAGCGCCTTCATCAAAATGAGGAACAAATCACTTTGCCTCGAACCTTGCCTTTCGACCAGCCACCACAACCGGAGCCATCGATCGTCCGCCTGGCTGCGCAACGCGTTCATTGCCACCGCGCTGGCCCTGGTGACGACCGCTCCGGCTCTGGCCGCCACCGACGGCGGCAAGGTGACGGATTTCCTGCTCGACAACGGCATGGAAGTGGTCGTCATCCCCGATCACCGCGCGCCGATCGTCACTCATATGGTCTGGTACAAGATCGGCAGCGCCGACGAGCCACCCGGCAAATCAGGCCTTGCCCATCTCCTCAAGCATCTGATGTTCAAGGCAACGACCAACCACGCCGCCGGCGAGTTCGACCGAGCCGTCTCAGCCATCGGCGGCTACAATAACGCCTTCACCGCCTATGACTACACCACCTTCGTCGAGACGGTGGCGCCCTCGGCGTTGGGTGAGATGATGGGCTTCGAGGCCGATCGCATGTTCAACCTCATCCTCAACGACGATGATATCAAGACCGAGCGCGACGTGATCCTGGAGGAGCGCCGTTGGCGCAGAGAGACGAACCCGCAGGCTCTGCTGGACGAGGAGGTCAACGCGACGTTGCGGCAGAACCAGCCCTACCGCATTCCGGTCATCGGCTGGATGCAGGAGATGGAGAAGCTGAAAACCGACGCATTCACCATCTACAACAAATACTACCGACCGAACAACGCCGTGCTGGTGGTGGCCGGGGACGTAGAGCCGGAGACGGTGAAGGCGCTGGCCGAGAAGACCTATGGCAAGGTTGTGCGCGGGCCGGACCTGCCCCCGCGCAACCGCCCGGTCGAGCCGGAGCAGAACACCAGGCGCACAGTGACGCTGACCGATGCGCGCGTTTCGGTGCCGAGCTTTTCCACTCAATGGGTGGTGCCGTCCTATCATACGGCAGAGCCCGGCGAGGCCGAGGCGCTCGACCTGCTGGCCGAGATCCTCGGCGGCGGTAACCGCAGCCGGCTATATCAGGAGCTTGTCGTCAAGCAAGGCATAGCCTCGGCGGCCGGCGCCTCCTTCCAGGGCACCATGCTAGACGACACCAATTTCACCATCTCCGGCTCGCCGCGCGGCGATGCAAAGCTCGTCGATCTCGAAGCGGCGGCCGTTGCCGAAGTCGCCCGGATCGCCAACGATGGCGTCACCAGCGACGAGCTGGACAAGGCCAAAGACCGCTATATCCGCTCGGTGATTTTTGCGCACGACGAGCTGGACCACATCGCCAACATTTATGGCAGGACGCTCACCACCGGTGGCAATGTGAAGGACGTGCTCGAGAGGCCGGACCGCGTCCGCAAGGTCACCACCAACGAGGTCAAGGCGGTCGCCGCGCGTTATCTGGTGCTCGACCATTCGACGACAGGCTATCTTTTGCCGCAGCAACAGGCGGGGAATTGATCATGAGCTCCATCCCCATGCAAATGCGCCGGCCGGTCTTCCCTCGGCGCGCCTTCGCCACCCTGTTCCTCTCCATCCTCTTTCTCATCTTGCGGGCGCTCGCCGGGTAAACGGGATCTGTTTAAAGCCGCGAGGAGCGGTTTTCGCGGGCCTTGCCAGGCATTTGCCGGTTCAGGCGTCATTATTGGGGTGCGCTCCTCCTCAGGCCAGCCTCTCTTCGAGTGGATAGAGTCGCCGATTCGTGGTCCGCAGATTGTAGGCGCAGGCCACCAGCATCCCACTCCGCGCGGCTGGCGAAGCCCGATGTCGGTTGTTCAATCGTTCGACTAGTAGAACCGCGAGGCATCTTCTAGCGTATTCAGGTATTCTCCCTTTCCAGTCGGGTACCGTGGTCTATCAGCTGTCTGGCCGAGGCCCTATAAGGAACCCGGACGTCGCGGAGTACACACCGCACCTGCTATATATACCGGCTGCGTTGAGGAGGAATCCGGTATTGCCCCTGTGCCTGCCGATGATCCGTCACCTGAGATCCCCCGACCTGTTTGGACCCATTGATCGCCTGCCGGCACTTGGCACGCGGATTAGCGAGCGGACATTCGAGGTCCTCAACCCGTCGACTGGCGAAGTGCTGGCAGAACTACCCGACATGGGTGTCGAGGAGACATGCGCTGCGATCGACAAGGCCTATGTCGCGCAGCCTGGATGGGCAGGGCTGACCGCACGTGAGCGCAGCGACGTTCTATGGCGATGGCATCAGTTGATCATCGACCACGCCGACGATCTCGCCGCGATTCTCACCGCGGAGATGGGCAAGCCGCTTGCCGAAGCCAAGTCGGAGATATCGCATGCTGCGGCGTATCTGCAATGGTACGCCGAGGAGGCCAATCGCGTCTATGGCGAGACGATCTCCGCACCATCGATGGACCGCCGAATGCTGGTAATCAAGCAGCCCATCGGAGTTGTTGGCACGATAACGCCATGGAATTCCCGGCCTCGATGGTGGCGCGCAAAATCTCGCCAGCCTTGGCGGCGGGCTGCACGATTGTCCTCAAGCCCGCTGAACAGACGCCGCTCGTGGCGGGAGCAATGTTCGCCCTCGCTTATCAGGCTGGCTTTCCCGAAGGCGTCGTCAACCCGATCTATGCGTCCGAAGGTGACGCGGTCGGCCGCGAACTTTGTACCAATCCCAAGGTCCGCAAGATCAGCTTCACCGGGTCGACCGAGATCGGGCGCCTTCTCATGCGCCAGTGCTCGGACCAGATCAAAAAAGTCAGCCTTGAGCTCGGCGGCAATGCACCTTTCATCGTCTTCGATGATGCCGATATCGATGCCGCGGTTGACGGTGCGGTCCAGGCGAAGTTCCGCAATGCCGGCCAGACCTGCGTTTCGGCGAACCGCCTTTACGTCCAGTCGGGCGTTCACGACGAGTTCGTCGAGAAATTCGTGCAACGGGCTCGCCAACTTCAAGTTGGTGATGGTTTCGCTCCCGGAGTGGACATCGGACCGCTCATCGACAAGCACGCATTGGCCAAGATCGAATCCCATATTGCCGATGCCGTCGCCAAAGGCGGCGCAATTCGATGCGGGGGCAAACGCATCGGCACGAATGGCACGTTTTTCCAACCGACAGTCCTGACCGGTGTCTCCAGCGAGATGACCGTCGCGCAAGAAGAGACATTCGGGCCGCTGGCACCGATTATTCGCTTCAAAGATGCGGATCAGGTCGTGCGTGAGGCCAACGACACGATCTACGGCCTCGCGGCCTACTTTTATGCCTCCAACCTGAAGCGTGTCTGGCGTGTGGCCGAGGCCTTGGAATATGGAATGGTCGGGGTAAATACCGGCCGGATGTCTTCAGAAGCGGCGCCGTTCGGTGGGATAAAACAGTCCGGCATCGGGCGGGAGGGATCCCGCCATGGCCTCGAGGACTACCTCGAAATGAAATATCTCTGCATGGGCGGCATCTGAATTTTCGGCTTGCAGGGTTCACAGACCGGGTAACCTAGCGAGCGATCTCCAAACATGTGAATTGTAGGATCGCTCCTCGATTGGGAACTGAGGGGCGGCTCCGTACCCGAGCAAACACGCAATCCTGAAGGAGCACCCTGGCTGGACTTATCTCTCGACGAGACAAGCGTCTGCATTTTCGGCGAAGACGGCGTGCATGTGACGGAGGATACGCTTGCCAGCGATTTGGCGGCCCTCGCCGACTTCAGGCGACGGGCTGTCGTTGCGCGGGTCTGGTTGGAAGCTTGTGCACCATCACGATCGTGAACGCCGGTTTGTGCGCAATATCCGGTTTCTGGGCAGAATTTTGAACCTGCTACCTTTCGATTGTCAGTAGCTCAGTTGTTCTTCGGCCGACTGCCGCGCCGGTACAGGCTCGGACAGAATCGAAGATACACAGCAGGCAGGCATTCGCATTCGACATTTGCGGTGATTGGCGCACGATCCAGGGCGCGCCAGGTTGACCAAGCGCCTCGAACCGCATGACAGTCTTGACCGGCTGGAGGACGGAAATCCCGCGATGCCGAAGAGGTTGGTCAGCGCAGTTGAGCCCACACGGCATTTGCGGCACGAAACAGCAAGGGCTGGGAAGCGATCGGCCGAGCGGTCCTCGAAGGCGCGGGCCAGGGTGTCGACGATGCGTTGGTTCAGGTCCGCCAATCTGGTCTCTACCGTCTGATAGCGGCTTCGGTCGCCAGTGACAGCGAGTAAAGATATTTGGCATCATCGGCTTTGATTGCCGCGCAGATCTGGTCGAGATTGGGATAGCTCAGTGGTGCACCTTTGGGCTCATAGTGCTTCCTCCTCATCGAGATGAGGATTGCCGGATTTGGCGTAGAACACCAACACGGGTCCGAGATCAAAGCGCGTCCCGGGCGCAAGGCGCTGGACGGACCGGGGCCATGTTTCGTCTGAGACGCCATCGATGCCTCGCGCCAGCGTTCTGGCGAATCGGGGCATCAGCGGAGCGAGTGTCGGTGCCAGGATCGCAGCGGCCGTCGTCTGAAGGGCTAGCGAAGTCCGATTGCGGGCGGGATAGAAACGTCGCGCCGCCGCATAGTCTTGCGCCCGACGGTAGATCACGCAATCGCGCACGAAATCGCAGACCTGAGCGGCCGCGCGCCTGACCGAGAAGCCTTCGTCCGAATAGGCGCGCTCCATCGCCGCGCGATAGATCTCTATCCGAGCAAAGAAGGCGCGGTCGACCGGGCTCCAGTCGCCTGCATCGGGTACACGGCCGGCAAAATCCTGCTTGGTTTCCTGGTTCAACGCATCAAGCCAGTTCAGCCAAACCCCTTGGAACACCTCGTTCTCGGTGCGGCGCAGCGCGTCCAGCGTGAAATCCGTCCGCTCACCTTCCGGGCGTGTCAGCCCCAAATGGAGGCGCACGACGTCGACTGTCTTTGGGCTCAGAACCTCCTTGCCCCAGACCGCATGGCGGCAGCTGGTTGAGAACTTTTTGCCGTCGAGCAGGTAGAACTCGTTGACGTGATAGTGGATGCGTGGCGTCCAGTGGGAGAAGACCTCGGCGTAAAGAGCGGGGTAGAGTAGCGCGTGGTAGAACGAGTTGTCGAAGCCGAAGAAATGGACAATCTGCCAGTCGTTGCCGGGCATCTCCGCCTTCCAGTCGCGACCCAGCAAGCGGCCGAGCGCCTGGATGTTGTAAAGAAAACCGAAGGCCATTTCGGGCCAGACCCAGATCACTTGCCCCGGGAACCCTTCGGCCGGCAGGCCCCAGTCCGAGGGGTGGGTAATGGGCACTGAAAAGTTGCCGCGTCGGCGTAGGCGCGCAAAGAGATCCAAGATCCGTAGCGGGACGCCCGACGCCCTTAGATGCCGGTCGATATTGTCGTAGCATCGGTCCAAGGCAAGTTCCGGGCGGCGGACGGAGCCGACCAGCGGCGCCTCGGCAGACTGCCGTGACCGGGCTGCACCCAAGTCGTGGCAAAGGTTTGGGGCGCCGCATTCCTCGCAGATATTGCCACCGGCGGAGCCGCCGCAATCGGGGCAGAGGCCGCTAACATCCGGCTCGTAAAGATAGTGGCCTGTCACAGCATCGAAAAGCGCAGGGCTCTGGCGCAGATCTACCGCCGTGCTGCTCAGAAGACTGCGGAAACACGCGGCTTGAAACTCGCCGTAACCGTCATCGCCCATTGTGGGTTGGAAGCTGTGGACGTCACAATCGAGAAGTGCAAGCGTGGCGCGAATCTCGTCGGCGTAGTAGCGCGCCACGTTTGCAGGCGTCGATTGATCGGCATCGGCGCGTATCGTGACGTAGCTCTGGTTGTCATCGCTTCCAGTGAGGTGATATGCTTCGACTCCTTTCATGCGCAGGAAACGAGTATAGACGTCGGCGCCGAAATAGGGGCCAGAAAGATGCCCCAGATGCAGATCGCCATTTGGCGTTGGCGGCGTGGAGAAGACGAAGATCGGCCCGCGTGGAGCCGTGGTCTTTGCAGCGGCATCAAGGGCGGCCTCGCCGTCTCGCCAGTAGACATCGACGAAATCTAGGTCTTCGTTTCCGTCGTTGCGCAGCACATGCGCTTCAAAAGGGTGGAACAGAACGACATCGCCCGCCTCAACCGAGATTTCCCCCAGGTCGGTCCTGACCTTGCCCGATCCTGACAGGATCACGAAGGCCTCGATTTCGTCGTGCCGATGGGGCTCGGATGTAACGCCCGGTGCCACCCTGCCGAACGAAAACCCCGTGCCGGCGCTTCCCGTTCCAAGCGTGGCCATGTTGATACCGAACGCCCGGGACAGCGTCGTTCGAGAAAGCGTAGATTTCCGCATGACAAACCTAAGCAGTTGAAACAGTGGCATCTCCCGATGCCAACGCAACAGCCTCTTGTGCAAGTTGCGCAGAGAAGCGGCAGCCCAACCCGTTGGCGGCCCCGGCCAGAATAATGCGGCTCTGAGCCGCCAGGCGGGCGACGAGGGGGGCGCCAGTCGGGCTGTAGGCGTCATAGAAGACCGCCCTGCGACCACCTCCACAATCCACGTGCCGAAGCGTCGTAGCGGGCTGCGGTCGATGCTTCGCGAGCCCGCAAATCAGAACGCCATACTCTCCGCGCATTTTTGAGCGGTCGATCAGTTTCGTGTGCATGCCTCCGCCTGGCTGCGTGAGCTCAATCGCGATAGAAAATGCCATTTGGGGGCTTGAGTTTGTCGAGATCGGCCACTTTGCCCTCGGGCGGGTTCAGGGCGCGCTTAAGCACGTTATATTCAGCGCGGGTCGGTCCACCGGTTGAAGCACGCTGGAACACCAAGTAGAGTGTCCGCCGCGAACGGTTGCTTTTGTTCGGTCGTGAGTAGTGCGGTGCGTAATCGTCGAAGATGAAGATGTCGCCAGCCTTCCATACTACGGGTTCCCAGGAGAACATTTCGGCAACTTGAGGATCGATCACCCCACCGGCATCCATGGGAAACACCCCCTTCTTGTGGTTGCCGGGGCTGAAGAAAAGCCCGCCGTTTTCCGGGTCGGAGTCGTCGATGCCTATGGCAACCACCGCATGGACCATCCGGTCGGGGAGTTTGTGTGGAATGTGATAAATGTCCTGATGCGGGAGATAGCCGCCGCTGTCGGGGTAGTGGAAAATCAGCAACTCCTTGAGCCTGCGCGAATCTTCGCCAAGCAAATCCTCGACCGCTGACTTTATGCGCTGATCTTCTAAGAGCAAACGACGCAATGGATCATGGAAGTCGAGAAAATTCTCGATCTTGGAGATGATCTTTCGATTGTCCGTCGTCTTCTCGAACCACATGAGCCATTTATCATCGCTGACATCCCAGCGTGACATATCTTCGACAAAAGTAGAGATATCTTCCTGAGCCGCTGGAGCGAAGAACCTTTCGAGCCTGACGTATCCGTCTTTCTGCCACTTTTCTCTTTGTGCATCAGTCAACATGCGAAAAGCCTCCTGTTGGAAAGACTGGTTGGTCGGACATCCCAATTAGGGCAGTCGGGCGCTGGTCAAGTTGCGGGTCCACGGAGACGGACTCACGTCATGTGGGACGGCAATGCTAAGTGCGTTCCGCTCCGGCGGACATTGTCCGCAGAAGCTCGGCGCGAGACTGCCTATGTCAGGCTCAGCTGGGTCCAGGGGTTCCGTAAACTGGGCCGGATCAATCGCTTCACCCGGTCCAGCCACGACACGCATCGCTAAAGGCCGGCACCATCCGCTGACCGCCGACCCAGCCATGGCCGCCAAGACCACGGCGCTCTTTCGAGTGAGCGACCTGGTACGGTCTTGACAACCGTAGGGGAAATGCACGCCCCCAGAATAATGCGATGCGCCGCTTGGTCCAAGGGGTTGTTCGGTCACGATGATTTCGGAGAAGCCTCCGGCCTCCGCCGCAGCGGAGGCGGACATCATTGCTAGGATGCCACCGCCGATGATCAAAAGTCTACGAGTCATATCCCGCTGCCCATTTCTTCGGCTGCGGGGGCGGGCCAGTTCTCGATCGATGTATGGCTGATGAAGCCAGGATGCTTGGGGTTCGCGCATGGCGCGCGCCCAAGAAGGCTATCGAGGATGCGGCGCGCGCGCCAGGCCAGCAGGCTTAGGTTCGGATCCGCCAGGCCGCGCTGCCCGAGGCTCGCGTTTTGTATGAAGATGCGTCTGTCACGCGGTCCGTCCCAGCTCACCGAAAAATCCTCGCGAATAGCTAATTCATTGTCGATCTGCTCCAGCCGGTGCGCGATGGGTTCCAAGAAGTCTGGCACCGCGTTCTCGTAACCGGTGGCCAGGATGACGATGTCAGCCGTGACTTCTTCGACCTCGTCCATGCCGTGCTGCAGGGTCAGCCTGTGACCCGGTCCGGCGTTGATGCAGTGCGAGACGGTGCAGCCCGGCCGCAGTGTGATGTCGCATCGGTTTGGCTCGACAAACGCGTGGCGGTACAGCGCCTGATAGATCGCGCGCAACGTGCTTTCCGAAATGCCGTCCGAGGCAAGCACGAAACGCCGCAGGAGCAGCTTACGCTGCGACTCGTTCATCGCCGCGAAACGATCCGAAAAGCAGGGCATGAACAACTCGTTTGTGAACGGGCTGTCGTCAAGAGGCAGGTAGTTCTCACGCTGCGAGACCCAAGTGATCGAGGCAGGCCGCCGATCTTTCGGAAGGCCGACAAGGTGCAACATCACCTCGGCTCCCGACTGGCCTCCGCCAACCACGCAGACATGCTTTCTCCGCACCTCGGGATGGATGTGCAGTAAAACAGATGAGTGGAACAGGTTGCGTCCAGTCCAGCCCTGAAACTGAGGCGGAATTTGCGCCTGCTTGCCAATGCTGACCACGACGTCTCTGGCGCCGAGAACCGCCTTATCCGTCCGCACCCGAAACTCGCCGTCAAAGCGGATTTCGTGCACGGTCTCGCCGCCATGGACAAGTGGGTTCCTGTGGAAGGCCCAGTTCAGGTACTGCTCAAACTCAGCTCTGAACACAGCCTCGAACTGTGCGTTCAGGAAGTGGTACAAACGCCCGTTCTCGTGCAGGAAGTTTACGAAAGTGTAGGCTGATCGCGGATTCACCAGTGTGACCAGATCCTTGAAGTGGCTGACCTGGAGCTCCGAGGAATCGAATGCGATGCCTGGATGCCAGCGGAAGTCGACCTGCCGATCCAGGAACAGTGCCCCTTGCCCAACTTGCTCGTGTATCTGACACGCAAGGCTCAAATTAGACGGCCCAGCACCGACCCCAACGCAAGATAACTCCACTGCTTCCTCCTATAGAGTCTTCCCACTAGGCGGCTTGTTCGCGGCGAATATCGGCCATAGCCATTGGGCCCCTCGCGGACGTTTCGAGCCCCGGTCCCGACCGGGTTTGCGAGAATTTGTCCAGCGCGTTCGGGTCATCGAATGTAGACCCGAGCATTCCAGCGCGGTGACAATCGACGGGTCATGCCGGCGACGTGGGGCAACGACATATGTCCTTTCCGCCCGTCTGGATGCCCCCGTCGCCGTCACGCGAGGAGCTTTCCAGGCCCATTAAGGTGTTTGAAGCCGGCGCAATCGCCCGCCTCGACCATGACGCGCCGGCCTTTCGGCGGCTTGATGGCAGGCGAGAGCGCGGTTTTCACTGCGGCGACGGCATTTTGTGTGCGCATGATCATGGACGACGTCTCGCTGGTGCGTTCGCAGAGTCCCATGCATGGGCCGTGCCAGAGAAGGAAATTTTATATAACAATGGGTTGGCAGATTTGCGATCCTGTCGGAAATCCGACATTGAGGGGAACGCCTCACGGCGGCGCCCGATTTGCACGTCGATGCCGCCTTTTTCCGAATAGCTAATCGGGCACCTTCTGCACCAGAATACTTCTCTTATGAGACCAGCACGAAGTCTTCATGAACGGACAGTGCAGAAGCTGGTGTCTCTGCCGGACAGATCGCGATGTGCCTTCTCCCATAGAGGTCGGCAGTTGCAAGAGCTGCCAGGTGCTTCGCCCTATCGTGCCCCGTTGCAGTGGCTCGATCCCGACATCCTCGGAGGCCGCGATCATGAAGACGCAATCTCATGTCCGTCGCGACGCCTCTCTCATGGGGAAGCAATTCTCTATGTTGGCGTCGGATCGATGCTCTTGATGAGATGGTTGCGGATGGGCGCATGCCCAGACCTAAGCGCATCAATGATTGCGCGATCTGGGGACCTTCACCAACTGGATTGTCGAATCTCTGTAAAGATAGCCGGAAGACAATTGCGGATGACCACTCTGTCGATCCAAAAGCACGTGCGCCATTCGGTCCCTGCGACTCAATCCAGGCGGAGGGATAAGGCCGCAAAGCAGTCTTTTGCGCGCCCACCGGTGGGCCAGGATGGAGCCGTCGTAAACGCAGTTATTCGATGATCGCCGCCGCGGAGTCCTCAGGCGTGCCGCGCCCGACACCGGCGACGTAGTGGTCGTCGAGCGCCCCGTCGCCGATGTCCATCCGAAGCTCGGCCAGTTTCGCGGGAGCTTCACTGCTTATTCCGCAGTGCCCACCGAGCTCGCACAGGAGGTTCTATCAGGCGGTCACGGCTGCATTCGTTGTCGGATCTTCGACGATGTCGGACATGAGACACAGCGCCATCAGGGTGATCGCATTGTTCTGAAATGATTTTCTCATTTGGCACGACACCTGCAACGCAGTCCGCAAAACGCGCTGCGGCACGGACACAGGAGAAATCATCCCATGATCATGCGCGCCGAACATGCGGTCGCAGCCGCGAAAACTGAGCTTTCCCGGGCCGACGGAAGACTTTGCGCCTGTTTTCCAGGCGACATCACTCTTCGGGTTATCCGGACATGACCGCATTCGATTTCCGCCCAACGCTGAATGCTCCCGACGATGATCCCTATCTTTGGCTCGAAGATGTAGAAGGCGAACGGGCACTTGACTGGGCCGCCAGCCAGTCGGCCAGAACCCTGGGGCACTTCGGTGTAACGCAGTTCGATCGCGACCGTGACACCCTGACAGCGATCTTCGACCGTCCTGACAAGATTCCCTTGATCACCCGCCGCGGCCCGTACCTCTACAATTTCTGGCAAGATGCCGGAAATCCGCGCGGACTGTGGCGCCGAACCACCCTTGCCGCCTACATGAAGGCGGATCCCCAGTGGGAGCTCCTGGTCGATGTGGACGCCCTCGCCGCTAGCGACGGAGAGGACTGGGTCTGGGGGGGCGCGTTGATCGAGCCAGAGAGACGGGAAAGAGCCGTTGTACGCCTCTCGCGCGGCGGCAGCGAGGCGGTCGTGCATCGCGAATTCGATCTGGAGTCTCTTAGCTTCGTCGCCGACGGTTTCAACCTCGCGGAGACCAAGGGCGGGGTAAATTGGCTCGATCCTGACACGCTTCTGCTTTCCAGTGCGTTTGGTGATGGCATGGCCACCCGTTGCGGCTACGCGCGCACCGTGCGGCTGTGGAAACGTGGCGCGGATCCGCTCAACGCGCCGGTAATCTTCGAGACCGGTCCCGAATCCCTCGGCGTGTCCTGCCATCTGGACCGCACCGCCGAGAGCGAGCGCCTTTGGTTCATCGAGCAGGCGACCTTCTTTGAGAAGATCGGCCGAATCGGCGACAGGAGCGGGCCGAAGATGCGGATCGACCTTCCTCAGGACGCCTCGTGGAGCGGCTTCGGCGACTGGCTGGCGGTAAAGCCGGGCAAGCCGTGGACAGTGGGAGGGACGACCCATGCCGCGGACGCGCTGATCGGTATCTCGCTTTCCTCCTTCATCGCCGGCGAGCGCAGTTTTGCCACCCTCTTTGAACCAGGCGACAGGCGCTCGCTGCACTCATTCTTCTGGAATAACGGGAAGCTCATTATCTCCTACCTCGTCTACCTCGTTCCGCGTTTCGCCATGTTCACCCCCGACCGCCAGGAATGGACGCGCCGAGTGCTGGACACCGTGCCCGCCGAAGGGACTGTTCACCTTCGGTCGCTCGATGCGGAACATCACGAGACCAACGGAGAGGTCCTCGTTTCGGCTCAGGACCCGATCAAGCCGCGGAAGCTTCTTGTATTAGACCTCAATGCCGCGGCGCCTCTCGGCGCTCCAGTAATCCTGAAGCGCAACCCGGAGAATTTCGACGCATCCGGGCTGGTGGTCAGGCGCCACGAGGCAGTCTCGACCGGTGGGGAGATGATCCCCTACACGCAGGTCGGTCCGGCGAACGGGAACGGGGATGCCCCGGTTCACCTCACCGCCTACGGCGGGTACGGCATATCGCTCCTGCCCCACTACAACTCCTCGCTCGGCAAGCTGTGGCTCGAACGCGGCGGCACGTGCGTGGTGGCGAACATCCGGGGCGGCGGAGAGTTCGGCACCCGTTGGCACGAGGCCGGGCGCAGGGAGGGCAAGCGTCTCGCCCATGACGATTTCGCCGCCGTTGCCGCCGACCTCGTGCGAAGGGGCATTACGCTGCCGAGGCGGATTGCCGCCGAGGGCGGCTCAAATGGCGGCCTTCTGATCGCCAACATGCTTACCCGCTATCCTGAGCGTTTCGGCGCGCTGTTCTGCAAAATGCCGCTTATCGACATGTGCCGCTACACCAAGCTTTTGGCGGGCGCGAGCTGGATTGACGAATATGGCGATCCCGACAAGCCGGAGGAATGGATTTTCCTAAAGGAAATCTCCGCCTATCACGCCGCAACGCCGGGGCAGCCCTATCCGCCGATCCTGCTCGCCACCACGAAGCGGGACGACCGCGTCCACCCGGGCCACGCGCGTAAGATGGCCGCAAAGCTGCAGGCTTGGCTATCCCGCTTACTTCTATGAGCCCGGCGCGGGCGGGCACGGCTACGGCAAGAACAATCGGGAGCGGGCCGCATTCATTGCCTTGGGCACTAATTTCCTTCGCAGTGCGATCGGCTGGCAAGCTGATGGCGTTCGATAGGTGGGCGGGACCCAGACAAAAAGCAACGTTTCAATCAGTGAGTACAGGTCGATGATTGCGAGCACGGCGCGAATAATGTGTGCGCGGTCCCACGCAAACTGCGCTGAGCGCTCCGCCAATCTCACGCAATTCGAGCAAGACTTTTCGTAGTGCATCATTTCTAAACAGCAAGGAGAGAATATCATGGCGAGAAAGCGAATGGGCGTGGCGCGGGGAGTAACAGCGGCCGTCATCCTCATGGTGGTGGGACAGCAGGCCGTCGCGGCGGAGCTTGCGCAAGCCGCGAGCGTCCCGCAGGCAGGAGCCTCGGTCACGGAAGCGCCAAGCCCTTGGCAGATCCGCTTGCGTGCGTTGGGGGTCGTCACTGAGGATTCGGGCTACGTCAATGCAGTGCCCGGCTCCGATCTTTCCTATTCGAACACGGTGACGCCGGAACTCGATATCTCCTATTTCTTCACGGACAACATCGCCGCCGAGCTTATCCTCGGCACCACCTACGCCAACATCGAGGGCCAAGGAGCGATCGGCGCGCTGGGCAACATCGGCAAGGTTTGGCTGCTGCCGCCCACGCTCACATTGCAGTATCATTTTACCGATTTCGGCGCGTTCAAGCCCTATGTAGGCGCCGGCGTGAACTACACGATCTTCTATAACCAGGGTGCCGGCAGTGCCGATGCTCTCAAGGTTAAGAATACGTTCGGCACCGCGCTGCAGGTCGGATTCGACTACATGGTGGATCAGCACTGGGGCGTCAACTTCGACGTGAAAAAGCTTTTCCTCAAGCCAGACTTCGACGTCACGGTGGACGGCGCGAAGCTGACGGGGAAGGCCGCTCTCGATCCGTGGTTGATAGGCGCAGGTGTCACCTACCGCTTCTGATAGCGAAAGGCAAAGGCGGCTTTCCGACAGCCGATCTGAAATGAGGGCGCCTCGTGCGCCCTTTCTACGGTCGGCCCTACAGAAGGGAATCGACCCGGATCATTCGAGGAGCGGCCTTGCTGGGCCGGAAACGGTCATTCGCTACACCGCCGATGCCGCGGCGGTTCGCGCTGACGGACACGAATCTCGGAAGGTAGGTGAGACCGTCGTGCAGGTGGTGGTGATTGAGCGCCCCCTCGAACGGGCGCGAAGCCGAATGACCGAGATTGCCCACCCTAAACCAGTTGGCGTCGGGTGTGTCAGGCCTGTTTGTTGGGCCGAGCCGATGCCAGTTCATAGATCGTGATCATCGTCGGATTTCTTCGGCCTTTCTCCAAGCCGCTGATGTACTGCTGGATGAACCCCGAAATCTTGGCAAGCTGCTCCTGCGTCGGACGCTTCCTTTGCTGATTCTCTGTAGATTCCTTCCGACCAACTTGAGCATATCCATGCACGACGAGCCATCAGATTGGGCAGCTTGAGTTTATCAGCTATAATTTGTAATCCACATTGAGCATCCGAATCCGCTGGCGGAGAGGGCTTCGGAGGCCCTTTTCCGGAGATAGAAAATCCAGCGATGTTACAGTCTAAATCAAACATGCCGATTGCCGACGAAGTCCCTTGGTCGGATGGCCTCACGACCTATGACAAGGAGCATTTCACGACCTATACTAGGCTTTTGGACGCATCCGCTGACGACGCCAGCGAAGAGGAAATGGCGCATCAGATCCTCGGCATCAATCCGGCACGCGAACGGGAGCGCGGACGGAAGGCTCTTCGCAGTCACCTCGACCGCGCGAACTGGATGTTGACAACCGGCTACAAGGAATTGTTCGCCAGCTGACGAACTGCGCGATGCAATCCGGATGGCGGCGGTGAATGCCGCGGCGGATGCGGCCGCCAGATGGTCGCGAGGGCATTCCAGTTGGCCGGTCCCGGTGCGAAGCCCCGCAAGCGAACCGTCGAGAGCCTAGGGACTAAGCGGCGACCACGGCTACCGGCTAAACAGGGATTTGGCGGGCGTCCGTGTGCATTGAGACTGTTCCACTGGGCCAGATTGGGTCGATTTGGAGTCGGGCGGGTCGCCTAAGAGACGTGCTAGTCGGCACGCGGCAACACGAGATGTAGCGGTCGTCGCCCGCCAGCAGGACCGCTGCACGGCAGGGCAGCGCCGCCAAGTCGAATGGCGATCCTGATGATGAAGACACCGGTGCTGTAACAACTGCAAGACGCATGATCACGGGATGGACGCTCTTATATCGGTTTTGCAGATACTGAGTGGCCCCGCGAGATCGATAGTTCGAGATCAGCCGGGGTTTGCTGGAAAGTGGTGATGATAAGGGAATAGGCAAAGATGAGAAGCTCAAGTTCTGCGGCCGCACCAGCCATAGCTGTTCGGAAATCCGCCTTGGAGTGAACGGTGCATTAAATTTTGGACCTGGCTCAAATCGGGACCTGCGGACCCAGGCGCCCACAATTCCTGAAACTTCCGATGCCCGCGGCCTGTTTGACGTTGCGGCGGCTGGTTGCCTTTGGAGACCTGGGCATGGATGCGATCTATGAGTTCGAGGTGCAGGATCTGTTGTGGTCGACGCAAACTCCATTCACCATTCCAGGCCTATAAGCGCAGGGCGGCCGACAGCATCGCACGCAACATCGGCGTTTGAAAATGAGCGCGACTACGCCGAGACGGATACACAACCGCCGTCTCGTCTGGGCGCAACAGCGCTCGGTCATCTAAAAGCCAGATGACGGCGATATAAACATCACATTTGACCAAAGCCGTCCCCCGACCGATGGTCGGATCCGCCCTTAGTATGCAACTTCGCTGCGAGTCGCAGATGGGGAAACTGATCCGGTGCGAGGGAGGTTGGGGTGACGACGCGCAAAGAATTGCTTGAGAGAGTAGTCGAACAGATTGCGGACTATCGTGAGGGCGAGATTGCATCGATGGGCACCGCCCATGTAGATAAATGGGTTCGTCAATTTGCCGGAGCGTCCCAAGAGCCAGTCCTTGCAGAGCTTGGACATGTGTTTAGCAAAACCTATTTCACCCGCAAGACTGTCGCCGATTTCCTCTCTCAAATCACAGTCAGTAAAGAACTTACCGGCGGCGATCCCAAAGAATTCTGGAAAAACGTTAAGGTATTGCAGCTTCAAACGGCGGGAAATAGCCAAAGGGATATGTTGTCGATATTCGACAAGGCGCTACAGAATACCTTCGGCTCGAAGATTGCCGACTGCGGCGGTAACGCGCCAGATACCTTTTTGTATATCGATGATGTCTTGTTCTCTGGTGGGCGGATTAGGCATGATGTCGTCAAATGGATCAAGGAGGCCGCTCCCCAGCAAGCCAAGCTCGCTATTGTCACCATTGCAAATCATCTACTTGGCGAGTGGCGAACAGGTAAGGACATTGCTGAGGCGGCTAAGGAGGCAGGCAAAAGTATCAACGTGACATGGTGGCGCGTATTCCAGATCGAGGATCGGAAGGCCTATATGACCAATTCCGACGTGCTGCGACCTACAACGACTCCTGCCGATCCCGCGACGGCGGCCTATGTGCAGGGCCTAAATCTGGAACCGGTTTTTCGAACGCCCGGTCAAGTTGGAGGTTTGGGATTTTTCTCCTCCGAAAACGGCCGGGCGCTGCTTGAACAGCAATTTCTGGTGTCCGGCGTTGGAGTGCGCGCCATGTGCCCTTACCTAAACGTCTATATGCGCCCCCTCGGAAACAGCATGATGGGAACGACGGGATTCGGGTCAATGATAGTTACCTATCGCAATTGCCCTAACAACGCCCCTTTGGTGTTATGGGCGGGCAATCCATGGTATCCTTTGTTCCCGAGGAAAACGAACTAGCTCATGGCCCAAGCCGAATTTCGAAGCTATCAACGCGATCAAGTCATCAGCTTCCGCAAGACGACTGAGGATTTCGGCGGCCTATCGAACATGGCGCCGGGATTTCCGATCACAATGCTGGGTCAGCTGATACGCACATCCGAAGCCCTCTATCAAGCGTGTCGGTTCCCACATAGGCCCGACATCCAGCGGATAGTCATCGACGAAACCAGTCCGATGACAGCCAAGATGAAATCCAAGCCATATCGTAAGGATTCCCGGCCGGATTGGGAGGATATCCGGGTTCAGGTGATGCGCTGGTGTCTTCGGGTGAAGCTGGCGCAGAATTGGGAGACCTTCTCGGCGCTTCTGCTGGCGACGGGCGACCGACCAATAGTTGAGGATTCGCGCAAAGACGACTATTGGGGCGCAAAGGCAGCAGAAGACGATCATCTAGCGGGCCGCAATGTCCTGGGCAGACTTTTGATGGAGCTGCGCGAGGTCTTGCGCAGCGACCCGGATCGGATCGCCGAGGTGCTACCGCTCGACATCCCGCATTTCGTGCTCCTAGGTCGGCAAATTCCGACCTTAAAGCGCATGGCCCTCAAGGCGCATACTCGGGCGGATCCAGCCGTTACTACAGACAAGATCACTCAATCGACAGCTGAAGAATCTAGCAAAAAGCCTATACAGGGGTTGTTACTCTAGCCCTCTTATTCATGACGCATCTGCGTTTGTTTGGCGCTGAGCGGCCGACGGCTGGCGTCGCGGCGTCTTTTCCACTGCGGCTGTGTCTGGACTTGTGAAAGCGAAGGGGTTGGAAGCTGTCTGGTTCGACGCGAGCTGCTGCCCCGGCGGTCATGGTCCAGCCGGCTGATGATGTTTTGCACGCATGGTTTCGTCCTCCGCTCTTCAATCGCGCGCCTTTCGGCGAGACGCGACCGGAAGACCCGCGGTCGAAGGCGGACCGCATCCGAAGGACCGGAACGAAGAGGAGGACCCGAAGCGACAGCGAATGGTTGCGGGATGCCGCGGCGGATCTAGAAGGGAGTTCCGCCGCAAGCGACGCATGTTGATCGCCATGACTGATCGTACCAGTCGGAGTGGACCCGCCGTTGACCGATCAGCGCCTCAGCGATTTCGCGATGTGAGGCTCCGGCGAGCGATCCGTCAAGCGCGCGAGAACAAAGGTCATTCGGGCGCCGCATCTTTCAGTAGCCGAAAGGCCTCCCCGCGTCAGGGGCGAAGCCGAATGGCCGAAACCGCCTGAGCCCGCCGAAGAAAAGCTGGCTCGGTTCGGTCAGCGCGGTTAGGCGCGCGGGCCCGCTAGGACCGGAAGCTCGACAGAATCTCACAGGGGTCAGCGTCAAGAGCCAGGGTTACCTCGAGAAACTCGATGACATCGAGACGCCGCTCTCCGCCTTCGTACTTGGCCACGAAGGATTGCGCACGACCAAGCTTCTCAGCCACCTGCGCCTGGGTCAGGCCTTTGGCCTTGCGCAGCGAAACCAGCTGGGCCAGAAACCGCCGGTGGCGGGGCGATCGAAGGGATTTGGGCATGCGGGCGAACCGGTCAGGTAAAGACCGGCTCAGCGACTAATCCCGGTTTTGGATTATCCCATTTTGGGATATGCTGCGTTGGATCCAGCGCTCAACAGGCGAGGTTGGCAGCAGGCATGAATGGTTCAACGGGAACAGATAAGACTCGACGCTCGACTCTGTGCGACGAAGTCCCCTGGTCGGACAGCATCACGAGCTACGACAGGCAGCATCGGAGCGTTTACCTGCGCATCCTTGACGCCTGCGCCTACAATGCCAGCGTAGAGGAAATGGCCGATCGCATTCTCGGCATCGACCCGATCCTTGAACCGGTCCGCGCCCGCAAGGCTGTTCGCAGCCATATAGATCGCGCGAATTGGATAGTGACGACCGGCAGCAAGCACCTGTTCGGCGGCTGAAATATAGCGCGGATTGCCACGCCTGTTTCAGACGAGGAAGTCCAGGTACCCGCCATTCATCAGTGCGCGGCCACGAGAAACGGCGCCGCATGCGATCGTGCAGGTGATCGCGAGGATCGTTCCAGTCGGAGTGGACGCGCCGTTGACCGATCAGCGCCTCAGCGATTTCGCGATGTGAGGCTCCGGCGAGCGATCCGTCAAGCGCGCGAGAACAAAGGTCATTCGGGCGCCGCATCTTTCGGGCGGAAACAAGCGGGCGGGCAATTCGCCCTCAGCACAAAGAATGTTAAGGCATTCGAGCTCACAAGCGATGCTTTAAATGTGTTGCGGGCCAAATCGCCTCAGCACGCAGGCAAACGGGCCGCAGGATATCCGCACCGGCAACTGCGAGCTGGAGTCTATGCGCCCCATTGGGAAAAAGGACGTGCTGGCTCTCGTCGGGCCTCAGCAGGACTGTCGCACGACATGACAGGCGGTAAGGTCGAACGGCGATGCGGTTGGCGATGCGGACGGCTGTTGCGCAACGACAGGCAATACACGGGCGCACCGGCGCGGACACCAGAACATCGCACCGCGACTGTAGGACTCAGCCAAAACACCCCAGCGCGAGAGATCGCCGGCCGAAGCGTTTACGTCGATAAGGGCTCCGCGAGACAGTGTATGGGCCTGCTGGAGCGCAGCGAGCAGGTCACTCTGGAATGCCGGGTTGTGACGCAAGAATTCCCAGGCCCAGCCACGCAACGTCAACTGAGCGGTGCAGTCATAGGAGGAGTTCCTGCCAGTCCTGATCGGCAACTGGCGTGACGGATAGGCATGACCGTGCTCCCCTGCCCGCCTTCATCGCGTGATCTCATGCCACCTGGCCAAGAACCGGCGCCCACAGCACCGGACCGCCAATGCCGCCGTTTTGCCGCACCACATGGAGCATCGGCGGCGAGACTTCGAGATAGCCTGCCAGGGCGCGGGTGACGCCAATGGTTTGCGGCTCTCCGATTCGCTCAATCGGCCAGCCGGCGCGACGAAGGAGGCGCTCCATGCGCAAGTCGGTCACGGTTATAATATGGCTGAGCTGGCGCGAGAGGCCTACTTCGATCATGCCGGCGAAAAGTTCATAGGTTGCGATCGCAATGCCGCCCGCTCCCTTTGGTGCGGACGAGGGAATGTCGAGCGCGAAGCGGCTACTTTCCCATATGCTCGGCAGCTCAGGCGGCGTCTTTCCGTCCAACAGTACGGGAAAGGTGTCGCGAAGCATTGTCGGCCCTGTGGAGGGCAGAAGGCGCATGCAGCCATCGACAGAACCGTCGAAACCGCGCGGCAACAGGTAGTGAGGTCTCAACGCGTCAAAGGAATCGATCTCGTAGCCGCCACCTCCTCTCACCTCCCAGTCGAGTCTCTCCTTGAAGACGCGGTAGCGCAGGCGATGCATTGCATGCAGGTCGTCCGCAAATTCCTCGTAGCAGTCTGGTGCAATCAGCTGGATCATCAAGAGCCTCCTCGCGGGGAAAATTCCCCGGTATTGGAGGCGAAGCTTTGCGCTTGCGCTGCCTGTGCAGTTGCACAGGTAGAATATCAGCGATACGAGGATTTCGAAATGGTGAGAAGCGCAACCAACTGGCTTCTGGTCCTTACACCGAGCTTCCTGCGGGCGTTATCGAGATGAAACTCGGCCGTGCGCTGTGTGATCCCAAGGATGCAGCCCATCTCCCAGGCCGTCTTGCCACGTACTGCCCATTGCGCGCACTCGTATTCGCGCGCCGTCAAAGGCACGCCATCGACGATCCGGTCAGCGGACAGTTTTCGTCGAGCGAACATGTGAAAACAGGTTGCAACGTATGGGAGATCGTCTTCATAGCGTTCCGCGACGCGGAAAAATGCAGGATCGCGCTCGTCAGCGGCAAAGGTCATCGCCGCAAAATGGCCGCGGTGATCGATAATCGGGATCGTCAAACCACAGCAAATGCCGAACTGCGCCGCTTCGTCAAAGACCCTCTGCTCGGCTTCTGATGGCTCAACCCCCAGTAGTGCGGAGCCCCATCGAAATGGGTATCCGCCGCAGCGGGCACGCACTATGACGGGGTCGACACTCTGGTACTGGTGCTGAAGATAGCGCGCTGTCCAGGGCGCCGGATAGTTCGAGATCAGCGTGGGCTTGTCCCTAGAGCGCGGCGGCAGCGAGAGGTAGGCAAAGGCGAGCAGGTCCAATTGTGAGGCCACATCGGCGAGAGCGATGCGGAAATCGACCTCATCGACGCTGTCCCAAAGCCGTTCCAGAAATCTTTCGAAGACAGGTTGCATAGCTGTCCTTGTCAGCACCTTCCTTGGGTCTTCGGAAACTTGCTTGCAGGTGGCAGCAAGCCCAGGTGGACGTGCGCCGTCTCAAAAATGCGCCCTGCCGGCGGGGAGGTGCACCGGCAGGGCTCGCCGCTCAAAGGCCGCGATCAATCGGGAGGACCGGGCAGCCGCGGCAAAAAAATGCTGGTGGGCGCCAGCAATTATACTGCGCCTTCGGCCTTTAGCGCGCGATAGGTCGTATCGACTGATTTCGCAGTCGCATCGACGATGATGTCGATCTCTTTTCGGGTAATGATCAGAGGTGGGGCATAGCCGAGAATATCGCCATGCGGCATAGCCCGGCCGATGACACCATTCTCAAACAGAGCAGCGGCGGCGCGCACGCCGACCTGAAGTCCGGGCTCGAATGGTACCCGTTCTTTAGGATCCCGCATCAGTTCCACGGCGGATAGAATGCCGACGCCGCGAACCTCGCCAACAACGGGATGTCCCTCCAGTTCGGCTTTCATGCGGGCATGCCAGTACGGTCCGACATCCCGAACATGTTCCAAGATGTTTCTTTCCTTAAGCAAGTTAATATTGGCAAGCGCGGCCGCCGCGCAAAGCGTGTGACCAGAATATGTCCAGCCATGGCCGAGTGGGCCGTGCTTTTCCGTTCCTTGTTCCAAGACCGACCAGACCCGGTCGCCGATAATTGACCCGGAGATTGGGAGGTAGGCGGAACTCAAGCCCTTGGCGATGGTCACGAAATCCGGTCGCATGCCATAGAGGTGGGAGCCGAATTTCTCACCGGTTCGCGCGAAGCCGCAGACCACTTCATCGGCGATAAGAAGGATATCGTACTTATCAAGCACCCCTTGAATTGCGGTCCAGTATCCCTTTGGGGGTGGAACGATGCCCCCGGTCCCAAGTACCGGCTCTCCGATAAAGGCTGCAACCGTCTCCGGGCCTTCAGCGAGGATGAGAGCTTCAAGTTCGTTGGCACAGCGCCTGGAGAACGCTTCCTCGCTTTCGCCATCATGCGCCTGGCGGTAATGGTGGGGCGCCGTCGTATGGCGCACCAAGTTCAGCGGCAGGTCGAAGAAATCGTGAAAGAAGGCAAGGCCTGTCAGGCTACCTGTGACCAGCCCGGATCCGTGATAACCGCGATTCCGCGAAATGATCTTCTTCTTTTCAGGGCGACCGAGAATGTTGTTGTAATACCAGACCAGCTTGATGTTGGTTTCATTGGCATCGGAGCCGGAGAGGCCGAAAAAGACCCTTCGCATATTCTGACCGAAATATTCGACCACGGCCTCTGCCAAGAGTGCGACTGGCTCAGTCCCTTGGCTCGCATAGACATGGGCGAACGGCAACTCGTGCGCTTGCCGGGCGATGGCCTCGGCAATCTCCGTGCAGCCATATCCCATATTGACGCAGTAAAGCCCTCCGAAACCGTCAAGGCTCTTTCGGCCTTCCGTGTCCCAGATATAGACGCCTTCTGCACCGGCCATAATCCGGTTTGGCGTTTCGCCGCGACTGTGCTTGGCTAAGTGCGTGGACGGATGGAAGACGAAGCTTCGATCCTTCTCCCGGAGTTGCTCGGTTCCCAGATTGCTCAAGCGCATCGTCCCTCTCCTAGCGATCAGGCGCCGGAGAATACTCGGCCAGCCGCCTCTTAGCGATTAACATACCGGCAAACACCTCTTCAGTTTCACTGAAATTCACGTCTTTAGCCGACAAATTCGCGGAATCGGCACCAATCGCCGTGGAAACCAAGGCTTCGGGAATTTACCGTTGTCGTAGTGCGGACAACGGGATCGGTGAATTGGATTTCATTGGCTTTGTCACGACAAGGCTGAAATCCTGATACGCAGCCATAGAAGGAGATGAAACGCGCATCAGATAATCGATGCGCCCCCCGATAGCCCAGCAGTCAAGGATTTCCGGGAAGTCTTGGATCGCAGTCTCGAAGTGCCGTTGGTCCTCGAAACCGTGTCGATCCAGCACCACCTCCACCATTATAGAGATGATGCCCCCCATGAGGGCTGGACTGAGTCGCGCGTAGAACCCCTCAATGATCCCTGCGGCTTGGAGTACGCGGAGCCGTTCCGAACAGGCCGACGCCGAAAGGTGGACACGCTTTGCGAGCTCGCTTTTCGAAATCCGACCATCTGACTGGATCTCTGAGAGAATCCGGACATCCCAGGCGT
>NZ_JAMYLM010000037.1:0-37804 GCF_040317995.1 Mesorhizobium sp. M1334
CCTATTGTGTCGTCGGCAGCTTCGACAATCTCAATCCGTTCATCCTGAGAAGTCTGCGCACCACCGCGCGCGGCATGATGGATCAAGCTTTTGGCAATCTTGTCTTCGAGCCGTTGATGCAGCGCAACTACGACGAGGCCTTCAGTCTCTACGGCCTGCTCGCCGATACCGCCGACATGGATCCCGAGCGCAAGAGCATCGAATTCCACCTCGATCCCAGGGCCAAATGGTCGGACGGCGAGCCGGTGACGCCGGAAGACGTGTTGTTCACCTATGATGTCTTCACCGAGAAGGGTCGGCCACCTTACAGCCAGCGAATGAAAGCGATCGCCAAGCTCGAAAAGACCGGCGACCGCAGTGTGCGCTTCACCTTCAACGAAAAGGCGGACCGCGAATTTCCCCTAATCATTGCGCTGACGCCGATCATCCCGAAACACGCGTTCAACAAGGACACTTTCGACAGGACGACGCTGAAGCCGGTGATCGGCAGCGGGCCTTACACGGTGGCGCAAGTCGTGCCCGGCCAGCGCATCGTGTTCAAGCGCAATCCGGACTATTGGGGCAAGGACGTGCCGTCCAAGCGCGGCTTCGACAATTACGACCAGATCACCATCGAGTATTTCCTCAACGCCAACGCCAAGCAGGAAGCGTTCAAGAAAGGCATCTGCGCCATCGACGACGACAGCGACCCGGTCAAACGCGAGCGCGATCTCGACTTTCCGGCCTTCCACAGGGGCGAGGTCATCGCCGAAACTTTCGATACCGGCATTCCGCCGGTGTTCAACGGTTTCCTGTTCAACACGCGGCTGCCGAAATTTTCCAATCCGATCGTGCGGCGCGCGCTCGGCATGCTCTACGACTTCGAATGGGCCAACAAGAATCTGTTCGGCGGCAAATACACGCGCACGATGAGTTTTTGGCAGAATTCCGAGCTGTCCGCGCTCGGCCACCCGGCCAGCGAAAAGGAAAAGGCCCTGCTGGCCCCCTACCCCGGCCGCGTGCCCGCAGATGTCATGGACGGCACCTACAGGCCGCCCGTTACCGATGGCTCCGGCCAGGACCGCAAGGTGCTGAAGGCGGCATTCGAGCTGCTGAAGAGCGCGGGCTATACGGTGCAGGACGGCGCGATGCTCGATCCCCAGGGAAAGCCGTTCGGTTTCGAGATCCTGACCGCCTCGCAGGACGAAGAGCGACTTGCCGCTATCTATCAGCGCACGCTTGAGAAGCTCGGCATCGATGTCAGCATTCGCAGCCTCGACGGCGATCAGATCCAGTCGCGCAAGCAGCGTTTCGATTTCGAGGTGCTGGTCGGCTCGACCGGTTTCAACAACTCGCTGTCGCCCGGTATCGAGCAAGCCGGGCGCTGGGGATCCGCTGCCGCCAAGGCCGAAGGCTCGTTCAACCTAGCGGGTGTCGCCGACCCAGCAGTGGACGCGGCGATCGAGGCGATGTTGAGAGCTCGCTCGAAGGAGGACTATGTCGCTGCTGTCCGGGTCCTCGACCGGCTGCTGATCTCAGGCAATTACATGGTGCCGACCCAGCACAACAACCAGCAATGGCTCGCTTATTGGAACTATCTGGAACATCTGCAAAAGACGCCCATATACGGTTATCAGTTGCCGACCTGGTGGCGCAAACCGAAGTGACCTCTTCAGAACAGGAGATCAAGATGAACGACGAGAACTCGATTACCGTCGATGTGGTCTCCGACGTCGTGTGCCCCTGGTGCTTTATCGGCCAGAAACGGCTCGACAAGGCGATTGCCGCCGTCGACATCGACGTTCACATACGTTGGCGGCCCTTCCAGCTCGACCCGACGATTCCGCCCGAAGGCAAGAACCGCCGCGACTACATGGTAGCGAAATTCGGCAGCGAGCAACGCATCCGCGAGATCCATGCCCGGATCGAGCCGTTGGGCGAGGCTGAGGGGATTTCCTTTGCCTTCGACGCCATCAAGGTCGCGCCCAATACGCTGGATGCGCACCGGCTCATTCGCTGGGCCGGGACGGCCGGCGAGGCCGTTCAGAACCGGCTGGTGCGCCGGCTGTTCCAGCTGAATTTCGAAGAAGGCGCCAATCTCGGCGATCATGCCGTGCTGATCGAAGCCGCCCGCGAGGCCGGCATGGATGCCTCCGTCGTCGAAACGCTTCTGTCGACGGACGCCGATGTAGAGGCGGTGCGCACCGAAATCGCCACTGCTTCGCGCATGGGCATATCGGGCGTGCCGTGCTTTCTGCTTGAAGGCAAATATGCGGTGATGGGCGCCCAGGACGCCGATACGCTTGCCGATGCGCTGCGCCAGGTGGCTGCGGCCAAGGCACGCGGCGAACTGGAGACGGCGAACTGAGCCGGACTATTTTCGACTACTTCACCGTCACCTTGGCCTTGCTGACGAAAAAGCCATGGCCATGCTTGCCGGTGCAGGTCAATCCCTTGGTGGAGGACTGGCAGGAAAACGGCCCCTTGCTCCAGCTGTTGCCGTAGGCCAGCTTGGCGACGTCGCCGCAGCAGCCTTGCTCGCCCGGATTCTTGATCAGCGTCGCCTGGCCTTTCGGGCCGAGGACGACGGTGACGTAGCTGGGCTCGACGCGCGAACAGCTCAGCTCCGGTCCGCCATCCTGCGGCTCGTAGGTGCTGGTGCCGCCCTTCGGCGTGTAGATGCAGCCAATATTGCCGGACGGCGTGTTGAACTCGATCTGTCCCTCGGCGTTTGCGGGAACGGTCTGGCTGCCGGCATATGTTTGCGGCAGCCAGGCAAACATCGCGAGCATCGCCACAAACAATGTCCGTGCAAGCATGAAGAACTTCCCCCCGGTTCAAACCTGGATGCGTCCGGCAGGTTCGATCCGAAGCGCATCTTTGTCAAACGTAGGCGTTCCTGACATGGCAGCTTCAACCACGAATCATACGGTCACGTTCTGGCCGCCGACGACGCCGGACTGGCCTCGAAGGCGGATTCGGGCTGTGAAGATCGACCGCTGGACGGCGCTTCTATGTTCACAAAGCTGTGTGAAGACCTTCCCTAGGGGAAGGTCTCTACCTGCTCCGGCGCAGGCAAGTAACTAGTTGAAATTGCCTTGGTATTCAGCCCCAGAAACGTGACAGCATAGCGCCGTGACCCATTCATTCTGTTGCTCCACTGCAACGGCTGGCGAGCTAAGCTACCCGCGACCAGTGAAAAGCTAATGTAAAATGATCAATTGGTGTTACTGTCCGTAACAAAAGAAAAATCGTTTGGGCGGGATAGTGATTCGGGTCGATAGACCAACGCGACATTCAATATCGGAAAAATGGCTCCGCGGTGCCGCAAGGCAGTCGCCCCTTACGCCCGTATCGTCGATGCGCAGCTTCTGGGGCCTGATGCGGGCCTACTGGTTTTCGGACAAGTGGGTGGAAGCCTGGACCTTGACGCTGGTGATCGCCCTGCTCACCGCGCTCTCCAGCAAGTCAGGCGTGTGGTTTGCCGTAGCATCCGGAGAGCTGGTCAACTCGATCGCCTTTTTCCATGATGCCGCGAACACCACCCCGCTTCAGACACTGCTGGCCAATGCCGGGATACTTGTCCTCCTGGTCTTGCTCAAGGATGCGGGTTTTACCGGTATCCGCAGCCTGGTGTCCGCAACGTTGCATCGCAAGTGGCGCGGCTGGCTGGACAGCCAGTTCAACGAAGCCCTGCTTGATTCCAATCACACCCATTTCCACGCTCAGCATGGCTCGTCAGGTGCCGCCGCTCCCGACAATATCGACCAGCGCATCCAGGAATCGATCAAGGATATGACGGGGGGCGCCATCGGCCTCGCGATGGGGGTTTTGGCCGTTGCTACTTCATTGTATTTCGTCGGCCAGCAACTGCTTGCACACTCGGCGGAGGTCAAAGGGCTGGAGTTCCTCGGCAGCTATGGCAGCGCCGTCCTCGCCTTTCTGGCAGTCGCCACTTACGTACCGTTGAACACCTGGATCGCCGTCAAGCTGGGCAGGCTGCTGGAACGGCTCAATGTCAGGATGCAGCAGGCCGAAGGCAGCTATCGCGGCGAGCTGATCACCTTTCTGCGCCGCAGTTTTCATGTCGCCGCATCGCAAGGCGAGAACGTGCAGAAGGCAGTGCACAGCCAGCGCTATGTCGACATCGACCGCACCTGGGCGCGGCTGAACATCGTCAACACAGGCTACAATTCGTTCGAGCTGATCTACAATTTCATCGGTGCCCGCATTGTCGCCTACGGGCCAGGCTTGGTTCCCTTCATCCATAACGGGTTCGATCTCAAGGGCTACATAACCGGCTCTGAGATGGTCAACTCGCTGATCAGTCAATGCTCGTGGTTCATCCATGTCATGCCTGCCATCGCCGCGCTGCGGGCCAACAGCCAGCGCGTCACCGAACTCGCAAACGCGATCGAAAACGTTCAGCACCCGCAGGAATTTTATCAGCAGACCGGCCGCTCCGATTTTCGCTACGACCGCCAAAACCCTGTTTTCGGCCTGACCATCCAGAAACTAGAGCTAGCGCATCAGGGCGAGGACGCAACGCCCTTCCTGAGTGCCGCGAACTTGCGCTTCCGGCGTGGCGAATGGACTTTCCTGAAGGGCGAATCCGGTTGCGGCAAGACCTCGCTGATCAAGGCGATCAACGGCCTTTGGCCCTATGGCCGCGGCACCATCGTCTTCCCGGAAGGGGTCAGGAGTTTCTACGCCGCCCAGGAGGTGAAGCTGCAGCAGGTTTCGCTGAAGCAATTGGTCTGCCTGCCGGGTTCCGAGCATGATTATCCCGACGTGCAGGTCGCATCCGCCCTGCACAAGGCCGGCCTCGGCGATTTCATCGAGCATTTGGCCGATGAGAGCCGTGAAGGAAAGATCTGGGATCAGGTTCTCTCGGGTGGGCAGAAACAGAAACTGGTTGTCGCCCGTATCGTGCTGCAGCAGCCGGGATTGCTGTTCCTCGATGAAGCCACTGGCGCTCTCGATCCCGATGGACGGATCGCCTTCCACCAGGCGATCAAGGACAATTGCCCTGATGCAACTGTGATCTCGATCATGCATGAGGCGACGCCACCGAGATCGCTCGCGGGCACCGAATTCTACCACAGCGTCGTTGCGATCGCCGACGGCGTCGCCACCAAGAAGCCGCTGGTTCCGAGCTTGCCGGTCGAGCTCACCACCATCCTCACGCAGCCGACGCGGCCGGCCGAGGACAAGTGGCTGCGCTTTCCCCGCCGGCTCAAGCAGAGATAGCTGCGGCACCATTGCCAGCATCCAGCCTGCCTGTGACGTAGCCCGATCACAGTCTCGCGATCCGGTCGGTCTGCCGCCGTTTTAACCCGCTCTCGCGATTGACTTGGCAAGGCACGCTCCTATGTTGCGCCGGCTTGCAGAATCTCAACTCGAACCCGCGAGCAGAAAGGTCACAGCGCCATGCCTGGCGACAGTCACAGTCGAACGCAACCGCCGTCCGCTTGACGTGATCTGACAGGCTCACGTCCTGCCGGACGGCAAGGAGTGAGCCATGAACGAGTTTTCCCCCGTTGCGGGCGGCGATGCCATCGCCCGCGTACTTGCCAACGAACATGTCGCCGACATGGTCGAGGCGCTGAACCAGGAGCCTCGCGAGACGGCATCGGAGCTGCTTTGCGAAGTGCCGTTCGAGCGGCTGGTCGAGATCTTCGACCAGCCGAAGCTCAACGGCGCATCCGAACTCGTCGAGGCACTACCCCGCATCAAGGCAGGCAGACTGCTTGCCGCCATGTCGGTCGACCGCGCCGCCGACATACTGCGCGATCTGAACGAACCGGCTCGTTCCGAGCTGCTCGGCGGCCTGGCGCCACCGCTGCGCGCGACGCTGCTTGCTATTCTCGGCTACCCCGAGGGCAGCGCCGCCTCGCTCATGACGACTGAATATGTCGGCGTGCCGCCGGACTGGAGCGTTGCCCGCACGCTGGATTACATTCGCAAGGTCGAGCGGACGCGCGAAACCGTCTACGCGATCTACATCGTCGATCCGCAAACGCAGGTCCTGTTGCGCTCGACCAGCCTGCGTCGACTGATCGCTGGCGAACCCGACGAACTGATCATGGCAATAGCGCCGGATCGTGCGCCTATCACTGTTTCACCGCTGACCGATAGTGAAAAGGTTGCTCAGTTGATCTCCAAATATGATCTGCTCGCCGTCCCGGTCGTGGACAACGGCAAGCTCCTCGGCATCGTCACCATCGACGACATCATCGATACGATGATCTCGGAAACGACCGAGGACGTGCATCGTTTCGGCGGCATGGAGGCTCTCGACGAGCCCTATATGAAGATGGGTTTTCTGGCGATGATCCAGAAGCGCGCCGGGTGGCTGTGTGCGCTGTTTATCAGCGAGATGTTGACCGCCAACGCGATGCAGAGCTACGAGGGCGAGCTGGAAAAGGCGATCGTGCTGACCCTGTTTATTCCATTGATCATGAGCTCCGGCGGCAATTCCGGCTCGCAGGCGACCTCGCTCGTCATCCGAGCCCTGGCGCTGCGCGAGATCGGCCTTGGCGACTGGTGGCGGGTGGCCCTGCGGGAGCTGCCCACCGGCCTGGTGCTTGGCTCGATCCTTGGCGTAGTCGGCGTCTGCCGCATCGCGCTCTGGCAATATTTCGGCTTCTACGACTACGGCCCGCACTGGCCGCTGATCGCAATGACGATCGGCGCCACGCTGGTTGGCATCGTCGCCTTCGGCTCGCTGTCTGGATCAATGCTGCCGTTCGCCCTGAAGCGCGTCGGCTTCGACCCGGCCAGCGCATCAGCCCCGTTCGTCGCCACGCTGGTCGACGTCACCGGGCTGGTGATCTATTTTTCTGTGGCGCTTGTGATCCTGCGCGGAACGTTGCTGTAAGATCACGCACTTCCATCGCGGCAATCTCGTTGCCGCGATGGTCGTCGTCGCGTCAGACGCGCTCACCATCCCTCACCCGGTAAGTCGGTTTGTACATGGTCACGAGTTCTTCCGCCGCGGTCGGATGCACCGCCATGGTGCGATCGAAATCATCTTTGGTCAGCCCGGCCTTCAGCGGTATGCCGAGAAGCTGCGCCATTTCGCCGGCGTCCGGCCCGAGGATATGGGCGCCGAGGACTCTTTTCGACGCGCCGTCGACGACCAGCTTCATCAGCATCTTTTCATCGCGGCCGGAAAGCGTGTGCCGCATCGGCCGGAAGGTGGCGCGGTAGATTTCAAGATCCGAAAAGCGCTTTGCCGCCTCATCCTCCGACAGGCCGACCGTGCCAATCTCGGGCTGTGAAAAGACTGCGGTAGCGATCGTGTCATGGTCGGGCGCCATCGGATTGTCCTTGAAGGCGGTCTCGACGAAGCACATCGCCTCGTGGATCGCCACCGGCGTCAATTGCACGCGGTGGGTAACGTCACCGATCGCCCAGATGTTGTCGATGTTCGTGCGGGAGTATTCGTCGACCTGGATTGCCCCGGTTTTGGTCATCTCGATGCCGACGCCTTCCAGCCCCATGTTCTCGGTATTGGGAATGCGGCCGATGGCGAGCATGACCTGGTCGACCGTCAGCACGGTGCCGCCGGTGACAAACGCGTCGAGCCGGCCGTCAGGGCGCTTCCTGACCCACTCGGACACGGCGTGGCAGAGGATTTTTATCCCCTTCTTTTCCATCGTCTCGTGCAGCATGCGTCTGAGGTCCATGTCGAAGCGGCTGAGTATCTCCTTGCCGCGATAGACCAGAGTCGTGTCGACGCCCAGCCCATGAAAGATATTGGCGAATTCGACGGCGATATAGCCGCCGCCCTCGATCATGATTGCCTTCGGCAGCTCCTTGAGGTCGAAGGCTTCGTTGGAAAAGATGCAGTGCTCATGGCCGGGCAACGCCGGATGCGGCGCCGGGCGCCCGCCGGTAGCGATCAGGATCTGGTCGGCGGTAACGGTGCGATCCTCACCGAGAAGATGCACCACATGCGGATCGACCAGGGTGGCGCGCGAATGAAAGACCTCACCGCCGGCACCGTGCACGTTCTTCTTGTAGACGGCCTCCAGCCGGCTGATTTCGCGGTCCTTGTTGGCGACCAGCTTCTGCCAGTCGAAATGCGCCTCAGGCACCGTCCAGCCAAAACCGGCAGCGTCGGCGAAATGCTCGGGGAATTGCGAGGCGTAGACATAAAGCTTCTTCGGCACGCAGCCGCGGATCACGCAGGTGCCGCCGTAGCGGAATTCCTCGGCAATGCCGACACGCTTGCCGAGTAGAGCCGCGACGCGCGCCGCCCTCACCCCGCCGGAGCCGCCGCCGATGACGAAAAGATCGTAGTCGTAACCGGCCATGGTCCAGCTCCTGCCCCTCAAACAACGAGACAGGTAGGCTGCCAGCCACCAAAAGAAAAGCCCGGACTTGCCGGGCTTTCTGGTCCAGTGGCGGTCAGGCCACTCGGAAGTCCGCGATCAATTCGGCGTGGCGTCCGCGGGAGCAGCGCCGTCTGCCGGGGCGGCACCCTCGGCAGGTGCAGCCTGCGCCTTGGCATTCGCCGCTGCACCCAGGGTCTCGCCGACCTGCTGGGCGAGATCGCGAGCCAAGCCGTTCTGCCAGATCTCGGCAGCCTTCACCAGTTCGCGCGTCACGATCGGGCCGTTGTCGAGCAGCTTCTTGCCGGACTCGGAATTGTAGAAGGCGGCGATTTCATTGAGTTCCTTTTCCGAGAACACCTTTGCATAGGCAAGCGCTGCTTCCTTTTCCAGGTCGGCGCGGCGCGATGCCAAGGCCATCGCCTTCTCGTTGATCGTCTTGGCGATCAGTTCCTGCATGTCCGGGTTCTTCTGGATCAGCTGCTGCTCGAGCGCCGCGGCCGCTTGCGGCAGGATGTTGTCGAACGTATCCGTCGCATGGATCGCCGCGACCGCGGCACGCGCCGCCTTCAGATGCGCATCAGTGACGTCCTGCGAAAACGCCGGCGACGAAAACGCGAAAACGGCCGAGGCCGCCAGAATGGCAAAAAAGCGGCCAACCCGGTTATGCAACATCATGATCGGTAAAACTCCTTGGTTTTCGGGCGGCATGGACGGTTTGGATGCCGTCGCCGCCGGCTATGATGGCCGTTGTCGCCAGCCCGATGAAAAGACCGTGCTCGACCACGCCGGGAATGGAGTGGAGAGCATTCGAAAGCGCTCTTGTATCCGGAATGCGGCCAAAAGATGCATCGAGGATAAAATGGCCGCCGTCTGTAACAAATGGCTGGGTCCCCGTCATCCTCAATGTAACAGGGCCGGAAAGGCCCAGGTTTGCAGCCGCCACGCCAACCGCAATTTCGGTGGCGCGCAGGCCAAACCGGTTGACTTCGATGGGCAGCGGAAAGCGTCCGATCATCTCGACCATCTTGGAGCTGTCGGCGATGACGATCATGCGGGCGGAGGCCGCCGCGACAATCTTCTCGCGCAGCAGCGCGCCACCGCCGCCCTTGACCAATGTCAGCGCCGGATCGATCTCGTCGGCGCCGTCGATGGTGAGGTCGAGCTCCGGTGTTTCCTCGAGGGTCGACAGCGGCACACCAAGCTGGGTGCAAAGGACGGCGGTGCGCTCCGAGGTCGGCACGCCGATGACAGTCAGGCCGGTGGCGACCTTGTCGGCGAGCAGCCGCACGAACTCATCCGCTGTCGTGCCGGTGCCGATGCCGAGCCGCATGCCATCCGTCACATGGGCCAGCGCTGTCCGCGCGGCCTCAACCTTCAATTGCCTCGCATCCATGCCGGGCCCCAAGATTTGTTTCGGCGCTCGTAGCATTTTTGCCGAGCTGGTCAAAGGACCTTGCCCGCGGTGGATAAGCCGGCTTGCCTGAACGGGCCGCAGCGGTTATCGCCTGCCGGCAATCGAATCGTCACAGGACAGGCCATGACCCGACCGACCATCGTGTTCGACCTCGACGGGACGCTGATCGACACGGCGCCGGACCTGCTCGACAGTCTCAACCACAGCCTTGCCGCCAGCCAGCTCGCGGCCGTCGACGAAGCCGGCTTCAAGCGTTTCGTCGGCCATGGCGGCCGCGTGATGATCGAGCGCGCCCATGCAGCGCAACACAGGTCGCTGGCCGTGGAGGAGCACGATCGCCTGCTAAAGCTGTTTCTGGACCATTACACCGTTAACATTCCCGGCAAATCGCGCCCCTACCCGGGCGTTCCCGAGGCGATCGCACGGTTCGAGGCAGCCGGTTACCTGCTGGCCATCTGCACCAATAAATATGAGGCCAATTCGGTGGCGCTGATCGAGGCGCTCGGTATGACCAGGCATTTCGCGGCGATCTGCGGTCAGGATAGTTTTCCGTTCCGCAAGCCCGACCCGCGCCATCTCACGCAGACCATCGCGCGCGCCGGTGGCGACCCTCACCGTGCACTGATGGTCGGTGATTCGCAGACCGACATCGACACGGCAAAGGCCGCCGGCATTCCGGTAGTGGCAGTCGATTTCGGCTACACCGATCGTCATGTGCGGGAGTTCGAACCGTCGGCGGTGATCTCGCATTTCGATTCGCTGACGCTCGATCTGGTACAAGGGCTGATGGCCGCGGCGGAAGGCTGAAGCCGGTCATAGTCCAGACGGCCAAATGACGGCCGACAAGTGATTGACTTCGCAGGCCGGCCTCCCTTATATCGCGGCGCGCTTGGCCTTCGGGCAACGAGCGGGCGATTAGCTCAGCGGGAGAGCACACCCTTCACACGGGTGGGGTCGCAGGTTCAATCCCTGCATCGCCCACCATCTTTTCGGCACTTAGCCATCACCGACGGGGAAGGCTGCCGTGATCGAGAACCAGCGCATGATCGCATTGGTTTTCCGTGCGCTTTTTCCGCAAGCTATAAGACTGACAGGCATACTTACGCTTGGCACAATTGCCGGTCTGGACGATCCGCAAGCCCGAGTCCGGGAACAAACCCGTATGTAGATGAGTTTCTGCTCATCGAAATGTGAGGGAAAGCCATGTCCAGACTTGTTTTGGCGGCCGCCGTGCTGCTTGTCGGCGGATCGGCCTTTGCCGCGGACGAAAATCCGGTGCCGCCGCAGAATGCCAAGAAGCTGTCGGAAATCATCGCCAAGGTCGAGCAGCGCGACGACTTCCGCTACATCAAGGAAATCGATTGGGACAGCGGCGCCTACACCGTCATTTATTACACGAACGACAAGGCGAAAGTTGAAATCACCTATGATCCGGTGACAGCCGCGCCGAAATGAGGCTGGCCGCCAACGGTCCAGATTCTAAAAAATGCCGCTCCTCGAAGGCCCGCGGCCTTCGGCACACCCTTGCGTAGATATGACTTTGATGGCTGACTGGGTGCTATCATTGCGCGCGGGGGTGGGCATGGCGACGGTAAAGCACGTATTGAAACGCTTTCTGATGATGCTCGCGGGTTATTTCATAGCGGTACTGGTTGGGCTGATCGCGGTGGCGGCGATCTATGGCGGGCTGAGTTCGCTGCCAAATGCACCGAATTATTTCGACGTCATGGGCGTCACCCCGGCTGCGGTGCTGCTGTTGCCGCCGCTCGGCATGTTCATCTATTTTCTGACAATCGTGCTGACCGGCCTGCAGACGCTGATCTTCGCACTGATTGCCGAGTTTTTCTCGCTGCGCAGTTTTTGGCTGCACATGATCTTCGGCGCGGCGGCCGGGGTTGGCGGCTTCGCCGTGATCTGGCCCAGTGTACCGGACGACACGAACCCGGAGCGCTGGGCCGATATCGGCATCATTGCCGCCGCAGGCGTTGTCGCGGGCTTGGTCTATTGGCTCATCGCCGGACGCGATGCCGGTTTCCGGCGTCCACTGTTTCAGCGCTAGAACCGCATTCGTCAGCTTGCCGGCGAACGCACCGCTTCCGTGCTGTCGAGCGCCTGCTGCAGCCTTGTATCGCGGCCGTAGACGTCGTTGAAGTATTCGACCTTGCCGGACAGGTCCGGCCATGCGGTGAAATAGGCGACATAGACCGGGATCTTGCGTGTCACGTCCTCGGTCGAATGTCCGTGTTTCAGTCTGTCCTCGATGTAGTCGACCGAGGTACCGAGCACGGCAGCCGCCATGCCGCGCGGATCCTGCAAGCGAACGCAACCATGGCTGAGCGCGCGCATGTCGCGCTGGAAAAATGACTTCTGTGGTGTGTCGTGCATGTAGATGGCGTGCTTGTTGGGAAACAGTATCTTCAGCTCGCCCAGCGCATTGGCCTCGCTCGGCAGCTGGCGCACGCCGTAGGGTATCTTTGCGCCATAGGCACCCCAATCGACTGAGGATGAGGGAATGCGCTTGCCGCGGGCATTGACCACCTCATAGCCGGCGCGGTCGAGATAGCCAGGATCCCGCCGCAGCCGCGGCAACATCTCGTTGACCAGGATCGACTGCGGCACGCCCCAATAGGGATGAAAGTCGACCTGCTCGATCTGATCATAGAAGAAAGCAGTCTGGTTGGTGGGCCTGCCGACTACGGCGCGGGTCTTCAGCTTCTCCTCGCCGTCGTCGATATAGCTCGCGGTGAAAGCCGGCTGGTTGATGAAGACGCGCGGGCTGCCGAGGTCGGAAGGCAGCCAGCGCAATTCTTCGAGCGCAACCCGAACCTTCTGAATTTTGTCGGCCTTGGACGTTCCGGCCAACGATGCGACGGTACGCGGGCCGATGACGCCGTCGCCTTTCATGCCGGCCCGTTTCTGCACCGCCTTGATCACCGGCACCAGCTCCGGATCGTAGACCTCGCTGGTGGCGAGCCTCGCCAGCACCTCGCCATAGGCACCGCCCATCTCGTCATCGAGATTGCGCGCGATCCTTGTCAAAAGCTTCGGCAGCTCGGGGCTGGTCTGCCCCGGTTTCAACAGCAGATTGGGATCGACGACGATCTCGTCCTCGGCGCTTGCCTGTAGCGATTCCAGTTCGACGCGCAGCGCCTGATACTCGGAATTCTGTGGATGCCGTGATTCGAGATAAGTACGCACTTGCTGGGTATGGGCCAGCGTCTTCAGTACCCCTTCCATGTCGAGCGGCTTCGGCGGAAAATCGTAGTAGCCGGTGATGCGGTGGGGATCGACGCGGCCGCTTTGTGCGTCACGGGCGTAGCGCAGGACACGGGCCGACATCGCCATCTCGAAGCGAACCAGCTCTTTAAGGCGCTCATCGGCATTGCCCGCCGATGCGCCTGCTGCCGGAACTTCGACGGTGTAGTCGGCGGGCGTCAGGCCGTAGCTCGCGGCCTCGCCCAGCACCCGCACAGCATCCTCGGCACGGCTGTTGGGACTGGTTCCCGTCACCCAGATGAAATCCGGATTGGCTGAGTAGTACGCGATCAGCGCCTTGGCGATGTCCTTCTCGGCGTAGAGATCATAGCCGTCGAGCCCGGCAATGGCTTCGCGGAATGCAGCCCCGGTGGCCGTCGGCTCGAATGCAGCATCCTGAGGCGTTGCCGGTTCAGGCGCTGCCGACAGTGCCGAAAAATCGACGCGCACCAGCGGATCGCTCTTGTAGGTGTAATAGGACGGGCTGCTGATTTGCGCACCACCACCCCCACCGGAAGCGGCTGGCGCCTTGGGCTTGTATTTTGACGGTGGCGGCGGAAAGTTACCTTTCGGCGGTGCGTGTTTGACGCCGCCGCCGAAAAGCATGTCGAAGAACCCTTGCGCTTCAACCTGCGGCGTCCCGAAGGCCAGCATTGCCGCGACCACCGCGAACGGCAGCACGGTTGCTTTGTTTCCAAGGAGTTTCATGGATCACCCGCTCCGGTTGAACCGGATCCCGTTCCGCACCGCTTTCACGGTCTCGCCCACCCCATGGCGGATGTAAGGCGTGACTACACTGATTCATACTGATTTCGTTAAGCTTCCATAAATTTCGGAACGTCTGTTGCAGAACGGTTTCACAACATCGTGAGGGGTCAAGCGAATCCGTCGCCGTCCTCGGCCAGAACGGCAACCGTCCAGTGACCAAGTCTCACGCGTTTGCGCCGCCGTCGATGGTCAATGCCGCGCCTGTCACGAAGCGTCCTTCGGGACCGGCAAGCCAGGCGACCATGCCGGCGATCTCGTCGGCCGTTCCGAAGCGAGGCATCGCCATCTTCTGGCGCTGATGCTCGGCGTGCGGGCCGGCTGCCGGATTCATGTCGGTATCGGTCGACCCCGGATGGACGACATTGGCGGTGATGCCGCGCGGACCGAGATCGCGGGCAAAGGCCTTGGTCAGGCCAACCAAGGCAGCCTTGCTGGCCGAATAAGCGCTCAGGCCGGCGTCGGTGGCACGCTCGGCCAGATTGCTGCCGATCGAGATGATCCGGCCACCCTCGCCCATATGTGCTGCTGCCGCCTTGACGGCGACGAACGGGGCCCTGAGGTTGACCGCCATCGTCTCATCGAAGTCGGCAAGCGACAGAGCATCGATCGGCGCAGCGCGCCAGATGCCGGCGCTGTTGACGAGGATGTCGAGCCGTCCGAAGGCTTTTGCTGCCTCATCGACTGCCGCCTCGATCGCCGCAGCATCGCGATTGTCGGCCTTGATGGCAAAGCCCCGGCCGCCGGCCGCCTCGATTTCCCTGACCACCGCGAGTGCCCTTTCCTCACCATTCACATAGGTGATCGCCACGCCTGCGCCGTCGGCCGCGAGCCTTCTTGCGATCGCCGCACCAATGCCGCGGCTGCCGCCGGTGACGAGGGCGGCCTTGCCGTTCAAGCTTCTGGATGACATCTGCTTCTCCATTTTGTAGTGATTGATACATAAATATCTGCCAGCCTTGCTGAACCACGTCAACTGAATTATATATCGATCAATACAGAAAGGATACCATGCCGGAACGAGGCCGCCCCCGCACCTTCGATCGAGCCGCCGCCTTGCGGCGCGCAATGGAAGTGTTTTGGGTCAAGGGTTATGAGGGCGCGTCGATAAGCGATCTGACCGCTGCAATGGGCATCAACTCACCCAGCCTCTATGCCGCCTTCGGCAGCAAGGAAGCGCTATTTCTCGAGGCAACCGAGCTTTACACGCGGGTCGAGGGAACCGAGATCTGGTCTGCGCTGGAAAAGGCGCCGACCGCGCGCCAGGCCGTCGAGCGGTTCCTGCGGCAGACTGCCAGGGCCTATTCACAGACCGGTCGTCCGCAAGGCTGCCTTATCGCGCTCGGCGCATTGCACCAGGACTCAAGCCGCGGCGCCATCTGTGATGATCTGCGCCGTCGCCGCGCCGAAAACCGCGAAGCCTTGCTGAGACGCTTCGAGCGTGGCGTGGCCGAAGGAGAGTTGCCGGCCGATTTCGACTGCGGTACGGCCGCGACCTTCTACGCCACCGTGCAGCACGGCATGTCGATCCAGGCGCGCGACGGCGCGTCGCGCTCGGCCCTTCTGGCGACGGTGGCCGGGGCAATGGCGGCTTGGATAGCGATGGCCGGCACCGGGGCGGCGTGACGATCGAACCCGGCAGACAAGAACAGACATTCAGATCACTGCAGAAACGGCTCCAGCCTGCCGGCAACGAAGCCAACGGCACGCTCCACCACACCCTTGTCGGCGAGAATGCGGCGGTGGCCGAGCCCGTTGGCCCAGTACAGCCGCACATGGTCTCCGGCGCGCGCGTAGAGCCTTGCATGATCGGCGGACACTTCGCGGTCGTCCGGCGCGTGGATCACCAGCGTCGGCAGCAGCGTGCTTGCCAGCTGGCGATCACCGGTAAACTCGTGCAACGGCCGGCCGGCGATACGCTCGACCCGGTCGGCCATGGCGACCTGCGAGCGCGAGCCGACATTCAGCATGCGACTGAAATCAGCAAAGATTGCCGGCAGGGAGCTCGGCGCAGCGATAAGCACCAGTCGCCCGGCCGCCCGGCAACTGCATTGGCGGCAACGGCACCACCAAAGGAATGGCCCACGATCGCGGCAAACGGCCCGAACCATTCGTCGGCAACCCGTGCCGCATCGACCGCACTGACCAGGGTAAGCCGGCGGCCCTGCGACTGGCCGTGGCCCGGCAGGTCGAGCGAGACGACCTTATAGCCAGCATCGCGATAGGCCTCGATCAGCGTGCGCATGTATTCGGTGCGCGAACGCCAACCATGGATGACGAGCACGGTGCCGGCAGTGGCCCTGCCCGGCTCGGGCCGGAATTCATGCACCATGACGCAGCCGGTTCTGGTCTTTAGCCGGTGATGTCGTGCCTGGGTCATGAAATCGGCGGCGCGATCGATTGCGCGGCGCTCGCCTTCACTCAAGCTCTTCTCATGCGGCGTGCGGCAGAACAGCTCGAATGCAGCGCGCCCGGTGAGTCGCGGTGCCACATGCTCAGCCACTCCGAACGTGCCGCGGATGACCTTCAGTCCAAATGATGCCATAGTGGCGATCCATTCATTGGTTCAAGCATGAACATAATAGTTCAAACATGAACATTAAGCAAGACCTGCCCTGGGACAACCCGCGCTTTCGCAACTGGGTGGCAGTGGCGCGCGCATGCCACGTGCTGGAACGCACCCTGGCGGTGAAGCTGGCGCCGCTCGACCTGAAGCCGGCGCAGCTCGACGTGCTGATGAACCTCTACCGTCATCCCGGCATGTCGCAGCACGACCTCGCTCGCCGGCTGCTGGTCGGTCGCTCCAACATCACCATGCTTTTGCCGCAGCTGGAGACTCGTGGCCTGCTGCGCCGCGAGGGCGACGAGAAGGACAAGCGCGTGCTGCGGCTGACGTTGACCGAGACCGGCGAGGCACTGCTGATGCAGGCGCTGAAGGTCCATATGGCGCTGATCGAGAAGGCGATGAGCCAGTCGACGCCGGAGCAATGCGACATGATCGGCGAACAGATGCGTAGGGTTGCCGAGGTTTTGAAGACCGCCTGACAGCCCAGCGCTCCACCAACAAGTGCTTCACCACATCGATTTTTTCGCGCGCTCCGGCCATTCCTTGTCGTAGACCTCGCCGTCGATGTTCTTGCGGCTGGTGATTTCCAGGATTTGGCCGGGAGTCGGCAGCGATCTCGGGTCGACATGCCTTGCCGGATTCCACAACTCCGACCGGTGGATGGCGCGGGCGCACTGGAAATAGACCGCATCGACCTCGATGACCGTCACCGAGCGCGCCGGCTTGCCCTCGACTGCGAACGAGGCGCAGAGCGCGGTATCGATGGTGATGTGGGCGCGGCCATTGACGCGCAGCGTCGTGCCCGAACCCGGCACCAGGAACAGGAGCGCGACGCGCGGATCGCGAAGGATGTTCCTTAGCGAATCGGCACGGTTGTTGCCGCGCCGGTCCGGCATCATCAGCGTTTTCGGATCGTGGATGCGGACGAAGCCGGCGAGATCGCCGCGCGGCGAGCAGTCCAGCCCTTCAGGCCCGCAGGTTGCGAGCACGGCGAACGGCGAAGCCTCGATGATGGCTGTGTATTCGGGAATCAGCTGGTCGAGTTCTTTGACCACCGACGCCTCGCCAGGCAGGCCATAGAGCGCTTCGAGCTGTTCGACGCTGGTGATCATGGACATGTTTTCGTCCCCAAAGCTTTGCCGGCGCTACTCCAGATGCATGACGTTTTCACGACATGGTGCCCGCTTGCCGGTCATCAGGAAACGGGTGTCGAGGCAACGCGAACAAGGGCAAACCGCTTTCACTTACACAATCGCACCGACGGATACGGAGACCGAAAATGGATAAACCGCTCGACCGGCGACGCACCGCCATGGAACTTATTGAAAACATGTTCAATGTTGAAATGCGCTTCCTGCAATCGGGGTCGGAAAGCCTCGATGTGCTTGCCAGCGCATTCCATGCCGAGATTGTGGTGCATGAGCCGCAGTCCCTGCCCTATGCCGGTGACTGGAATGGCCTCGACGGCGTTGGCGCTCTTTTCCGCAAGATGCGGGAAATCTGGAGCGACGTGGCGGTGGAGGATCTTCAAACCGCCCAGAACGATAATGTGGTGTTCATGAGCTGCATGCTTTCGCTGACGTCGCGAGCCACTGGTGCAACAATCATACAGCCGTTTGCCGAAGTCTTGCGCTTCAAGGATGACCGACTGATCGAAGGCACGCCGTTTTACTATGACACCGGCGAGATACTGGCGATCCTGCGCTGAGCATACCGCGAAACCATTCAGCGGTCGCGGCTCAGCCCCTTCTCTTCCAGCTCGGCGAGATAGGCGGCCCAGCGTGCGTCCTTCTCATGACCCAGCGTATGCAGGTAGTTCCAGGTGAAGATACCGGTGTCGTGGAAATCGTCGAAGGTGATGCGCACGGCATAGTTGCCGACTGGCTCGATCTTCAGGATCGCCACATTGCGCTTGCCGGGAACGGTGACGCGCTGTTCGGGCGAATGGCCCTGCACCTCGGCCGATGGCGAGGCGACCCGCAGAAGCTCGGCCGGCAACTCGAACGGCTGATGTCCCGGAAAGGTCACGGAAAGCAGCTTGCGATCTTTCGAGACCCTGAGTTCCTTCGGCGCTGTCATGGTGGTGGATCCTGCGGAGAACCGCCCTTCCCTACGCCGCTTCGTGTCGAGGGAAAAGGCCGCATCGAAAGTTCCGACATGATCTGTCGGCGTCGGAATGTTACCGAGATCGCGAGCTGATATCTTGAATGGCAAGTTGGCTCGTATCACATAGCTATATATAACGAAGCCGTTCACGGCCACGGGAAGCGTACAGCATGGATATGATCGATCCTTTCGGTCGCACGATCACCTACCTGCGCGTGTCGGTTACGGACCGCTGCGATTTTCGCTGCACCTATTGCATGGCCGAGGACATGACCTTCCTGCCCAAGAAGGACCTGCTGTCGCTGGAAGAGCTCGACCGGCTCTGCACGGTCTTCATCGAAAAGGGCGTGCGCAAGCTCCGCCTCACCGGCGGTGAGCCGCTGGTACGCAAGAACATCATGCATCTTGTGCGCCAGCTTTCGCGGCATCTCGAGAGCGGTGCGCTGGAAGAGCTGACGCTGACCACCAATGGATCGCAGCTTTCCCGCTTTGCCGCCGAGCTCGCCGACTGCGGCGTCAAACGCATTAACGTCTCGCTCGATACTCTCGATGCCGACAAATTTCGACAGATCACCCGCTGGGGCAATCTGGACAAGGTCATGGATGGCATCGACGCCGCGCAGGCGGCCGGGCTGAAGGTAAAGCTCAACGCTGTGGCGTTGAAGGACTTCAATGACGCCGAATTGCCGGACATGCTACGCTGGGCGCATGGCCGCGGCATGGATCTGACGGTCATCGAAACCATGCCGATGGGCGAGATCGATGCCGACCGCACCGATCAGTATTTGCCGCTGTCGCTGCTGCGTGCAGCACTCGAGCGCCAATTCACGCTGAGCGATATTCCCTACAAGACCGGTGGCCCGGCCCGCTACGTCCATGTCGCCGAGACCGGCGGGCGGCTGGGCTTCATCACGCCGATGACGCATAATTTCTGCGAAAGCTGCAACCGGGTCCGGCTGACCTGTACCGGCACCCTTTACATGTGCCTCGGCCAGGAAGATGCCGCAGACCTGCGCGCGCCACTGCGTGCGTCGGAAGGCAACGAGCTGGTCGCCGATGCCATCGACGACGCAATCGACCGCAAGCCCAAAGGCCATGACTTCATCATCGATCGCCGCACCAACCGTCCGTCGGTGTCGCGGCATATGAGCGTCACCGGCGGCTGATTTTTAGCCGATTTCGTGCAAGAACAACCGCCTTGGTATCAGCGCGAGGCAAGGCGTGCAGCGGTTTCTTGTAGTCCTGACGTTTTTCGGAGTGATGGCGGGGACCGTGGCAGTTGCCGCGTCACTTACCTATACGAACGAGCGCTTCGGTACCGTCTGCACCTTTCCGGATGAAATCTTCACTCTTCGCCAGCCTGAGCCGGATAATGGCGATGGACAACAGTGGCTCACTGCTGATGGCGCCAGCCTGATCTGTTCAGGCATTCTCAATGTCGATGATGACACCCCGACAGCCTTCGTCTCCGCCGAGAGGGCCAGCAAGGAACCTGGCTACAGGATCACCTACAGCAAGACCGGCAAGGACTGGGCGGTGCTGTCGGGCATCAAAGGCGGGAACATCTTCTACGAACGCCGCCTGTTCGGAAAAGACGGTGTCATCCGCACGGTCTGGATCGACTACCCGCGAGCCCTGAAATCGAAATACGACCCGCTCGTCGATGCGATCGCCGGTAGCCTCAAGGGACCGTGAGCATCCGGCAACGTCAGAACTTATTCGCAGCCTATTGTTTTTGCTTGCGAGTCACGGTTGTTGGCGCGTGTAGTCGTATCGTACGGCAAGCCATTGTTTGCCGCTGCCATTGGCCTGGAGGAAGTGTTGCTCGGCCACTTCGTGATTGTCGCCGTCCCTGGAAATGATGAAATCGGAGGCCGTAAATCGCCCTTCGACCTCGGGCCCGAAGCCGACGAAACCAAGCGGCTCGAAAAGCAGTGAAATCTTGCCGTCCTCCTCGCCACCAAAACTCCAGGCAGGCATGATCCCTGCCGGGAAACGGGTGTCCATGGAGACATACTTCCAGCGGCCCTCCACCCGGTCATAGCTCAAATAGGCTATCCGCTGGAAGTCCGGGATTTTCGACCCGGGCGCCGGGCGCATCACCTCCTGCATGAAGGGGCCGATCATCGTACGTTCGGCCACCAGCCCGGTCATCAGGATCGGCTGCGCACCGGGGGTTGGCCAGATCGTGTTGACGACGTTCCATTTCCCGATGCGGCGAGCGAGCTCATTCGCTTCGTGACCCGGCGTGGACATCCGTTCGACTGCCGACGCCGAAGCGCCGTTCTCGGCCAACGCAGGCGCTATCGCCATGAAGATGACCGCCAGTGCAGAAGAGAACCGGAAAGCCGACGAAACGTGCCGCCTGCTGCCTGTGCCAAGCCTGGCCGCATTGCCTCGTGCATTCGTCATGGACCACGTCCCCGGACAAGATCAGAAGCCTACAATGACCAATTTGGCGACTCTTGCCGAGCAAATTGATCTCGTCGAGAATTTTCCTCGAGCGGCAGTGTGATCGATTTGCTATCCGAACCGAATCTTTAAAAGGGCACCTTTCGGGGTCACACCCAGAAAAGGTCTTGTCCGCAAACGGTCACCGGATTTACCGCAAGCCCATTCGGGCCTAGCCTCTGCTCTGGAGCGGTTCTTCGCCCAGTGGGGGAATACGATATGCGCAAACTCATTCTTTCTCTTGCATTGCTCAGCCTCGCGGCCCTGCCCGCGGCGGCCCAGTCGATCGGCGGCACCTATGCCGTGGCCGGCACCAATTTCGATGGGTCGTCTTATGGTGGCGACGCGACGATCACGCTGACCAGCGAGACGACCTGCACGATCCATTGGGAGACAGGCGGCTCGTCCTCGGACGGCATCTGCATGCGCAACGACGATGCCTTCTCCGCCGGCTATGTCATGGGCAAGGCGGTCGGTCTTGTCGTCTACAAGGTGCAGGACGACGGCTCGCTGCGTGGCCTGTGGACGATTGCCGGCAAGGAAGGCAACGGCACCGAGGTACTGACGCCCAAATAAGCCCTGCCGCTCTTGCGCGACAGATGTTACGGGCCATGGAAAGGCTGTGGCCCAGCCCTTTGACGTTGCTGTTTTGCGGGTGCCTGCTAGACGCTTGCTGCAGGACTCACCCGGTAATCTGCCTTGCCTCTTTCGCCAAACCTGCGCGGCGCGTTGTTCATGATGGTGGCCATGGCTGGTTTCACCGTCAACGACGCTATCACTAAATTCTCGTCGGAATCGATGAACATGGCGCAGGTCATGCTGATCCGCGGCGCCTTCGCTTCGCTTTTCGTTGGCCTGCTTGCGTGGCAACGCGGCGCGCTTGCCCGGCCAGGTTCGATGCTGCAGCCGACCGTTGCGCTGCGCGTTGCCAGCGAGGCCGGCGCCACGGTGTCGTTCCTGGTTGCTCTGGCGCATCTTCCGATCGCCAATGTCTCCGCCGTGCTGCAGGCGCTGCCGCTGGCGGTGACGATGGGCGCAGCGCTTGTGTTCAACGAGGGCGTCGGCTGGCGGCGCTGGCTGGCTATTGCCGTCGGTTTTGCCGGCGTGCTGATCATCGTGCGGCCGGGCTTCGAAGGGTTCAGCGTCTTTTCTCTGCTGGCGCTGGCCAGCGTGGCATGCTGTGCGGTGCGCGATCTCGCCACCAAGCGGATACCGCAGGCAATTCCGACATTGCTGGTGTCGAGCGCCACCGCCCTTGCCATGACGTTTCTGGGCGCGGCATTGCTTTCACCGATGGGCGGTTGGACACCGATGACAGGACAAAGCACGGCGTTTCTGGCGCTGGCGGCAGTGCTCGTGCTCATCGGCTACCACTTCATCATCACGGCGATGCGGGTGGGCGATATCTCCTTCATCGCGCCGTTCCGTTACACCGCCCTGCTCTGGTCGATCCTGCTTGGCTTCACGATCTTCGGCGATGTCCCGGATCTGCCGATGATCGTCGGTGCCACGATCATCATCGCCTCAGGCCTCTATGCACTCTACCGCGAACGGATCGTCGGCCGGCGAAAAACAGCCGCCGAAAGCACTGGACCGGACATGGCGCCGGACGGCATATAGGATGACTGTCGACGACTGTCCGATTTGAAAACTGGATTTTGGTCATTGGGTCTAGGCAGCAAACGATGGGCCGACATATCGCAGGGATCATTCTGGCCGGCGGCCGATCGAGCCGGATGGGTGGCGGCGACAAGACCCTGCTTGCGCTTGGCGACGGCACCTTGCTCGACCGTGTCGTTTCGCGCCTTGGCCCGCAGGTCGGCCCGCTTGCGCTAAACGCCAATGGCGATCCGACACGATTTGCCGCGACGGGGCTTCCGGTGCTTGCCGACACCGTCAAAGGTTATGCCGGGCCGCTTGCCGGGATACTGACCGGCCTCGAATGGGCTTCCGACACGGCCTGCCAGGCGCTGGTCACGGCTGCCGGCGATACGCCTTTCCTGCCCAAGGACATGGTCGAGCGGCTGCTCGCGGCAGCCTATGCGCGCCCGGGCTCTATCGCGGTCTCCTGTTCCGGCGGAAAACGGCATCCGACCTTTGCACTCTGGCCGCTAGGGTTAGATCAGGCCTTGCGACAATTTCTCGTCGAGGAAGACAACCGGCGCGTTGCGGCGTTCATCGACCGGCACGGTTTTGTCGAGGTGGAATTTCCCATCCTGAAATCCGGCGGAGCCGAGATCGATCCGTTCTTCAACATCAACACTCCCGACGACCTTGCCCAGGCCGCGCATCTGTTGCAGAGCATCGAGCCATGAAAAGACGTATCTTTGGCATCACCGGCTGGAAGAACTCCGGCAAGACGACATTGACCGAAAAGCTGGTGGCCGAGCTCGTCCGGCGCGGCTGGAAAGTGTCGACGGTAAAACACGCCCATCATGATTTCGACATCGACAAACCCGGAGCGGACAGCTTTCGCCACCGGCAGGCGGGAGCGATGGAGGTCGCGGTCGTGTCGGGCAGGCGCTGGGCGCTGATGCACGAATTGCGCGGCGAGGACGAGCCGACGCTGGACGCGATCCTGTCACGGCTGGCACCCTCCGATATCGTGCTGGTCGAGGGTTACAAGCGCGAGGCGCACAAGAAAATCGAGACGCGACGGCTCGAGGCCAAGGACCGGACACCGCTCTCTGCAGCCGATCCACACATTGTCGCCATCGCCTCCGACTTCCACATTGTCGGCGAAGACCTGCCGGCCTTCGATCTCGACGACACGAATTCGATAGCTGACTTCATCGAGCGCGCCACCGGCCTGACGCGCTGAGATCGCGGCCGCAGGGGGTTCCGGCCACTTTCTCTCCATTTAGGCGTTTGACCCAGCGTCACCGTTTTCTGAACATGACCTTCCCTCAAGCGACGGTTTTTGCAGTTGCTTTTTCTTGGGAAACAATGGGAGTATCGCGCCAGCGGGCGGTCAAAAGCACCGCCCACAGAGCCGTTCGGGAACGACGGCCGGGACCAACAGAGAGGACCATTATGCGTATTGCACTGCGTATCGCGCTCGCCGCTTCGGCTGCGCTGCTGACGCTTGGCGTTGCCCAGGCCCAGGAAAAAACCTTGAGGATCGGTACCGAGGGAGCGTATCCGCCATTCAACAACCTCACCGCCGACGGCCAACTCGTGGGCTTTGATATCGACATCGCCAAGGCGCTGTGCGACGAGATGAAGGTGAAGTGCACCTTCGTCGCGCAGGACTGGGACGGCATCATTCCAGCCCTTCAGGCAGGCAAGTTCGACGCCATTGTCGCGTCGATGTCGATCACGCCGGAACGCGCCGAGAAGGTCGACTTCACCCACAAATATTACAATACGCCGCCGGCGATCGCCGCGCCCAAGGACACCGACATCAAGGGTGTCACCAAGGAAGATTTGGCCGGCAAGACGATCGGCGTGCAGGCGTCCACCACGCATTTCAACTATTCGACCAAGACTTATACCGAAAGCACCGTCAAGCCGTACCCGACCGCACAGGAATACCAGCTCGATCTGGCCAATGGTCGGCTCGATGCCGCCAATGACGACGTCGTCGTGCTGCAGCAATGGCTGGATTCGCCGGACGGCGCCTGCTGCAAGCTGGTCGGCACAATCAAGCCGGTTATCGAAATCCACGGTCCGGGCGCCGGCATTGCCGTGCGCAAGGGCGAGACCGACCTCGTCAACCAGTTCAATGCGGCGATCGACGCCATCCGCGCAAACGGAAAGTACAAGGAAATCAACGACAAATACTTCAAATATGATGTTTATGGCGGCGAGTCCTGATCGACCGACATAGGAGGACGTGAACGGCGGGAGATTCCCGCCGTTCTTATAAGGTTGCCGCGCACCAGGGGTGATGCGGTACGGGTCTCAAAGAGCCTAAAGGAGAACAGGCAGGCGGATGCAGAGCGCACTGACGCTTCTCAGTTGGGGACCCGAAGGCTGGCTCGACGATATCGCTGCGGGTGTATTTGTTACGGTATGTCTTGCGCTGGCCACTCTGCCCTTCGGGCTGACGCTCGGCTTTTTCGTGGCGCTGGCCAAACAGTCGGAAGAGCCGTCGCTGAGACTGGCCGGGAACATCTACACCACGATTTTTCGCGGAATACCCGAGCTGCTCACGCTGTTTCTGATCTTCTTCGGCATCCCATTGATCCTGCAGTACTTTGTCCGGCTGGTGAGCCCCGGAACGTCCGCCGACGTCAACAGCTTCGTCGCCGGTATGATCGCGCTGTGCTTCATTTTTTCCTCTTATTCCAGCGAGGTGTTTTTATCCGCGTTCCGCGCCATTCCAAAAGGGCAATATGAGGGAGGCTATTCGGTTGGCCTGTCCAGCGGCCAGACTATGCGGCTGATCGTGCTGCCGCAGTTGATCCGCATCGCGTTGCCCGGACTTGCCAATCTCTGGCTTATCCTGCTCAAGGACACCGCCCTCGTCTCGGCCGTCGGCCTCAACGAGATCCTCCGCCAGAGCGGGGTTGCCGCTCGCGTCACCAAGCACGCGTTCCTGTTTTACGGTTTTGCCGGCCTGATCTATCTCCTGCTGGCGATCGTCTCCTCCTTCGGCATCAACGCGATCGAACGAGCGGTCGGCGGCAGCGAGGTCAAGAGATGAGCCTTGCCACCGACGCGCTGAAGGTCGACCGGCCGCCGCCGCCCGCACGCGGCTGGTCGCGCCAACGCATCCTCGGCCATGTCCTGGTCGGCCTGTGGATCGCTCTCGGCATTGGCATGGTCGTCTACCTAGTCGCTGCGTGGAACCCGGAGTTCTTCCAGAAATATGCACCCGGTTACATATCCGGCCTCGGCATCACCCTGTTGCTGGTTGCCATCTCGATTGTGCTTGGCGCGATCCTGTCGGTACCGATCGCCTATGCACGCATGTCGAAGAACCCGATCCTTTCGGGGTTCGCCTATGCCTATGTCTATTTCTTTCGCGGCACGCCGCTGTTGGCGCAGACCTTCCTGGTCTACTACGGGGTCGGCTCCTTCCGGCCGGAGCTCGAGATGGTCGGACTATGGGGCTTCTTCCGCGAAGCGTTCAACTGCGCGATCTTCGCCTTTTCGCTGAATACGGCCGCGTACCAGGCCGAGATCTTGCGTGGCGCGATCGAGAGCGTGCCGCGGGGCCAATGGGAAGGTGCCGCCTCGCTCGGCCTGCATAAACTACAGACGATGTGGAAAATCATCCTGCCACAGGCGCTGATTGTGGCGCTGCGCCCCTATGGCAACGAGATCATCCTGATGATCAAGGGCTCGGCGATCGTCGCCATCATCACGGTCTACGATTTGATGGGCATCACCCGGCTCACCTATGCGCGCACCTTCGACTTTCAGTCGTATATCTGGGCGGCGATCATCTATCTGGTCATCGTTGAAACACTGCGCCACGGCGTCGAGTGGATCGAACGGCGCATCACCATCCATCTGCACCGCTGACTCCCATCGCCTTGCCTGATCCGGTAAGAAGACCGCAAAGCAGGCTTCTAAGGGATTCGAAAACATGGCTTCGGTGGCATTTCTCGGTCTTGGCGTCATGGGCTATCCGATGGCCGGGCATCTCAAGAACAAGGGTGGTCACGACGTCACCGTCTACAACCGCACCAGGGCGAAGGCCGAGCAGTGGGTTGCCCAGTATGGCGGCAGCCTCGCCGCGACGCCAGCCGAGGCGGCCGAGGGCAAGGATTTCGTCTTTTCCTGCGTCGGCAATGACGACGACCTGCGCTCGGTGACGACCGGCGCCCGAGGCGCCTTCAATTCCATGAAGAAAGGCGCCATCTTCGTCGACAACACCACGGCATCGGCCGAGGTCGCGCGCGAACTGGCGCAGCAGGCGCAAGCGCTCGGGTTTTCGTTCCTCGACGCCCCGGTCTCCGGCGGTCAGGCAGGCGCCGAGAACGGCATGCTGACCGTGATGATCGGCGGCGAGCCCGACGCCTTCGACAGGGCGAAGCCTGTCATAGATGCTTATGCCCGCATGGTCGGATTGATGGGACCGGCCGGGGCTGGCCAGCTCACCAAGATGATCAACCAAATCTGCATCGCCGGCCTCGTTCAGGGCTTGGCCGAGGGCATTCATTTCGGCAAGAAGGCTGGGCTCCACATCGAAAAGGTCATAGAGGTGATTTCCAAGGGTGCGGCCGGTTCCTGGCAGATGGAGAACCGGCACAAGACGATGAATGCCGGCAAATATGATTTCGGCTTCGCCGTCGACTGGATGCGCAAGGATCTTGGCATCTGCCTCGCCGAGGCCGACCGCAACGGCGCCAAACTGCCGGTGACGGCACTCGTCGACCAGTTCTACAAGGACGTGCAGGCGATGGGCGGCAAGCGCTGGGACACGTCCTCGCTGCTGGCGCGGTTGGAGAAATAGGATTTCGCCGTGGCCGAGCTTTCGCGTCAATCCAGCGCCGATGAAATTGTCGCTCATCTGCGCTCGATCGCCTCGGAGGAAAATCGACTTGGCATGCTGCGCTACGGCATCAAGATCGAACGTGCGCTCGGTATCTCGCATGGCCTCCAGCGGCAGATTGCCAAGAAAATCAAGCGCAACCACGAGCGTGCCTTTGAGCTTTGGCAGACAGGCATCATGGAAGCGCAGTTCATCGCTTCCGTGACAGCCGATCCGGAGCGGTTCTCCGCCGCGGATGCAAGACGATGGGCGGCGACTTTCGACTCCTGGGATATCGTCGACGGGGTGTCCGATCTCTTTGTCGATACGGATTGCTGGAAGGAATTGATCGCCGAATTCGCGGTCGACGAACGGGAATTTGTTCGACGCACGGCTTTTGCGATGATGGCCTGGTCGGTGATCCACCGGAAGAAGGAACCCGAGACGACCTTCCTCGAATTCCTGCCGATCATCGAAGCGCATGCGACCGACGGCCGCAATTTTGTGAAGAAGGCCGTGAACTGGGCGCTTCGTTCGATCGGCAAGCGATCGGTGAATTTGCACGGCCCTGCCCTTGCCGTGGCGCTAAAACTGGCGGCCTCGACAGACAGGACTGCTCGCTGGATCGGCAAGGATGCCGTGAAGGAACTCTCCGATGCCAAGACGCTCGAACGGCTCGCCGCCAGAAAAGCTTGACCTGAGCGAAGTGCGCTTCACGGAGGTGACGCAATCGACGCGCGCCGATTTCGAAAACCTGTTCGAGCAACCCGGCGGGCCGAAATACTGCTGGTGTATGGCTTGGCGCAATCTCGACCGCCGCGAGCATGTCGAGAACGACGAGAAGAAACGCGCGATGATGGCGCTGATCGACGCCGGCACGCCGGTCGGCATTGTCGCCCAGTTCGATGGCCGGACCGTCGGCTGGTGCTCGGTCGCGCCGCGCGAGAGCTACCGCAAGTTGTCACGACAGCAGGACGACCGCGAGGCCGGGATCTGGTCGATCGTCTGCTTCTTTGTGCCGAGAGCGTTGCGCGGTGGCGGGCTGGCAAGCGCATTGCTTGATGCAGCCATCGATCACGCCTTTGCCAAAGGTGCCACGACGATCGAGGCTTTTCCGGTCGACCAGGCATCGCCGAGCTACAGCTTCATGGGTTTTCGTGACATGTTCGTCGCCCGCGGCTTTCGCGAGATCGGCATGACCGGCTCGCGCCGGCATGTCATGCGGCTTGAACGTTGACCTTGGCGACAGCGGCAGCTTTACTTGCTGGCATAGGCCGCAGATCAAGGCCCAGCAGTGGAGCAGGAATGAAAAACCGTCTCAAGTCAGGCGCGACGCTTGCAGCCGCAGTGTTCGTCTCTGTTCTCGCAGGCAACGCTTGCGCCGGGACGATGCATATTTTCTGGAAGGATCTGCGCCCGGCGAGCCAGGCAGCCGCCGAAAGCGTCGGGCTGCCGATGATCGCGGCCAAAATGCCGGATCATGGCGAAACGCTGTCACTCAACTTGCAGGACAAGACCGTACAACTCGCGGGCTATGCACTGCCGGTCGATCGCGACGGTGATCTCGTCTACCAATTCCTGCTGGTGCCCTGGACGGGGGCCTGCAGCCATATGCCGACGCCGCCGCCCAACCAGATCGTCCTCGTTACGCCTGCCCAACCCTACCGGATGTCTGAGGCCTACCAGCCGGTTTCGGTGACCGGCGCCTTGCAGCCGGGCATGGAGAAGAGTCAGCTTTTTATCCTTGACGGCGTAAGTGTCATCCAGTCGGGCTACGCTGTGCGCAAGGCCGAGGTGGTCGACGTCGGCACCGTGCCGGACACGATCACGCTGCCGGTCAACTCGCCCTGGACTTTCCTCAACAAAAAGAAAAACTAAGCAAAAGAATCTCAGGCGGCGTTGGCGCCGGACTCCTTGTCGAGCACCATGTAATCCAGCGGCATCTCGGTCGTGTATTTGATCTGCTCCATGGCGAAGGAAGACGACACGTCGCGGATCTCGATCTTGGCGATCAGCCGCTTGTAGAAGGCGTCGTAGGCGGCGATGTCGGGCACCACGACGCGCAAGAGATAGTCGACGTCGCCGCTCATGCGGTAAAATTCGACCACTTCGGGAAACTCCTGGATGACCTCCGAAAAGCGCCGCAGCCATTCATGGCTGTGCGAATTGGTGCGGATCGAGACGAACACCGTCACCCGCACATTGACCTTTTCATGATCGAGGATGGCAACGCGCCGCTTGATGACGCCCTCTTCCTCGAGCTTCTGGATGCGCCGCCAGCACGGCGTCGTCGACAGGCCGACCTTCTTGGCGACGTCGGCGACTGCAAGCGTCGCATCCTCCTGAAGGAGGCGGAGAATTTTTCTATCGAGGCGGTCCATTGGGTGCTCCCCTGATGCAAATCGTCAAAATGCGCGGCTTTGGCACAACGACATGCATGAAAACAAGAATTTAACGCGCGTCCCGTCATGCGACACGCTTCGAGGAATAGATTACCATATTCCCTCTTGCTCAAGCCTATTACAAGAAAGAAATTCTGTTGAATAGCGCAAAAGCGAGTGATTTCTTGCTGAACGCTTAGCCGAGGCGATAGCGGATTTCCGATCTCAGAAAGGGCAGCAAATCCATTTCAAACCATGGATTGCGCTTCAGCCAGCCGGTGTTGCGCCAGGACGGGTGCGGCAGCGGCACGATCTTCGGGTCAGTCGACGCTGCCCAGATGGCGCGCCAGTCCATGACTGTTTCTGTCAGCGAGGGACGGCGCGCCGCGCCCATATGCCAGCTTTGGGCGTAGGTGCCGATCGTCAGTACCAGATCGACTTGCGGCATCAGTGCCATCAGCAATGCGCGCCAGGCCGGCGCACATTCGCGGCGCGGCGGCAGGTCGGCGCCCTTGGCGTCCTGACCGGGAAAGCAAAAACCCATCGGCACGATGGCAAACTTGTCCGTATCATAGAATTCCTCGCTGCCGACACCCAGCCAGCTTCGCAGCCGGTCGCCGGAGGCGTCGGTGAACGGCATCCCTGTGATGTGGACCTTGGTACCCGGCGCCTGGCTGGCGATCAGGATGCGGGCGCTCGACGATGGCCGGAGCACCGGACGCGGCTGGTGCGGCAACGGCCTGCCGGCTGGCTTATCGACGCAGATGCGGCAGGCACGCACCCTCACCGCCAGGGCTTCCAACTGTTCGCTCATTTGGGACTCGTTATCAGGCGGCGGCACTCGGCCGGCTGGAGATTTCCCGATGCCAGCGCAGCACGTTGGTGCACTCTTCGGGTACCTTGATGCGAGCCGGCTTCATGAAATCGATGGCGACCAGCCCGGTGATGTCAGCGATCGAATAGGCATCGCCGGCGACGAATTCCCTGCCGGCGAGCTCAGTGTCCAGAAATCTCAGGAATTCGACCGCCTTCGGCTTGTTGGCCTCGCCCCATTCGGGGATCTGCGGGATCTCCCATTCCCTCATTGCGGGGTGGATGTGCCGGAAGGCCGCGGCGACGCAGCCGAACAAATTGAACTCCAGACGTCTTTGCCACATCTCGACGATTGCCTTGCCGAGCGCCCCATGCCCGAACAAAGCCGGCTCGGGGTGCAGTTCCTCGAAGTAACGACAGATTGCGACGGATTCGGTGATGATGGTGCCGTCATCGAGCTCGAGCACCGGCAGACGCTTCAGCGGATTGCGCGAGCTGACCGGCTGCTCTTTGTGCTCCAGCGCGCCCATGTCGACGGGCATCAGCGGAACCTGAAGTCCCTTTTCGGCCAGAAAAATCCGAACCCGACGTGGATTGGGCGCGCGCCCGCCGTCGAACAGCTTCATCTCCATCCTCCTCGTCCGTCCCGACGAACTATAGGCACAACTCACCAGAAGCGAAAAATTTCACGCAGGGCATCGCCGATCGACGCCAAGGCGCCGTGCTTTCTTTCGACCAGCTCATGGCCGTGGCTCTCGCGCCAGTTCTTCGGCTCGTCGAAAGTTCCGCCCCAGATGCCGGCTTTGCCCGCGCGCGCAGCAGCTTCCTCGGTCTCGAAATCGCCAAAGGCGACCGCCCAGCCGGCCTCGACCTGTGCGCGGTTGAGATCCTTGCCGCCGGCCTTGCAGTCGCCGAGCAGCCTGCCGTAGCGGTCGCGCTGCCAGCCGCTGCAGGAGACCGCTTTGCCGGCTATCAACCGCACCAGGGATTGCCGCGCGAGCTTGCCGCAAGGATAGTCGGCACCGTCCTTGCGGCAGATTTGCGAATATTCCGGCGCATCGATGCCACGCATGCGGATGCGCTCGCTGCCGAGCGTCATGCTATCGCCGTCATTGACGGTGGCCGCACCCTCCGTCTTGCGCGTCTCCACCCGGTCGAGGCGCGCCGCCAGGAGGATCAGCAGGCCCAGCACGATGAGTGTCAGCCCATAGTCCATCAGTCGGCGCCACAGGCTTCGCGGACGTGGCGCATAGTATCGCTGGCGCGGCCATCGCGACCACGAACGGCTCATATGGCAAACCGTTGGTTAATCATTCGAACGTAGCTTAACGATTTGAAATTGCTGCCCGCGTAAATTGAAGACTTCATGCCCCTGCAACGCTCGACCACGGCGGACAAGTTTATTGTGGACCGCAGGAAACGCCATCGCAACAGCGATGTCGCGCGCGCGGTGCGCAAGACGCGCGACCGTCTTTCGCAGCAAGCCGGAAATCCCGACTTCGACCGCGAGCTGTTGAAGCTCCACGCGCTTTCGATGACCGGCGGCGTGATCGTTATCCCGCTGCTCGTTCTGGCAACGGCCGCGGCAGGCTTGTTCGCGGGCCTCGGCAAGGAGATCGGCGTCTGGGCGCTGTTCACATTCATCTGCTATACCATCGTTGCGTTCATGGCCAGACGCGTCACGCAAGCGTCCGAGCTCAACCCGCTGGAGACGCACAGGGATTTCCTGATCGGCCATTTTCTTTGCGGGCTTGGCTGGGCCTGGTTCGCATGGCTTGGCTGCGAAGCTTGCCAAATCGACCAGTTCCAGGTCGCCAAGGCGGTGGTGCTGCTGCTCGCCATGTCGGCAACCGCGATCCTGGCATCGTCCCTTCGCGGTGCGCTGTTGGCGACCTTCGCCCTCCCGGTCGCCATCTATGCCTATGCCAGTGCAAAATTATGGATGCCGGTCGAAGTGATCATGGCCGGGTTGCTGATCTCGTCGCTGCCGTTCTTCGCCTATGTGGCGCGCCAGCTCAACCGTTCCTCGCTGATGCTGTTTTCGTTCCGCTCCGAAAAGGATGCGCTGATCGCCGAACTGGAGACGGCGAAATCGATGTCGGACGAGGCACGGCGGCGGGCGGAAGACGCCAATCTGGCGAAATCGCGTTTCCTGGCCTCGATGAGCCACGAATTGCGCACGCCGCTCAACGCCATTCTCGGCTTTTCCGAAGTGATGGCCAACGAGGTGCTCGGCCCGATGAGCAACCCGACATACCGCGACTATGCCCGTGACGTGCACGACTCCGGACAGCATCTGCTCGACCTGATCAACGAAATCCTCGACCTGTCGCGTATCGAAGCGGGCCGTTATCAGCTCAATGAGGAGCCGATGATGCTGCTTTCCGTCGTCGAGGATTGCTGCCACATGATGGAGTTGAAGGCGCGCAACAAGGACATCCGCATCGTCCAGGATTTCGAAAACGCCTTGCCGCGCCTGTTTGCCGACGAACGCGCGGTGCGGCAGATTGTGCTCAACCTCTTGTCCAATGCCATCAAGTTCACCGCGACCGGCGGCGAAATCCGCGTGCGCGTCGGCTGGACGGCGGGCGGCGGGCAATATCTCTCCGTCAAGGACAATGGGCCGGGCATACCGGAAGACGAGATTCCGATCGTGCTCTCGGCCTTCGGCCAGGGCTCGATCGCCATCAAGAGCGCCGAACAGGGTACAGGGCTTGGCCTGCCGATCGTGCAAGGCCTGCTGGCCATGCATGGCGGCGAATTCCAGCTCCATTCCCGGCTGCGCGAAGGCACCGAGGCGATCGCCATCTTCCCGCTGAGCCGGGTGATGGAGGAACTGCCGGCGCTGCCGACCAAGGCGGTTGCTTCGCGCCGGCGCTGAATGCTTAACCGCCGACCGCGGCTGCCATGCCGGAGCTGGTCAGCGCGGCCGCCTTGACCAGGCCGGCGGCAAGCGCCGCTCCTACCCCCTCGCCTTGACTGACGCCCAGATCGAGCAGCGGGCGAAGGCCGAGGCGCTCGGCGGCCTTGGCATGGCCAGGCTCCGGCGACAGGCTTGCGAGGAGACAGTGATCGAGCGCGGCGGGGTTGGCGGTATGTAGGACGCCAGCGGCCGCAGTCACCGCAAACCCGTCGAGCAGCACCGGGATCTTCTGCATCCGCGCCGCCAGAATGGCGCCGCAGATCGCTGCGAATTCCCGTCCACCGACCCGGCGCAGCGCTTCCAGCGGGTCCTTGAGGCTCGCGCCGTGAAACGCGACCGCGGCATCGACCACCTCCGCCTTGCGCCTTTGCATCGCTGCGTCGGCCCCTGATCCGGGACCGACCCAGTCGGCGCCGGTGCCGCCGAACAGTGCGGTGCAAAGGGCCGCGGCGACAGTCGAATTGCCGACACCGAGGTCGCCAAGGCAAAGCAGGTCGGTGCCGCCGGCAATCGCCTCCATGCCGAAGGCCATGGTGGCGGCGCAACCGCGCTCGTCCAGTGCCGCATCCTCGGTGATGTCGGCTGTCGGAATGTGCAGAGCCAGATCGAACACCTTCAAGCCGAGATCGTTGGCGATGCAGATCTGGTTGATCGCTGCACCGCCGGCGGCGCAGAGCTCGACTGCATTTGCCGTAGCGGCGGCGGGGCGCGGCGAAATACCGTGGCGGGTGACGCCATGATTGCCGGCAAAGATCGCCACCAATGGTCGAGTCACCGCCGGCGGCGCGCGACCGCTCCAGCCGGCGAGCCAGGCGGCGATGTCCTCGATGCGGCCAAGCGAGCCTTCGGGCTTGTCTGCCTTGGCAAACAACTGGCGAACGCGGGTGTTGGCAGCCATATCTGCCGGCGGCAGGCTCACCAGGAGGTCGCGAAAATCGTCGAAAGGCAGTGCGCTGGTCATGTCGATGGCAATCGTCCTTGTGAATTGGTGAGCGGCATAGCCGCCTTGGCGGGCCGGCACAACCTCGGCAAAACTTCGAGGTATTGACGCGAACGCACCCGTTGGCGGCGCATCCCGGAGGGCTTGCATTGACTTTGTCGTTGCACCATGTGGAGGCTAGCCAAGGAAATTCTTATGACGGCCATTGAATCCCCGTGCATCTTGGTCTGCTCGATCGACATGAAAACCGGCTTCTGTTTCGGTTGCGGCCGCACGCGCGAGGAAATCGCAGCCTGGATCGACATGACCCCGCAAACCCGCCGCAGCGTCATGGCCGAGCTGCCGGCAAGGCTGGAAACGGTCGAGCGACGCCCCCGCCGGGAAACCCGTCGCAGCCGCATGGCACGCGAACGCGACGCCCTCTCGTGAACCGGCCGCACAGATGAACCGACTGCTGTGGATTCTGATCGTCGCGATCGGGGCAGGTGTACTCCTGCTCATGCTCCACGATTCCGCCGGCAGTACATTCGGCATTGAGAATTACGATTTCAGCCAGTTGATCTGGCTTGGCGCCTTAGCGGCACTCGTCGGCGCCGGCCTGCTCAGATCGGGCAGGCCGTTGGGCACCATGGCCCGCAGCCTCGGCGCCTGGGGCGCCATCGTGCTGGCGCTGATCGCCGGCTATCAGTACCGCTATGAGTTGCAGGATTTCGCCAGCCGCGTCACCGCCGGCCTTGTTCCCGGCAGTCCGCTGGCGCTGGGCGTGGAAGAAGGCCATGCCACCGTCACCCTGGACAAGGCCGGCAGCGGCCATTTCGAAGCGCGCGTCACGATCAACGGCACGCCGATCCTGACGGTTGTCGATACCGGCGCGACCAGCACAGTGCTGACCGCCGAGGACGCTCTGGCGGCCGGGTTCAATTCGGCGGCTCTCCACTTCACCATCCCGATCTCGACCGCCAACGGCATGACGCGCGCAGCGGCGGTGCGAAGCGACGAACTGTCGATCGGCGGCATCGTGCGCAAGGACATGCCCATCATGATCGCCGCACCCGGCACCCTCGGTCAGAGCCTGCTCGGCATGAATTTCATTAGCTCGCTGTCGGGTTTCGACGTGCGCGGCGACCGCATGATCTTGCGGGATTGAGTTCGCTCAGGCCGCCTCTGCGGTCCTGCCGAAATCGACCTCGGCGAAGGCTGACTTCAGCACCTCCGGTCCGGCACCCGGCCGTGTCGCCTCGGTGGAGAGGATCTGCCGGTAGCGGCGTGCACCGGGCAGGCCGTGAAACAGCCCGACCATGTGCCGGGTGACATGCCCGAGCCGTCCACCCTGTTCGATATGGCGTGCCGCATAGTTCGCCATGGCGTCGATCAGCGCGGCAAAGTCGAACGACTCAGCCGTGCTGCCGTAAAACGCGGCATCGATGCCGGTCAGTATCCCTGGCGTGTGATAGGCGGCGCGGCCGAGCATGGCGCCATCGACATGGTCGAGATGCGTCAGCGCCTCTGCGAGAGATTGAATGCCCCCGTTGATGCCGATGAATTTGTTTTGTTTTCTGGCTTTCAGCCGATAGACGCGGTCATAGTCGAGCGGTGGGATGTCACGATTTTCCTTTGGGCTCAGTCCTTCCAGCCAGGCCTTGCGGGCGTGCACCCACAGCGCGTCGGCGCCGGTCGCGAAAACACCATCGGCCAATGCATCGAGCGCCGGTTCCGGATCCTGCTCATCGACGCCGATGCGGCACTTGACGGTAACCGGTATTTTCACCGCCGCCTTCATCGCCGCAACGCAATCTGCGACGAGCACAGGCGCCTTCATCAGGCAGGCTCCGAAGGTGCCCGACTGGACGCGGTCGGACGGGCAGCCGACATTGAGGTTGATTTCATCATAGCCGAAGGCTTCGCCGATGCGCGCCGCCTCGGCCAGCTTTCCCGGATCGGCGCCGCCGAGTTGCAGCGCCACCGGATGTTCGCTGTCGTCGAAGCCAAGCAGGCGCTCGCGTGCGCCGTGGATGACCGCATCGGCCACCACCATCTCGGTGTAGAGCAGCGCCTCGCGCGTCAGCTGGCGATGGAAGAACCGACAGTGCCGGTCCGTCCAGTCCATCATGGGCGCCACGGCAACTTTGTGGCGTAACATATTCATTTTTCTAGTTTCTCTGTCTCAATCCGTCCGACACTCCGTTCGAATGACAGAGCAATTTGGCAAGAGATACAACACCTAACTAACGCGATATACGATTTTGCCGCCGCAACTGAAAGCAAATTGGCATGTCACAATGTCACTGTACGCACCAGTTAGATGCCTGCCGTGGAACGATGCACCGCCGGCGGCATACCAGTCAGCCAAGGCGAAGCGTGTTGCGGGCGATCTGCCACGCGTTCGACATGCCGCCGCGCCGCCGCCTCGTCCGGCTTGCGCGACCGGATTGCATCCATGATTTCGGTCATTCGGCGATCGCCGGCTTTCAGGACCCGACTTCCGGCGATGTCTTGCTGGAAGGAAAATCACTGCTTGCAGTGCCTTCGCACAAGCGCAACATCGGCATGGTGTTCCAACGCTACACGCTGTTTCCGCATCTGACGGTGGCCGAAAACGTCGCTTTTCCGCTGCGGGTTCGCCGCCGGCCGGACGCTTCGCAGCGATGGAGGCGTGCTTAGGATAAGTTGTGGTTCGGTCCATCATCAGCTTCGGTCGGCAAGCGCGTAACGTGTTCGACACACCGGCTGCTGATTGGATGGCGGGGGTAGCTCCTGTATCCATTGACAGTCGTCATGCTCGGTTGGAAGATGAAGAAGGTCAGCGGCGATAGCCATACGGGAAGGCAATGGTCCAACCGCCAGATACCGGACACCATCCTGGCAGCGTCGTCGCGGTCATCGTCATTTGTTTGATCATCGTTGCTTTGTTCTTCATAGGCTTCAGATACTCAAGGCCGGGCCAGGGTACTCTCGTTATTCCTGGCGGTGCGCAGCAGCAACCGTGAATCCGCCCCTTGGCGCGCGCTGATGCGGAGCCGTTCTCGGGCTGCCAAAAGTAGCCGGCGGGACTGGGGGACGCAGCAGAATGGTCCGGCGCTTCGCAGCCGGTCTTTTTGCTCCCGCCGCGGCATTCCTTTCCCACCTAAACAACCAAGCCTGGCCGGTGTGAGGTCGACCATGCCGGGACACGACGAGCCCTCATCTCCAGGCACTAGAGCGTCGGACGTTCATGTGAGTCCATATCCTGCGGCAGAGAAGTAGTTTCTGCATTCTGTTGGGGAGAAGAGATTGCAGATATCGCCAATGGCCTGCCACAGGGAGTCGATGGTTCTGATGGCCTTTGCGCGCAGATGCGCTTTAAGCTTGGCGAAGGCCATTTCGATCGGGTTGAGATCGGGGCTGTAGGGCGGCAGGAAGAGCAGCCATGCGCCTCTGGCCCGGATGGCTGCCTCGGCGGCCGGAC
>NZ_JAMYLM010000038.1:0-35890 GCF_040317995.1 Mesorhizobium sp. M1334
TCGAGCGAAATGGCTCAGACTTTGGATACCGATGAAGCACCCTGAAAGGTTTCGCCATGGACAAATGAACTTGCCTTGACGCATCACTCCTCATGTGAGCTTTATCTCTGATGCGCCAGCTGCCGTTGAGCACTTTCGGCAAAACCTTATCGAGTTGGCTGGGATGACCGATAAAGGCGATGTGGCCGTCTCGGTCGACCACGAACGAGGTCGGAATCCCGACGGAAAAGCTGAGTTCGCTCCAAAGCTTATTCATTTCACCTGTGTAGTCGAACGCGATCCGATAGTTCAGATGCGAGCACTTTTCGGTCAGCCACGCGTTCAACTTGGTGCGAGCCTCAACGGCCGTTGGAGCGTCTTCATTAGCCGCGACGCCGACGACCTCAAGTCCGCTGTCCCTGTATTTTTCCTGGAGCCGCATCAGATCGAGCATCTCCGCCATGCATAGTTCGCACCAAGTTGCCCAAAATTCGACGATATAGACTTTGCCGGGCTGGAAGTTCGCAAGGGGCTCGCCACGCAGCCAGTCCTCCACTTTGATCGAAGGAGCCGGTGACCCCAGTTGCACTACCATGTTGCTCTCCAAAGCTGTTGCAAAGGTTGCGTGACCTTATGCGCGAGCTTGTTCCCCCTTTGAGACGGGGCACGAGGGTTCAAGGAAGGGAGAGCATCGCTCGTCTTGCGCATCTGCGTGCAGTCAGCCTTCACTCAGTGTTGCTGAATCTCAATTCGCAAAGGCCGTGCCAACGCGCTCAGCGCGCAGTAAATGCTTGATTGACTTAAAAACCCTCCGGGTGCCCAAGATAGCCGGTTGTATCGGACGCGACATGTTTTCTGCCACTGTCAGGTCTTGGACACGCATCACGCGCTTCGCGTCTCCAGAGAAGCGTGGCCACGGACGACTCGACCTATGTTCGGGCTGATGGACGAGCAGATGGACATCGTGACGTCGTTGGCTACCGCCAGGCTCGTCATCATCGTCCGCCTCAAGCCTTGCTTGAGCTTCTTGCCATCTCGGTCGCTCAGGTGGTAGCGGAACGCCATTGCGATTGCAGGGCCGCTCCATCCGAGCATCGCCTCTGCCCTACCCTTCCGCTTTGCGATTGATTTACTGGCTGGCGACGCAGGAGTTCTTCACGACGCCCGGTCATGTCCAGCTGCGGGTCGCGAGTACCGTCATCACCAGATTGACGATGACGATCGTGGCGAAGAGGGCCAGATGAGTGCCGGCATGTGCCGGCCCGGTGAACTCTCCCGGATCCCTGCTTTTGTCATTCTGTGTCCCTGTGCATAGGCCCTACAGGGACCGCCAGGTGCGAATGTGAGTGTTGTCGGAATGACCGGCCAAAGACCGCTCGGTCCCCACGCAGGTTGGGCCGGACCAACGGGAAACGCTGGAGATGCGGCTGTCCGCCACTAACCCGGGCTACCATCCCAGAGATGACAAGGCGATTGATGCCATCGTTCGCGCCGACGCCGGCAAGAGCCCGACGTCCCGACTCGAAGGGCGGTGCCTTGGCCACTGCACGGCTGTTGCGGTGGTCAGCTCCCGGCCAGTGGTGAGGGAAATCGTGATAACGCCAATACGATGCGGCTACGGTCCGAACGCGGCCTGCCGCGCTGAAACGACGCTCTTTCTCGACCTGACGCCGACCTGCGAAGCCCCGGTTTTGACTGCATTGAGGAGCGCCTGTACCTCTGCCGGCCGTTAGTCTCCGCGTTACGGATCATCTCGGTCGAGCAGAACCCCGAACGCGAGACGTCCGCGATGTTCTCGGCGACGGCGCGTGCAGATTGGCTCCGAGGAGCTTCGCGAAACTTGCGCGTTTGCCGCGGCCTTTCTCCGACTTGGCATCAGGATACCCAGGGGAGTAGAGCTTCGAACAGCATCGGTGCTGCTTCAAAACCCGTCAGCGAGCCAAAAACAGCGGCAATGGCGGCTTCCCCACTATCCATCTCGTCACGCCACCGAAGAGCCGCTCGCGCAGCCGTCGGCCTGCCATAAGCGCCCATCACTATCATGTCGGCAGACGTGTCGATTGCGTGCTGCGCGAGCACCGTGGCCACTGGTTTGCCGGCGCTCGCCAGCCGGTCAACCGACACCCAAGCACCGTGCCGAGTGAGATAGGCAGCGATGTCGGCTCCCGGCTCGGTACCGTTTCCGGTGCAGGTCGCCTCCGGATCGACTAATGCGACGCGAACTTCCTCAGCACCGGCTAGCAGATCCAGCGCTTCCCCAACCGAACGGGACGCCTCGACTCGCGAATCCCAGCCGACCAGCACGCGCCGTGGCGACAGAGTCGCCTCAGCGCCCTCCGGCACGACAAGCACCGGCTTTCCGGTATCAAACAAGCTGCCGTTGATAACAAGGGGTCCGAGGTTAATGTCGTTGAGAAGTGCGGGGCCGACGATTGTCAGGTCGTTGCAGAGCGCCCGCTGTCGCACCGCATCACCGACGCTGGCCTGATCGCAGTTGGCAATATCGACATCATAGCACCGCCACGTGGCTCTCAGCAGTTTGTGAATTTCCCTGGATGTCGTTTCCAGTCTGGCCATGTCCTGTGAAAATCTCTCGATTTGGCTGTACCGTTTTTCCAGTGCGGCAATGGCGTGCGCGCGTTGTGTAGGCCACTCGGAGATGCCGTCGCTTAGCGGCGGAGGCGACATAATGAGAGGCGGAGGCGACAAAATCAGGACGGACAAATGTGCGCCAACCTCGGCGCACAAGCTTGCAGCTGTCCTGACGTCCCGATCGGAGTGGTCAGCTCCCGCTACACTGAGCAGGCTTTTGAAGGCCATCTGACTGCTCCCTCTGAGTATGTCGCGCCCGTAGCGCGTTTCGAAGCCGCAAGACTTGCCTTCCAACGAAGATGGAGAGTGGCACCCCATCCGTTCGCTATTCAGCCGTCCGGCCACTCGAGCGAGTAGCCGGCCGACCTGACGGTACGAATGACGCTGGAGGGGGAGGCCGCCTTCAGAGCCCTTCTGAGCCGGCTGATATGGACATCCACGGTGCGTACACCGACATGGATATTGGGCGGCCAGGCCGCGCTGATCAGCTCGTCTCTGGTGAAGACCTTGCCGGGAGTCTCAAGCAAAAGCCGCAGCAGGTTGAACTCGATCGGCCCAAGGTGGACTTCGTGGCCATTACCCCGAACGCGGTGGGCATCGAGCCTTATCTCAAGGTCGCCACAGGAGATCCAGCCGCCGTTTTCAATCCCGTTCGAACCCGGCTTTGGCAGCGCCAGCTTCATCCGTAGACAGTCAAGCAGCTTGGCCGGCGCGAAGGGCCGCACAAAGCTCTCGTCAATACCAGCCTTCAAGAGATCGAGGTGCTGGTTCTCGGCGCCGGGCGCGATCAGCGCAATTACGGGCAGGCCGCCGGTCCGGGGCTCCCCCTTGAGCCGGGCGCAGATTGTGGAGCCTGTCGCGATTGTTGGCTGGCAGTCCAGCACCACGGCCTTCGGCTCCCGTTCACTGGCCAATGCAAGCGCCTCCTCCACGCCGCCGGCCAGTTGAATCGTGAAGCCATCCACCTCCAGAATGTGGCTGTGGACCAGATAGAACTCCGGATCCTGCGAACAGATCAGGACCAGTGGCTTCATCAGCGCTACCCCAAGAACCACATCGGCCTCGACCGCCTCGATTGAGAGGGCTGGCCATCGCATGTCCTCAAGGCCTGACACGATCCCGTTGATCGAAAATCGGTTCCATCACGCCCGCGCCACCTCGGGATGAGCCTCAATGGCTGCGATGGCATCGCCGGCCAGTTTGGTACCGGCCGCGGCGAGTTTCCAGAACGTCTCGAAACCGAACCGGTGGACGTCGCGCAGAGTCTTCGAAACAACGACCAACCGCCCGGCCGTGAGAAGCACGCGCCCGAAACCCTCATGGCTCATCTCCATCATCGGCGATGCCATCAGGCCGGAGCGCTCCTCGATCGCAAGCCCGACGGCGGTGTAAAACATCTCGAGCCTCCACAGCACGTCCGGATCGGGATCGCTGATGATCGGGATCGCACGGCGCTGTTCCCTGGTGATGATGAAGTCGCCCAGCAGCTCGGCGTCCGATTTGCCTTCCCAAGACCCGTGGGAATCATGAGCCCGGACCAGCCGCACAAGACATTTGAGGAACGGGGTGGCAAGGGCCGCCTCGTCTTCGGCGACAGCAGGGCTAACCACGGCGTCAGACATTTCGCCTACTCCTCATTTCAGTCCTCGTCCTCGAAGGACGGTTTCTGTACGGCGACCCCTGCCTGCGCCAGCACCTTGCGAAGCCAAGGGGGAGGACACGTCCTGAGCATCATCTGCGTGCGCAACAGCACCTCTTGGATGGTTTGGGGCTGCGGCACTTTGATCGGATGAATTTTTGCCGAAACAACCTTGGCTGCCGAAGGTCCGCCGATCGCCAGACAAAACAGCAGATGACAGCCCTTCAGTGCCTCCACCTTCGGGGTGATGCGGTCATCGCCCTCAGTTCGGTGCTTCCCGCTCTCGTCGGAAACGTCATCGAAGGCCACGGCTTCGACGAGGTGCCACTCCTCGCGCGTCACGTCGTAGACAGCAAAGCGCTTGGCCGACCCGAAATGGGCGTTGAGGTTCTTCATGTCCTGCGTGGCGATCGCCACGCGCAATGCGCCGGCTTGGCGTTCCGGCGTCGGTGCGTGAACCTCGTCAGTGACGAGCGAGAGGCGACGAACGGAGCTCATCTGGCATTTCTCGCTTACGGAGTGGATCAAGCGCCTCAGGCGTCGGCGCGTGCCGGTTGGCTTCAAAAATGTTGGCAACCTCGAAGATCAGGTCGCGGGTCCCCTGGTAGAGAATTGTGAGCTTGTGCTGGCTGCCGAGCCGGTCGAAGATCGGGAAGCCGACCCGCATGAGCGGAATGCCGAGGCGCTGCGCCGCCTGGCGGCCGTGGGAATGAGTGACGAGAAGATCAGCGCCGGCGCCAAGAGCTTCCAAATCACCGAGATCGCCGATTTGAACCGACTGCGCCGGTACTTCCTCCAAAATTTTCGACATGTCGGTCGTGGTGACCGCCGCCGCGATTTCGGAGCCCATGCCGATGAAGAAGCTCCCGAGTTGGTAGAGTTGGTCTGGTTCAGCAGCGATCGCAATTTTCTTGCCTCCAAAATGGAAATGTCCGTCGAGCAAAGCGTCCTGCAACTGCGCCCGGCGACGGCGCACCCCAGCCGGCGCCGCCGCGCCCGAAACCGCAGATAGCAGAGAGACGAACCGGTCGGCGTCCTTCAATCCAGTCAGCGACCGGAACAGCACGTAAGGCACGCCGGTCAACCTCTGAAGCAGCTCGGCCGGGCGGCGCATATGTTCACCGATGACGACGCATTGCTCGGCCGTGCCAAGCTCGCGGATATCCTCGACGCTGGTGCCGCCGTAGGTGGTCGTGATCCAGCGGTCGGGCACCGTACCGTCGAGCGAGCCGGAGACGTCCGGCAGGATCACCGGCTTAAGTCCAAAGCTTTCAACCATCTCACGCAAATGCTCGATATCAGCCACAGTGAGGTTCCAGCCAGGCAGGATCACGATCTTCTTCGACTGCCGCGCCTGCTCGCCGGGACGCGTAATCCTTTCGATCATCGCGGTGACAGCCTTGGCCCAGCCCTCTTCGATCGCGCCGTCGAAATCCGGTGTGTTGGCTAGCACCACCTCCGTACCCGCGAGTTCTTCCATGCGCTTCAGCCTGATATTGGCGATATCTCCTGCGCAGTCTTCGCCCCGGGTTTCCACCAGCGCCGTCGTGCAGACCCCGATCAGCGTTGGCTTTGTGCGGGCCTTGAGGTTGAGTATCGCCTCTTCCAGATGGTCTGCACCGCCGAGGATCGTCGCCACCTCGTCCATCGCCGTGGTCTGCAAGGGGATGGCTTCCTTGAAATGCCGCACGAAGAGCACGAGCGCGAAGCTGGTGCAGCCTTGGCTGCCGTGGAACAACGGCATCGCGCCGTCGACCCCAAGGAAGGCGTAGGCGGCGCCGAGCGGCTGCGACGACTTCAGCGGATTGATCGCCGCCGCTTTGGTCTGGGGAAGGATGCGCACCATCGCTTCCTCAACACTCGCCGAAATCGTCGGCCGTCGTGCCGGTGAATTCCTGGACAGCATGCAAGGTCGCGGTCTCGCTTTTCGTGCGCGGCAGTTCCTCCCTCACCGCAAGCTGGCAATCCCATGGTGCCGGCTCCCGCACCTGGCACCAGATCGGGTTATGAATGGCGAGGTCGATCTGGCGTACGAGTTCCACCATGCCGTCATAGCCGGCGTAAGGGTGTTGGCGCTCCTGGTTGATATCGAGCCAGGGTGTCTTGGCCTTCAGCGCGATGAATTGAGTGCGCCCGCCCGACAGCATGATATCGGCCTTGTGTTCCGAGAGCATGGCGTAAAGCTCCCGCGCAGCCATCTGCTCGAATATGTGGTTGTCGTCATTGAGTATCTGCTTGATGCGCTCCTTGTCTTCGACCGTTGACTTCTTGACAGAGGTGCCGACGATCTCGATACCGATCTCCATCAGCGCATGGACGACCGACCAGGACTTCACACCGCCGGTGTTGAGCAGCACGCGCTTGCCTTCGAGCCTCGGCCGGTAGGCCGCGAGCTTCTTCCAAGCAATCGCCTCCTCCTCTGCAATCAAGGCCTCGGTGCGGCCGAGGATTTCCGGATCGGCACCCTTCTTCACGAGCAGCTGAGATATCTGTCGGAGCGCTCCCGAGGTGTCGGTGATGCCGTAGAAGGAGCCCTCGAAAAACGGGATGTCCCAGCGCTGCTCCATCTTGCGGGCGAGATTGATGAGCGCGGTCGAGCACACCATCATAGCCGCCCGGGCGCGGTGCGCGCAGGCAATGTCGAAGTAACGCGCGTCGCCCGGAATGCAGGCGCGCACCCGGATGCCGAGCCGATCCAGCAGCGGCTTCACCAGCCAAAATTCACCCGAGAGGTTGAATTCGCCAAGAATGTTGATGTCATAGGGTCCGGCGTCGTCCGGTTCTACCGTGCCGATGACATGCTCGAGCAACGCCTCGCCGGCAAGCTTGTTGCCGAGATTCTTGGAGCCGACGAAGCCCGGCGCATTGACCGGCACCACCGGCAGGCCGAACTTTTCCGCCGCGCGCTTGCAGACGGCATCGATGTCGTCGCCGATCAGCGCCGTCACGCAGGTCGGATAGACGAAGATAGCCGGCGGCCCATACGCTTCCTTGATCTCGCGGATCGCTTTGAAGAGCTTCCGCTCGCCCTGCCCCATTACAACATCGAGTTCGGTGAGGTCGGTCGTGAAGCTTGTGCGCCACAGCGTTGGCCCGGACGAAGCCGCACCACGGTTGTCCCAGGAATTGCCCTCGCAGGCGAGCGGCGCATGGATCAAATGCGCAACGTCGGTGATCGGCTGCAGCACGATCTTGGCGCCATCGAAGGCACAGCCGCCGGCGGCCGCCCCGGGGGTCAGTGGCTTCGAACAGCCCTTTTTGCGCGCCTTGGCATCCTTGCCGCGGTTCTGCTCGCAGGCGGGCTCGTTGAAGACATCCTGGATTTTGGCTCTGAGCGAGGACATTGCGTCGGTCTCCAAAGTCCCTCGGGAAGACGACCGGCCTCACCGAAGAGGCGGCCGCCACGCTTAGCGGGTGAGGTCATACGAATAGTCCGTCACGCCCGTCTCCCTTGTCTCGCGATCGAGCTTGTCGAAGATCTTGTCGAGGATCGTCGTCAGGACGCGCAACCCGCCTTGGTAGCCCATAAGCGCAAACCGATGGTGATGGTGGCGGTCGAAGATCGGAAACGTCAGCCGGATCAGCGGCGTGCCGGTGTCGCGCTCCAGATACTTGCCATAGGAGTTGCCGATCAGCAGGTCCACCGGCTCGGTGAAGAGCAGCGAGCGCATCGCCCAGAGGTCCTTGCCCGCCCAGACTTGAGCACCCTTGCCGAAGGGCGATGATGCAAGCAGTTCCTTCAACTCCGCTTCCCATGCCGAGGTGCCGTTGGTGGCGAGGCAATGGGTCGGCTCGCCGCCCGTCTCCATGATGAAGCGGGCCATGGCGTAGACAAAGTCCGGATCGCCGTAGATGGCGTATTTCTTGCCGTGCAGCCAGGATTGGCTGTCCGCCATGGCGTCAACAAGTCGGCCGCGCTCCAGGCGGATTGCCTCGGGGATTTGCTTGCCGGAAATCGCGGAGACCTCCATCAGGAAGTCGTCGGTCGCCTGGACTCCGAGCGGGTAATGGAACGAGGCAGTCGCCTGCCCTACCCCCTCGCAATACTCCAGTGTTTTTCGGGTGTTGTAATGCTGTAGCGAAAGTGTCGCCTCGGCGTTGAGTGCCTTCCTCACGTCTTCGATCTTCGTGCCGCCGTCGTACATGCGGTATTCGCCGTCCGACGGCGTGTCGAACTGGTCAGAGGCGTCTTGGATGAAGGTATAGGACACGCCTATCAGATCGAGCAGGCGCTTGAGCTCCCGGTTGTTGCCAACGCAAAAGCCGTCGAAACCCGGAATGATGTTAATGGTTGCCTCGGCTTCCGTTCGCTCCTCGCCTTTCCAGAAATGCTCCAAAATGCCCTTGACCGTAACGTCGTAGCCGTCGACATGGCTGCCGACGAAGGCTGGCGTGTGGGCGAAGGGCACGTCGAAGTCGCGCGGGACCGAGCCTTCGTCCTTGGCGTTCTCGATGAAGCTGTGCAGGTCGTCGCCAATGACCTCCGCCATACAAGTGGTCGAGACGGCGATCATCTTCGGGTCATACAGTTGGTACGTGTTAGCGAGCCCGTCGACCATGTTCTTCAGGCCACCGAACACTGCCGCGTCCTCGGTCATCGAGGAGGAAACTGCCGAAGCAGGCTCCTTGAAATGGCGCGACAGGTGCGAGCGGTAATAGGCTACGCAGCCCTGGCTGCCGTGGACGAAGGACATGGTTCGCTCGAAGCCCGCGGCCGCGAACACCGCGCCGAGCGGCTGGCAGGCCTTGGCGGGGTTCACGACAAGCGCTTCGCGAGCGAGGTTCTTTTCGCGGTATTCCCACGTCTTGGTGAATTCGCGGTGGTCGGTAACGACCTGGTCCGGGTGCGGACATTCAAAATTCAGCCTCTTCTCGGCGAGCATCTGCCTGTATTCCGGCTCGCGGAACAGGGGCGCGTGGTCGAGAACTTTTTCAGCCGACTGCGGCATGGGTGGTTACCTCTTCTCCATCTGGCCCCCCATACGGCGGCACAGGGACGTCGAAACGTTTCAGGTCTCCCGCGGACAAAGGGCCACAGGCGTTTAACGGCCTCCCGGCTTACGGGAGGCCAGGTTTTCATTCGGCTGCGATCGCCGCCGACGGCTCGGCTTTTTTCTTCCAGGGGGCGTCGTAGAGGTTCCAGACTGGGTTGTTGATGGCCAGATCCATGTCGCGGGCGAAGATGGCGAAGCCGTCGTAGCCGTGATACGGGCCGGAATAATCCCAGGAATGCATTTGACGGAACGGTATGCCCATCTTCTGGACCGGGTACTTTTCTTTGATGCCGGAGCCAACGAGATCAGGACGGATCCCCTCAATGAACTTCTCCAGCTCGTAACCAGTCACGTCGTCATAGATCAGCGTGCCCTTCTTCACGTAATGGCCGGTACGCTGATAGTCGTCGTTATGGCCAAATTCATAGCCAGTGCCGACGATCACCATGCCCAGATCCTCATATGCCGTGACGACGTGACGGGGGCGCAGCCCGCCGACATAGAGCATCACCGTCCTGCCTTCGAGGCGCGGCCGGTACTTGGCGATGATGGCATCGACCAGCGGCCGGTATTTGGCGATGACCGCCTCGGCCTTGGCCTCGATTTCCGGCCCGAAATGCTTGGCTATCTTGCGCAGAGAGGCTTCGGTCTGGGAGGGGCCGAAGAAATTATACTCCATCCAGTCGATGCCATACTTTTCCTCCATATGCCGGCAGATGTAGTTCATCGACCTGTAGCAATGGATGAGATTGAGCTTGGCCTTTGGCGCTCGCTCTATTTCGGCCAGCGTAGCATCGCCCGACCAGTTGCCGACCACGCGCAGGCCCATCTCCTCAAGCAGGATGCGCGAAGCCCAGGCGTCGCCGCCGATGTTGTAGTCGCCGATCACATTGACATCGTACGGGCTGGCCTCGAACTCGACCTCCTTCTTCTCGAACACCCAGTCGCGGATCGCGTCGTTGGCGATGTGGTGGCCGAGTGATTGCGAGACACCGCGGAAGCCCTCGCAGCGCACCGGCACAATCGTCTTTTCGTGCTCCTTGGCCTTGTTGCGGGACACCGCTTCAGTGTCGTCGCCAATCAGGCCGATCGGACATTCGGATTGGACGGTCATGCCCTTGTTCAGCGGAAACAGTTCCTCGATCTCGTCGATGATCCGTTCCAGCTTCTTGTCGCCGCCGAAAACAATGTCCTTCTCCTGGAAATCGGAGGTGAACTGCATCGTGACGAACGTGTCGATGCCGGTCGTGCCGACGTAGTAGTTGCGGCGTTGCGACCAGGAATATTGCCCGCAGCCGACCGGGCCGTGCGAGATATGGACCATATCCTTGACTGGACCCCACACCACGCCTTTCGAGCCGGCATAGGCGCAACCGCGAATCGTCATCACTCCGGGGATGGACTTGATGTTCGATTTGACCTCGCATTCGGAAAGGACCTCGCTTTCCTCGCCAGCCTCGTCGCCGCTCTTTGCGACGCTCAGGTGCTTTTTGCGGCGCTTCGCCGCCTTGTCAGGATATTGCGACAGCACCTCCTCGATAAGCTTCGCATGGAGGGCGCCGTCATTCTCGTATTCCAGGCTCATGGGACCCCTTTCAAGGTTCAGGGTGACGCCTCACCGACGAGGCGCCGTTCTTTGAAAGGCGCGCCAGGTTAGGCCGCGCCCCCAGTCAGTAGCGGTCGTTACTGTGCGGCCGCCTTGGCCGCTTCCTTGACCTGAAGCTCGGCAAGCATCTGCTCGTCGGTCTTCATGATGCCGAAGTCGAGCAGCATGTCCTCGAGCTCCTCCATGGTGATCGGGGTGGGGATGGTGCCCTGGCCCGAATTGGCATGGATCTTCTCGGCCAGGGCCCGGTATTCCCCGGCCTGCTTGGAGTCCGGCGCATACTGAATGACAGACATCTTCCTGAGTTCGGCGTGCTGGACGATGTTATCGCGCGGCACGAAGTGGATGAGCTTGGAATTGAGCCTGGAAGCCAGCGCTTCGGCGAGGTCGAGCTCGCGGTCGGTTTGGCGCTCGTTGCAGATCAGGCCGCCGAGCCGCACGCCGCCCGAATGGGCGTATTTCAGGATGCCCTTGGCGATGTTGTTGGCGGCATAGAGCGCCATCATCTCGCCGGACATGACGATATAGATTTCCTGGGCCTTGTTCTCGCGGATCGGCATCGCGAAACCGCCGCACACCACATCCCCGAGCACGTCGTAGGAGACATAGTCGACATCGTCGTAGGCACCGTTCTCCTCGAGGAAGTTGATCGAGGTGATCACGCCGCGGCCGGCGCAGCCGACACCCGGCTCAGGGCCGCCCGACTCCACGCATTTAATGCCTTTGTAGCCGACCTTGAGCACGTCCGCGAGTTCCAGGTCTTCCACCGAACCTTCCTCTGCCGCGAGGTGCAGGACCGTATCCTGCGCCTTCGCGTTCAGGATCAGGCGGGTGGAGTCGGCTTTGGGGTCGCAGCCCACGATGAGGATTCTCTGCCCGAGGTCGACAAGGGCGGCGAGCGTATTTTGGGAGGTGGTGGACTTGCCGATGCCGCCCTTGCCGTAAAAGGCGATCTGACGCAAACCTGACATGTAGCTTTCCTTCCTTCGTTCCATTCATCGCGGCTGCCGCGACATGAATGCCGGTCGGGCAGCTGTCGCCGCCTCGCACCCAAGGATCTCAAGACTCGTGCCAGTTTGGCTGATCGAACCGAAGAATAATTTCATGGTTGCTTTTCAGGGATTTAGCTTGAGGCCAAAGAAAGGATCGTCGGTACAAGCCGTGTAGCGGACCCGACAATCGCGACATAAAGCGTCGGATCGCGATCCTCAGTCACCGCATTCGTTCGAACCGCATCGTTGTGTTGAGATGGGCGAACAGCTTCTCGACCCTCTAACGTTAATTGCGGGATGGGCGAACTCTTCTGTTCCGGCGAGCTGACGTGCTTGGTCTCGCGTGTCCTCATCGACAGTGCGCGGAGTCTTGCGCGCCACGCTGGCATACCATCGATCCACGGCCATCCATGCGGGGCCACGGGGGGATAATTCCGCCATATCACCAACCCAAGGGGACTCGGCTCACTTATCGGCGCAGGAGTTTAGTATCGGCGTCATCGCCTTCACATGTTCGTCGATCCGCTCGAGCACTTTCGCTGCGACAACGTCGCGCTCAGGCAGATGCCACCAGTGCTCGTTGACGAGTTCGACGGTCTCGACCACTGCCTTCAGGACTGCCGGCTCCGGAAGCCTTGCACGGTTCGCAAATGCTTTCCATCGCGGTGCTGCTAGCGCCTTGAACGAGCGCTCCCCTCCAAGCGAAAGCGCCATGGCGTCGGCGGGAATATATGGCACGGTCGACAGGACGTCGTAGATTGGTGCAAGCACCGGCTTGTCGCCGTTGCCGGGATAAATCAAAGACCAGTTCTTGAGGTGCATGTCGCCATTGCCAGTGATGACCGTCAGCGCCAGGCGGCGGACGAATTCGAGAGCTGCGGTAGGCGAGACGGCCACGCCAAGGGCCAAGGCTATGTCGTGATAAGCGGCCCCCTCATATTTGCGCGAGGGATACACACCGAAGACCTGAGCGAAATCCTCGATGTGAATCCTCTCGCCCTCAGCGCCGCGATCGAAGCGTTTGACGAGAAGGACCTTGCCCTCTGACAGCGTCTTGAATTCCTCGGGAATATCCTCGAAATCGGACTTCTCGACAAGTTCGCGTTCAGGCACCTCCATGCCGATCGCTGCAGCCAACGCCAGGTTAGCGAATTCATTTTCGGAAACGCCTGGAAACGCCGTCGAAGGGAACTTGGCGATGTATCGGCCTTCCTCGTCGTCCATCGGCAAGGTCAGGCCGCCGCCTTTTCCAGTGTTCTTCATGACCGACAGCTTCATCTGCACGCCGGCAAGTGAGAACCGTGCCTTGGGCTTATCCTTTGAAGCATCCTGCGAAACCGCTATCGCGCCGTCACTGGGCAACGCCCGTACGGCTCCCGGCAAATCGGCGCCCAGCGCCGCTAAAAGATCGAAATCATTGCCTGGCCGCACATTGCCTTCGTGGTGCTTTTCCATCGCCTCGCGCAATTTCTCCTCCGGTAGGAGGTTCGCGAAGAAAGCGGGCAAGGCGCCCGCCAGAGGCTTCGGATCTTTCCGCAATCCTCCCGTCGCTGCCCGGAACGACAGGCTGAAAACCGGAAAGCCGCCCGTCGCGCGGTAGGCCTCATCGAAGTTGAATGCATTGAAATCGCCCGGCGTCCTAACGATTGTGCCGATCTTCAATGCGTTCAAGTGCACGTCCAGCGACGGGATCGTCTTAGGTGCGCGAAAGACTGGAGCCATGATCGTCATCGTCAGGTTGAGAAACAAAGGCGGGTCGATCGTCATCATCATGCGGACGCAATAGAGCCTGGACAGCCGGCACCATGACTTGCGGAACCAGCATCATTTCCAGACCGAGCGCGCGAGCGATATTCATGAGCGTCGTCGCACGCGCCGCTGCGGCTCCCTTTTCGATGTCGCGATAGCGGGGACGGGATATACCCGCCAAGCCAGCGACCTGCTCCTGCGTCATGGCAGCGGCCAGCCTCGCCTGCCTGAAAAGCCCACCGATTGCGCGCAGAATTTCCGATTCAGAGTCCATCATGATACGTATACGATCTATTCCAATGCGTGATGATACGCAAAGGTATCTCACCCAGCGGGCAAGTCAAAACTTTTGTGATCTGTTCGCGTATCATATGAAGACAATGATATGCAAAGAGATCAATCCTTCTTCGAGGATCTCTCAGGCTTTAGCGCCGCACAGCGAACGGCGTTCCTCCGAGAACAGCTGCTATGGCCACCGGGCTCCTCTGATGGCGCCGCCGCCGGTTTGCCAGGCTTCTTGCGGCATGCGGCCTGGCGCTGCTCTTCTTTTTCGGCCTCGATCCGGCGCTCTTCTTGCGCCGCCAGCTTGGCCTCGGCTTCCAGCGACGCCATCCCCTGCTGGATCTTGGCCAGCCGGTACTGCTTGTCGCCGGCCCAATCCGGCATCTCGTCGCCGCGCTTGTCCTTGCCGAAGTCACGTCCTCCTCGGCATCCGCGGCCTCGGCCGCCGTCAGCATGCGAGCGACCTCGGCTTTCAATTCCAGCTCGCGCTTCTTCATGCGCCCATAACTCATCGCCTTGTGTTTCGACGCGTTCGCCTTGATCTTCGTGCCATCCAGCGCGACATGGCCGAGTTTGACCAATCCTGCCGTCTCACACAGCTTCAGAACCTGCACGAACAGCGCCTCGAGCGCCTTCAAATGCCGCTTGCGGAAGTCGCTGATCGTCCGGAAATGCGGCGGATCGAGCGCCACGATCATCACAAAATCATTCCGTTCGCGGCAGGCCCTGGCCGGCTGTTTTCGCCAGCTTTGGGCCATCGACCGCCGTGTTGCGTTCCTTCGCCCCCCTCTGTCCGTCCAGCATCACCGTCGCGGCGCACCCGCCCTTCCTGCTCAAATCACATTCAGCTCCCTGAACGCTCGCCCTTCAGCGACACGGCTGTACCCGAACGCCGAGCAATCCACCGTGCGATAGCCGCCATGCACGATCAGTTCGGCCAGCGCTTTGCCGACCGCCGGCGCCTGCTGCAGGCCGTGGCCGGAAAAACCGTTGGCGAAGAGGAAATTAGCGACCTCGGGGTGTGGACCGATCACCGCGTTCTGGTCGAGCGTATTGTAGTCGTAATGGCCGACCCAGGCGCGCGTCGGCTTGATCGCCTCGAAGGCCGGAATGCGGGTCGCCAGCACCGGCCAGATCACCTCTTCGAACAGCGGCCAGTCGGGGTCGAAATCGCCGGGGTCGGCCGGTCCTTCGCCCTCTTCCGCCTCGGCGCCGCCGGTGATGTAGACCGAGCCCTCCGGCCGGACATAGATGCCGCTCGGGTCGACCAGCAGCGGCATGTCGTCATATTTTTCGCGCGCCTCGAAGACGAAGACATTGCGCTTGCGCGGCTCCACCGGCAGCGCCAGCCCGGCCATTGCTGCCACCTTGCCGGCATTCGGCCCGGCGGCGTTAACGACGGTGCCGGCCTCGAGCCGCTCGCCATTGTCGAGGGTCACACCGGCGACGCGCTTCCCCTGCCGCTCGATACCGGTCACCGACGCTGTGATGAAATCGATGTTCTTGCTTCGCAGTGCCTTGCGGAACAGCATCAGCATCGCATGCGCGTCGACCAGCCTTCGCCGCTGCGGCCATAGGCGCCGGCGGAAATGCCCTCGACCGACAGCCACGGAAAGCGGCGGACGAGCGCCTCGGCATCCTCGAGCACGATGTCGGCGCCCTCGGCCATCTGCGCGTCGTGGTTGGCCCGCAGGATCGGCAGCCCGTTCTCGCCGGCAAGGATGAGGTAGCCGCCTTCGCGAAAGCCGATATCGGCGTCCGCGCCAAACTCTTCCCTGAGCCGCCGGAACAGTTTCAGCGTGAATTGCGACAGCCGGATGTTTTCCGGGATCGAGAACTGCTGGCGGATGGAGGCGCAGGACAGCGTGGTCGCGGCGCGGGAAAATTGCGGGTCGCGCCCGACAAGCGCGATCGAGCCCGAAAACCCTTCCTCGCGCAGATAATAGGCGACCGAGGAGCCGACGATGGCTCCGCCGATGATGACGATGTCGTAATGCACCTTTTCACTTCTCCAGTTCTAGGCGCCCGCCGCCACGTGCGGGCGATGCCGGCATCAACCGGTGGGCAGATGTGCCGAGGGCAACAAGCGCGCCTGACGCAACGCCGCCAGATCAGCCGAGCCGGTGCAGAAGCAGGCGACGGCCAACTGGCGGATGACGATCTCGAAATGCGCGACAACCGCCTCGGTGGATATCGTAGCTGCGCGCAGCACGCCGGCCGCCTGCCCGGCGATGTCCGCGCCCAGGCGGATGGCCTTGGCCACGTCGACGCCGTCGCGGATCCCGCCCGACGCGATCAGCTTCACCATTGGCAGCGCCCGACGTACCGCCTGCACGCTGGCCGGGGCCGGAATCCCCCAATCGGCGAACGCCATCGCCACTGCACGGTCGGCGGCATCGCGGGCGCGCTCGCCCTCCACCGCGGCCCAACTGGTGCCGCCGGCGCCGGCGACATCGATCACCGCCACGCCCGCGTCGACGAGCGCACAGGCCACCGAAGCGGACAGGCCCGACCCCACTTCCTTGGCCACGATCGGCACGCCCACGCTGCGCGCGGCGCGAGCGATCTGCGCCAGGACGCCGCGCCAGTCGCGGTCGCCCTCCGGTTGTACCGCTTCCTGCAGCGGATTGAGATGGACGATGAGTCCATCGGCCTCCAGCGCATCCACCGCCCGGCGCGCCAGGTCCAGGCCGTCGGCCTCGCACAGTTGCGCGGCACCGATATTGGCCAGCAAGGGAATGTCTGGGGCCAGGCGGCGCAGCGCGCGCGTCAGCCCCTGGGAGTTGCGGGATTGCAGGCTCACGCGCTGCGAACCGACGCACATGGCGATCCCCAAGGCTTGCGCTGCCTCGCTCAGATGCCGGTTGATGGCGTCGGCGCGTGGCATGCCGCCGGTCATGGAGCTGATCAGCAGCGGCGCGCGCATGGTCTTGCCCAGCAGCGAGGCGCGCAGGTCGATCTGCGTCAGGTCCAACTCGGGCAATGCGCAGTGTTCGAAACGGATGTACTCCCAGCCGGCGGCGACCGTGGCCGACGCCGTTCGCCGATCCAGCACGATGTCCAGATGGTCGTCCTTGCGCCGGCTCAGGGCGGTGTCGCTCACGCTCACTCCGTCCGTCGCATCGGGCGGCGGCGTTGCGTCGGATCGGACCGACGGCAGCGCGCGCACGCCCCCGCCTCCCGCGCGTTCAGGCCGGCGCACGCTGGCCTCCCCCCGCAGCGTCGCTGCGGTAGCGGCTGGTCGAGGTCTGGTAGTACTGCGCGCGGATGGCCGCCATGGCCTCGATCAACGGTCCCCACGGCGCGGGAAAGCGTTCTTCCGCCATCACCCGGTGCAGCATGCGCGTATGGCCGGCCAGTTCGTCGTTGAGGAACTCCACCACAGGCATAGCCGGATAGCGCTGCAGCAGCAGGATCGCCGCGTTGTCGGCCTCGCCGGCCGACCTGTCCTTTTCGCGTCCATGCAGATCGTTCTGCAAGCGCCCTATCGCGGAGATGAGCCGCAGGACCTGGCGAAACGCCGGACGCGCGCGCAGGGTCGCCATGTCCAGCCCCCACAGCAAGGACAGGCAACAGAACACGTTCGTGTAGGCGATCGAATCGATGCCGTTGTGCAGGTACTCGGCGTAGGACCAGCGTTCCGCCCGCGCCTGCGCGTGTCCGGCGCGCAGCGCCGCGCAGTAGCACCGGGTATCGTCGAGAAGCTGAGCATAGTCGCGACGATCGTAGGCGAGCGCGGCCAGCGAAGCGCGCAGCACAGCGCAGCCCTCGAATCCGGGGAGCGCGCACGGCACGCCCTGCCCCAGCGCCTGCTCCACCGCGGCGAGCTGCTCCGGCGCGATCAGGCCAAGGTCGTTGCAATCGTCGAGCCAGAACAGCAGCGACAGTTCGCGATAGAACGCCACGATCAGCGTTTCGTCCTGCGGATCGCGGCCGGTGCGGGCGCTGGTGTCGCGCAGGCTGGGGTGGATGCGCTGCAGGATGTACTGGCCGCCCCTGACCGCTTCCACGGCATGCTCGTCGGCGAACCCGGTCAGGGAACGCCCCCACTCCAGCACCTGCTGCAGCGCGCGTTCGGTCTGGATCATGGCGCCGCTCCTGCTCCCTCGGCCAGGACGCGCCGCCCCCAACGAAGGGCCAGCCACAACCCGGCGAGTTCGGCCACGCGCACCACCCGGGTGGGGCAATACAGTTCCTTGCCGATCCACAGCGGCGTCTGCGGCAATGCATGCGCCGCATGGCGGGCGAGCATCCACTCCAGCGCACGCGCCACCGCCTGCGCGATGCGCCGGCGCCCTGTCGGCTCTTCGCTCCCGTCCATCACGTGCAACGCGAACAGCGCATAGGCGGTTTCCTCGAATGTGGACGCGCGACCGGCGCCCCAGCCGCCGTCGTCGCGCTGCGCCTGCATGAGCGCCGCCAGCGCGCGCTCGTCGCGCCACTGGGGCTTGCCTTGCCCCAGCGCAGCGACCGCATGCGCGGTCGGATACAGCCACGAAACGTGCCATTTTTCGTTGTCCCATAGACCGTGCGGGTTGCGATTGGCCTCGACGTAGGCGCTGGTGCCGGCGGCGGGCTTTCCCAACAGTCGCAACGCATGCAGGGCATGGATGTTGGTCGACACCGAGGCATTGCGCTCGCCGGGGAAGGTGACGAACAGCTCGCCGATTTCGAAATGGCGCAACGCATCGACCGCCGGGTCGCGGCCTGCAAGGCGCAGGACGCACATCGCAACGGCGGTATCGTCCGCATCGGCCGCGAAGTGCAAGGCCGGGCCCAGACCGCGCACGCCCAGGCGGGCGTCGAGCTGCGCGACAATCACTTGCACCGCCTCGGCGAGCGCGGGATGCGCGAACAGCCCGGCCAGATGCAGGGTGTACAGCGACCAGCATGGCTCGAATACATTGATCGGCCAGACGTTGGGAAGGACACCTTCGATGCCGCTGCGCGTCGCCCGCGATGCCGCCTGCAGATACGCGTCGGCGCGTCCGACCTGGGCCGTGCTCCCCTGTGTCACGGCGTGCGCACGCCACGCGGCGGTGGCCGCCGGACTGATGCCGATGCTGCCGTCGTCATCCGGGCATGCGGTGGTCGGCGACGTCCCCCAGGCTTCCCAGGAGTGCAGCAACGGATGGCCGCTCGGCAACGTCGCCACCGCTCCCAGCTTGACCAGGCACGCTTGCCGCAACGGCAACAGCGCCGGGTGGCGCGGAAACGCCACGCCGCCCAGCAAGGATGCGGCCTCGCCGCACAACTGCGGCAGGATCAGCTCCGCGCCGATCGGAGCGTCTTCCGGCACCGCATGCGCGTAGGGATCGGGCTGGCGCTCGAGGAACCGGGTTGCAGCCTGGACTGCGTCGGCAGCGCCGGGAAGAGGATCCGCACGCTCCAATGCGAGCAACGCCGCCCAGGTGGGCGCATGGCGGAACAGTGGGAAATCCGCGCTTCCCCATCCGCCATCGGCCTGTTGCTGCGCGATGAGCCACGCGTACGCGTCCTGCCGACCGGTGACGTTGCCGTGGAACTGCAGAGCTCGCGCAGTGTCGTAGACGGACGGGCCGACGCTGCCGCCGTCGCTCATCTCGCTCAGCAGGTGGCGCAATTCGGAAAGGATCTGTTCGGACAGCGCGTTCACGCGGGATGTTCCTTCTGCAGAGGGTTAACGAGAACCAGGATCGAGCAGACGCCGCGCACGTCGTCGCCGGCTCGGGCACAGTGCAGCATGCACCGCTGCCGCCGGCCGATCGCAGCAGCACAGGGGCGACTCCATGCGGACGGGCGCGCTCATGCGTATGGCGCGGACAGATACACGTTGGCCCGCTGCAGCATCTGCGCCAACCGTTCCGCACGCGGCCCCAGCGGGACGATGGCCTCCCCGGCGTCGCGCAACAAATCCAGCGCGAACTGGCGCGCTGCCTGCAGCCCCATGATCGACGCGCAGGTCGGCTTCTGCGCCGCCGCGTCCTTACCGGGGGTCTTGCCCAGCGTCGCGGTATCCGCTGTCGCGTCGAGAATGTCGTCGATCACCTGCAACGCCAGCCCTAAACAGGCGGTGTAGCGATCGAGCGCACAGTACAGCGCAGCGTGCGCGGCCTCCTCCGCGATGGCGCATAGGGCGCCCATGCGAACGGACGCGCGCACTAGCGCTCCGCTCTTCATCCGGTGCATCTCCAGGATCCTATCCAGTTCGCCGTGCTTTCCGACCAGCGACAGATCCATGGCCTGCCCGCCTGCGGCACCCTCGGCTGACACGGCCTGCGCCAGTTCGCGCACGAGCGCGATACGGTTGTCGCCCGGCGCATCCAGGCTCGCCAGGGTCAGGAAGGCGTGCGCCTGCAGCGCATCGCCGACCAGGATCGCAGTGGCTTCGCCGAACTTTACGTGCACGGTCGGAAGGCCGCGGCGAAGCACGTCGTCGTCCATCGCGGGCAGGTCGTCGTGGACCAGGGTACAGGCGTGCATCATCTCGATGGCGGCGCCGACGTCGTCGAGCATGTGCGCCGGCGTGTCGGCCAGTGCGCCGGCAGCCAGACAGAGCAAGGCGCGGGTGCGCTTCCCGCCATGCAAGGTGGCGTAGCGCATCGCCGCCATCAGCTCGGTCTCACCGTCGTCTTCGGCGCAGAGAAGACGCGCCAGCGCCTGTTCGACCCGCTTTGCGCCGTCCTGCATCCAGATCTCCGGCAGCAGCCTGCCGGATGCGCCGCGCGCCTGCGCGCCCAATCCGCCGAGCGCGGAAACGCCAGTTCGGTCGTCGTGTAGCGTGGAACCGGTCTGCATGTTTTTCATGTCCTTGTACCTGACACGATATGGCCACGGCGGGCGCCAAACCGCCGCGGTGTTGCCGGCGTCGCACCGAGCGCGTGCGCTGAGTGCAGCAATACCGCGCCTCGCCGGCGCCGCTGCCTCGCCACACGGGACATGCGATGCCAGCTCATGAGAAGCCTATGCGGATCGCCATGGACGGATGTGCGGTCGGGTAATAGCGCCGGCCTTTTTCGACGCCGCTCAGCAACCGCGGCCGCACCCCGGCCTTGTGCATGGTCAGCGCCAAGGCGATGCAGAACTGCACCATTTCCAGCCATACCAAGTGGTAGCCGATGCAGACGTGTGGGCCGGTACCGAACTGCAGCATGTCCACCGGCCGGATCGGCTCCGTGCGTTGCAGCCACCGCGCCAGGCGGAACTGATCAGGCGCCTCGTGCAGCAGCGCCGAGGTCGAGAAATGCAGCAGCGGGATGCACAGATGGGTGCCCGCGGGAATGCGCCGTTGGCCGAGTTGCAATTCCTGCAGCGCGCGACGCGGCAGGAGCGTGGTCGCCGGATGCAGGCGCAGCGTCTCGCGGAATAGTGCCTCGGCGACCGGACACTGTGCCAGGTCCGCGTGCCGGATCGGCACCGCGCCCACGCGATGCGCCTCCTCGACCAGGGCGTCCCACAGCACAGGCTGCCGCGCCAGCTCGATCACCATCCAGGCCATCGTCGAGGCAGTGGTGTCGTGACCGGCAAGCAGCAGCAAGCGGATATTGGCGACCAGGACGTCGTCGGAGAGCGCATCGTCGCTGCGGTCGAAGGCGCTCACCATGTCGTTGATCAGCCCGGTGCGCGCGGCATGCGCGCGCGCGTCGCGGACGAACTGGCGCAACTGCGCGTCGATCCAGTCGCGGGCGGCGCGGCCGCGCCGCAAGGGGAGTCCGGGCAGGTCGACCGGTGGCGCGACGATCAACTGCAGCAGTTGCCGGTACTTGCGATGCCATCCCGGCAGGTCCTGCGCGGGGATTCCCATGAGGCTGAAGATGAGCTTGAGCATCAGGTCGCCGGTTTCGCGCAGGATGGTTACCTCGCCGCGGTCGCGCCACGCCTGCACCCGCGCCCGGATGACGGGCGCAAACAGGTCGCCGATGCCGGCCTGGGTCAGCCCCTTGGGCAGGAACGCCGCCTTGATCGCATCGCGCGCCTGCCGGTGCGCGCCGCCGTCCTGGGCGACCAACGTTCCGCCAAGCAATTCGGGCGCGATCTCTTCGATCAGCGCCGAGGACACGTCCTTGTGCCTGAGCAGTGCGAATGCATCCGGATCGACGCAGGTCATCAGATGTCCGGCAGGGCCGAAATCCAGCCAGAAGTGGCTGCCCAGCGTCCGTTCCGCGCGCCGCAGCAGGCGCGGCAGGTCGCAGACGATGGCGGGAAGATGCCCGACCAGGGGGAAAGCGCCGGGCATGACCGGGATGTCGTATCGCAGCCGGTGCCGACGGTTGAGCGGGTTGAGCAGCATGTCCATCAGCAGCGCGCCGCCGCGGCCGCTTCGGCGGTGTCGCCGGCAGGCCGCGCGGCGCAGCTGTTGCCACCGTCGGCGTACGTCGGCACATGCGCCAGCATGCCGCCGTCGATGCACACGACCTGGCCGGTGATGAACGCAGCATCGTCGGAGAGCAGGAACGCCACCAGCGCCGCCACGTCCTCGGGGCGGCCGACGCGCGGCAGGAGCTGGTGCCGGCGCAGATGCCGTTGCATGCACTCGTCCAGCTTGGCGAGGAGACGCTCGGTCATGACGAGACCCGGCGCAACCGCGTTGCAGCGGATCTGCGCATGACCGTACTGGGTGGCGAGCGACGCCGACAGCATGTTCATCGCCGCCTTCGACGCGGCGTAGGACGTCTGCGCGGTGTCACCGCTGAGCCCCTGGCACGACGACATGTTGACGATCGCGCCACCGCCGCGGGCGATCATCCGTGGGATGGCCTGCCGGCAGCAGAGCAGCGTGCCGCGCAGATTGGTCGCCATGGTCTGATCCCAGACCGCCAGGTCCAGCTCGAGGATCGCGCGGTCGCGCAGGGTCAAATGCATGGCGCTCGCGTTGTTCACCAGCAGGTCGACCCCACCAAAGTGCCGCTCCGCCGTCTCGAACAGCGCTGCCACCGCCTGCTCATCGGCGATGTCCATGGCCAGGGCAAGCGCGTGGCCCGCTTCAGCCGCGATCTGCGCGGTGCAAGCGATGGCCGCCGAGCCATCAATATCGGCCACCACCACTCTGCCGCCCCCGCGCGCGATGGCGAGGGCGCATGCCTTGCCGATGCCGGCGCCGGCGCCGGTCACCACGGCAACCTTGCCCTCAAACCGTCCCATCGTGTCCTCCCTGATTATGTTGGTCTTTCGCGGCATGCCGCCCGATGTCGCCGGAGAGGGCGCAGGATCGGCGCTGGCGCGCTCATCATGGCCAGCGTCGCTTTCGATGACCCGAATGGCGGCGACCGGGCACTGGTTGGCCGCAAGCCGCACGGCGGCGTGCAGCGCCTGCGGGACGGTCGCCACGCACACTTCGGCCACGCCGTCCGGTTCGCGCTGGCGAAAGGTGCCCGGCAGCGTCAGCACGCACTGCCCGGTAGTTCCGCACAGATCCTGATCGACCAGGACGCGCATCTCAGCCCTCCTGCCCATGCAGCCGCACCGGCAGCGCGCGGAACGTCCTAAGGAACGCGGAGGGCTCCCGGGTCGGCTGCTCAGCCAATGTCAGCGTGGGGAAGCGCGCCTGGATCCGCGGCAGGCTTTCGGCCAACTGCACCCGGGCCAGTTGCGCACCAAGGCAGAAGTGGATGCCGTGGCCGAAGGTCAGCATGATCTTCCCGTCGATCGACATGCCAGGACTGGTGCCGTAGAACCGCACGGGATCGAAGCGATCGGGATCGGCGAAGGCGTCCGGGTCGCGATTGCCGGCCGCGATCAGCACGCGCACGTCCGCGTTCTTCGGGATCACCACGCCGCCCAGTTCGATGTCGCGCTGGGCGATACGCGGAATGGAGCTGAACATGGCGGGCGCGTCGTAGCGCAGGGCTTCTTCGACGAAAGCCTTCACCCCCACGGCATCTCCCTTCAGCCAGTGCCGCTGTTCGGGATACGCCAGCATCGCCAGGACCGCATGGCCGATGGCCGCGGCAGTGGTGGCGAAGCCGCCCAGCAGCATGCCCCAGAGCATGCTGATCAATTCCGCATCCGACAGCGTCTCGGCATCGTCGTCGTGTGCGCCGACCAGCATTGACACGATGTCGTGGCGGGAATCGGTTCGCTTGCGCTGTATGAGGTCGCCGAAGTAGGCCTGCACCCTGGCGCTGGCCGCGTCCCCCGCGGCGAGTTGGGGATCGCTGGCGTGCGGGCTCAGGCCTTCCAGAATGGCGCTGATGCCGGTGATGAGCCCGAGAATGTCGTCCGGGGGCATGCCGAACAGTTCGCCGAAAACCAGCATGGGCAAGGCCAGCGCGAATTCCCGATGCAGGTCCACTGCCTCCCCGCGCTCCAGTGCGGGCGCCATGCCGTCCAGGCGCGCTGCGACAATGCGAGCGATGGTCGGCCTCAGCTTGTCGATCTGGCCGATTGTGAAATCGCGCGAGATCAGCCGGCGCAGACGCGTATGCGTCGGAGGTTCCTTCATCGCTAAAGTGGACGCCAGCAAACTTAGCGACAGGCTGGTCGCCGCACGCGGGAAATAGCGCGCCAGTTCGCCTGGTGCCGGCCCCCGAAAAGCATCGCCCGTGGCCTTGAGCGCCCAGTAGATGTCGGCGTGGCGGCTCAACAGAAAGAGGCCCGACGCCGCGCGATGCACCGGATCGTGCTCGCGCAACCACCGCATGAACGGATACGGGTCGTGGATGCACGCTGGCGACGCCAGTTCGGCGAAGGCGTCCCGGCATGTTGCCGTGGTTTCTTGCACGTCCATCTTGGTTACCTGTTGGCTGGCTGATCTGACCGGCGCGCGCCAGGCGCGCCTGCAATTGCGGAGAAGATCGCGATTCCCGGCAGCGTCCGCGCATCACCAGAGCACCGGGAACTCCTCGAACCCGCCAGTGATGATCTCCTTGCGCAACTTCAGTTCTTCGGGCGCCACGGCCAGGCGCAGCGCGGGAAAGCGCTGGAAGATCGAACCGAACACCACCTTGAGTTCCAGCCTGGCCAGCGCCAAGCCGATGCAGTAGTGCGGCCCGTAGGAGAACGCCAGGTGCGGGTTTTCGTCGCGTCCGATGTCGAAGATTTCCGGGTCGTCGAAATGGCGCGCATCGAACGACGTCGCCGGCAGGCCGACCAGCACCTTGCTCTCCGCGGGAATATGCACGCCCGCGATGGTCACGTCGGTCCTCGGATAGCGCATGATGCCGTCCCAACCCGCGCCCGGCGGGTACATGCGCAGGATTTCCTCCACCGCCTTGTCCACCAGAGATGGATCGCCGACCAAGCGTTCGCGCTGTTGCGGATGGCGGAACATGGCCAGCAGGCCGAATTCGATCTGCGCGACGGTGCTCTCGTGCCCCGCCACCAGCATTCCCGCCGCCAAGCCGATCGCCTCTTCCTCGGTCGCCTTGCCCTGGTCGACCGCCGCGAGCAGATCCGTCAGCAGGTTGTCGCCCGGATTCTGGCGCTTGTCCCGCATCTTGCCGCGAATGTAGGCGCGCAGTTCTTCCCAGGCCAGGCGCGACGCGCTGCGCGGGCCGCTTTCATGCTGGTGCGTCATCACCTCGTCGGACAGCCCGGCGAAAAAGGCGTGATCCTTGTAGAGCACGCCCATCAGCGCGCTGATGACCATGGCCGGAAGCGGAAAGGAGAGGTGGCGCCGCAGGTCGGCGGGCTGGGGCTGGGCCGCCAGTGTCTCGAACAACTGCGCGGCGATCGCCTCGACCTGCTGCTCGAGCAGCTTCACCCTGCGGTTGCTGAAGGCCGGCGCCACGATCGTGCGTAACCGGGCATGCTCGCCCCCCTGGTGCGAGACCAACCACCCCGGCGATCCGAGAATCACCGAATCCGGGGTGAATGCCGCCGGCGGCATTCCCGAGGGCCGGAACGCCGCGTCGGACAGCACCGCCTTGGCCTCGTCATAGCCTGTCACCCACCAGCCTTCGTGCCCGGACGGGAAGCGCACGCGGTGGATCGGACCGTTGGCGCCTAGCGCCAACATCTCGGGCGAGGGCTCGATGTGATCGACGCGCCACATCGGCAGCGTCGGCAAGGGTTGTTCGGACATGGTGGCACTTCACTCTCTAAACGATGGAAGGGCGGAAGGTGACCGGCAGGCGCTACGGCAGCGAATGACCTAAGGCATACAGATGACGTCCTCCGAAGGCCGGCCTGGTTATCAAGATCGGCCAACGTGTACTGTCTAGGCACATCGCGCGGCGAGATGCAGAACGTTATCCTGCACCTTCGAGGTCAGGATAAAGTCGGTGTGGTGGGCCTTTGACTCGCCGCCGGCCAAGATTTCCGCAAGGGTCGACAAGGGCGGCGCGCTGTTTGGTAAGGGCGGTTTCGCCGAGGGGCCCCTGCCCATAGACGCTATCCGACGCGGATTTGACATTTTGCTTTTCTTTCTTCGTTCCATTTCGTGTCATCCACAAAATGAAAGTCGGTCGGCGGCTCCCGGCCCGCAACGAAGGTGCTTCAAATCTCGTGCCAATTTGGCCGAAGCAGAAAAAAATTGTGGCAGCTTCTCAGCGGCCTAGCCTGAGGCCAGAGAAGAGCTAGGCGAAATAGGCCGGTGTCGCGGGCCAACAAAGGCGACGGAACAGTGTCGGACAGAACGCCTCGGGCGACCTTTAGGTCGGGCTTGCGACATTCTGGTCCAGTTTCGAACATAAGAGGGCGGCAAACATACACGATTGGGAATTCGATCCTCACGGCGCCAGGGCGCTTGCCCAAGAGCGCGCGCTCATGTTGCTGCGACAGGCGCGTGTTCGCGATAGCCGGGCCTGCGCACCCATGAACGCTAGCGGCACACGCTACGCAATGACTGGAGTGCCCGCCAGCCTCAGGTAGTGCATCGGCTCCGCTTCCGGTTCTTCTTTGCCCAGCCGGGGCTGAAGCGCCGAATATCCGCACCCTACAGCATCGTTGTTGCCTGTGTGACGAGGCGGTATAGCGCGCGCCCGATCTTCTAAGACACGGCCTCCGAGAAGAAGGGGGCGGTCCAACAGCACCTCTATTTGAAATGGCACGCCGCTTGCTGCTCCTGGTTAGAGCACCATCAAATCACGATGAAAGCGACTTGCACCATGCCCGACGCGCGAAGCTCTAGACAGTGGCCTGAGGAGACGATGCCCGTTCCCGCTGAACATCGGGACATCGTCTCCTCCGGAAGGCCGTTCTCGGTGGCCGCTTTGCGCATGGCTGGTCCGATGCCGGCACGCCAACACGGGCCGCTCGCGCAAATGCCGTTTATCGGTTCTGTTCAGCATGTGAGTGCCCAAGAGCCCCGTCAAAGGGTCACCCAAGCCAAGGCCGGCGGGTCACTGCCACATATCGACAACACGCTGAACCAGTCCAGTGACCCGAGTCTGCGTGAAGTGACATTTCATGCCCCCACATGCTTGCGATATTGGCTACTTCCGGCCGCTATCCCTTTTCCAAACGCACGATCGCGAGTGACCGATCCCGCTTCCGGCGCCATAGCCGTGGGAACCAAGCGGCTCGACGGTGTCCAGCTCGCTCAGATCGATTGCGTTCGGGTGGCCAAGACCAGCCGCCAAGACGTTCCTATACGTCGGGAGGGAAAAAGGAGGTTGCGAGCCGCGAGGTCCTCATTCCGTGCCGGGCATACGAGCCTTTGCTCGGTATTGCGCCAGCCTCTGCCAGAATTCAGCGCCAGTTTTCTTCGTTAGGAGCAACTTGATGACAGTTCAAAAGAAAGTTCCCTTCGTCACCTTTCTCACGCGTGTTCACGATAAGTCAGTCCAGGGGCCAAATCCATATCGCTGGCAAGAAAAGACATCTGACGACTACTTTGCCGGCAAGCGGGTCATCCTGTTCTCGCTGCCTGGCGCCTTCACGCCGACCTGCTCGACCTACCAATTGCCCCAGTTCGAAGAGCTCTATGATGAGTTTGAGAAGGAGGGAATTGACGCGATTTACTGCCTCTCAGTCAACGACGCCTTCGTCATGAATGCGTGGGGGAAGTCCTTGGGTCTGAAGCAGGTCGAGCTCATCCCCGATGGCTCAGGCGAGTTCACACGCAAAATGGGCATGCTGGTCGCCAAGGACAATCTCGGCTTCGGGATGCGCTCCTGGCGCTACGCCGCCCTGATCAACAATGGCGTGGTGGAGCATTGGTTCGAGGAGGAAGGTTTCTCCGACAACTGCGAGGCCGACCCCTATGGCGTCTCGTCCCCGCAAAACGTTCTCGAAACGCTGAAAGCCGCCGCATGACCTAGAATACGTCTCAGTGGTGCCATTGCCGGCCCCAAGAGGCTCCTCGACAGGATTTTCGCGCTCACCATGCAATCCTCAGCAAGCCTGCTTCAGCGCCAGAAGCAATCCATGGTCGCATCGCCTCAACTCATTGAGTCGATTCGCCTGCTGCAACTGGCGCATACTGAACTGCATCAGTTCGTGGAACGGGAAATCGAGAAGAACCCGCTTTTGGAATCTGCATCAAGCGATGGCGGGCCTTTTGACGACGTCTCGATTTCGGGAGCGGATCAGCCTGTCGGCCCTGGCGCAAACGCCGTTGAAGGACCGACCGGGGCAGGTTCGCCTGAACGGCTCGGGCAATGGAAATCACTTCGCAACACGACCAACAACCCGCCGGGCAATGGCCCTTCCCTCGACGAGTTTGCCACCCTCGCCGAAACATTGCACGACCATGTCGCTCGTCAGATCGCCCTCACTGCGTTCACACCACAGGAGCGGCTGATTGCTGGCCAGCTTGCCGCCGATCTGGAAGACACTGGCTATGTTCGGGCAAACCTTTTGGAGCTGGCCGAGAGCCTGAATGTCCGTGAGGCTGTTGTAGAACGGGTTCTCGGAACCTTGCAGCAATTTGATCCACCGGGAGTTTTTGCGAGAAGTCTCAGAGAATGCCTCGAGATCCAGTTGCGCCAGCGTAACCGGCTCGACCCGGCAATGGCAGCTTTGGTTGCCCATCTTGAAATGCTTGCGCGGCGCGATTTTGAGGCACTGAAGCAGCATTGCGGAGTCGATGAAGAAGACCTTCTCGACATGATGCATGAGATTCGGGCGCTCGATCCCAAGCCTGGGAACCGATTCCAATCCGGTGCGTCTGAATCAATCATACCCGACATCTGGGTCACGCCCTCACCGCAAGGGGGGTGGCAGATCGAACTCGATCCCGCCACACTGCCAAAGCTGCTGATCAACCAAAGCTACTATGCCGAAGTCTCGCGTCAAACTGCCCAAAGTGCGAAGGACAAAGCATTTCTCGACGAATGCTTGCAAAACGCGAACTGGCTAATCCGCAGCCTCGATCAGCGCGCCAAGACCATCGTTAAGGTTGCGGCTGAAATCGTGCGTCAGCAGGATGCCTTTTTGGAACATGGCGTCGCCCACCTGCGGCCTCTCAATCTCAGAACCGTCGCTGACGCGATCGGCGTGCACGAGTCGACGGTAAGCCGGGTGACCTCGAACAAGTACATGCTTACCCCGCGCGGCGTCTTTGAACTGAAGTATTTTTTCACCGTCGCAATCGCGTCCTGCCAAGGCGGCGATGCGCACTCCGCCGAAGCTGTCCGCCATCGGATCAAAGCGATGATTGCCGCAGAATCTCACGGTGACGTGCTTTCCGACGAGGACATCGCTGCCCGGCTGAAGGAAACCGGCATCGATGTTGCGCGCCGCACCGTCACAAAATATCGCGAAGCAATGAACATCCCCTCCTCCGTGCAACGCCGCCGGGAAATGCGCTTGTGTTTTTAGATTTGGGTCAAGGCAGCCAACATCAGGTTGCATTGCATCAAAGTGGAGACTTCGTTCATGACCCAATCCGCGGCAGGCGTTGTGGACGCTGTTCTGCACGACCCAGAAAAGCCCGACCAACCGTCTGGTCCCGCATGGGGTGCGGTCATTTCGCTTTCCTTGGGCATCTTCGGGCTGGTGACCGCAGAGTTTCTGCCTGTCAGCCTCCTCACGCCCCTCGCGCATGATCTCGGTGTCAGCGAGGGTGCGGCTGGACAGGCGATGACGGCGACCGCTATCGTCGGGGCGATCTCGGCGCCGACGCTGGCCATCATCACAAAGCGCCTGGACCGCAGGATCGTCATGTGGGCAATGACGCTGCTGCTGATCCTGTCGGACGTTCTGGCGGCCGGCGCGTGGTCGCTGGCAGTACTCCTGACGGCACGCGTCGTGCTCGGCATAGCGCTCGGAGGCTTCTGGTCGATGTCGGCAGCACTGGCGATGCGGCTCGTTCCAAGCCACCTCCTGCCGCGCGCCATGTCGATCATCCTCACCGGCGTTTCCGTCGCTACCGTTTGCGCAGCTCCAATCGGCGCTTATGTCGGCGATATCTGGGGATGGCGAAGCGCCTTCATGGTCGCCGCAGTCGTCGGCGCCGCTACACTGCTGGTGCAACTCATAACCATTCCGAGGCTGCCTCCGGTTGGAGTGGCTAGCTTCCGCAGCGCGCTGGATGTGGCCAAGATTCCGACGATCAAGGTCGCGCTTTTGGTCGTCCTGCTGGTCGCTTCCGGCCACTTCGCCGGCTTCACCTATATCCGCGCCTTCCTCGAGAAGGTTCCCGCGCTGGATGTCGAGACGATCTCGCTTGTGTTGCTTGCTTTTGGCATCGGCGGATTCTTCGGCAATTTGGCCGGCGGGCTGCTGGCCGAGTACAGTCTCAAGGCAGTCGCGGCCCTTGCACCGCTGCTCATAGCGATAGCCGCTGTTTCGCTGCTGACGGCGGGAGCATCGGCCTCGGCTTCGGCGGTTGCGGTTGCCGCGTGGGGCTTTGCCTTCGGCGCAGTGCCGGTGGGATTGCAGACGTGGATGGTGTGGCGCGCCGCTCCCGAGCAGGCCGAAAGCGCCGGTGTGCTGATGGTCGTAGCGTTCCAAGTGGCAATCGCAGGCGGCGCGATTTTCGGCGGACTATTGGTGGACAATGCCGGGATTACCAGTGCCATTGCCTACAGTGCTGTTGCCACGTTCCTCGCCGCCCTGACAGTGTTCCTGCTCGGCCCGAAGCGCGAAACCTAGACCGCCTGACAGAAGAGGCCTCAGCAGCGCAGCGGGACGAGAGATGCAATCGCATGCACGGCGCGGCGCGATCCTCCGCATGATTACGCATGGACCAGCGCAAGCGCCTCGCCGGCTTCACCTCCGGGCCATGGCGACCTTCGCCGCCAGACACGCGAACCTCGCCGGCACCGGTTTCCATTTGGCGACGATGAGCGCTGCGCGTATCCGAAGCGAGGCTGTTGCGTCACAGACGCCTGCAATGAAACGACAGAGGCCTGCTCGTGCCTAGGTAGCGGATGATCGCCCGCAGGGTTCACTCCGTCGAGGAAGTTGCGAGGTTCGACGTGGTCGCCTGCCAGCGTCTGGCACCGGCGCGCAAGCTCATCCTGGACCCGACCGGAGAACGCTTCCCGGAACTGCCTGATGGAGTCAGCAGCGCCCTCGGATTCGAGAAGCTCGTCGATCTCTGAAAGCCGGAAGACGCCCCGCTCGGGATCGGACACCTGATCGGCTCCATCGACGATCGCGGTCTCGATCTTCACCAGGAGAGGCCCCTGGTGTTCAACCACCCATTCCGGCGCTATCGCCGCCACCGCCAGCATCCTGAACCGCAGCCGGTCCGCTTCCTGAGGACGGTAGGAGCCGAGGCTACGTTTGATGTCCAGGATTAACCGAGAACAAACCAGCACAATGCCGCGGGAACTCCCGCTCCTAGCGCGAATGACCAATAAGCGTGAGATTCCGATGTACAATTTGCGGCCCGTCGCGAAAGAAGAGAGCGCCGGTTGGGCAGCAAGGTCCGCGAGGATGGCTGCCGTAGACGGCTCCGTCGTCAGTCTCCCAGCGACCGTTTTGATCGCCCGCCCGAGCGTCTTCACTCGTGAGAGTACGACGTTGATCTGGCGCAATCCAATGGCGCGTTGACTGTTTCTGTGCCTTCGAAGGCGGGCGGCTTCAGCAGTCGCTCATCCCATGTGTATGCGCCTATTTTTCTCAGGCCGAGGGCACGAAGCTCCCTATCACCGCGACGCACGTGCATCGTGCTCGCGGTTTTCATTGTCTTCGTGGATTTCTGTGGTGCAGCCATGTCCCTCCCCGTTGCTAGTAACGTTCTAGTTGCAATCTAGCAGGATCTGGACTCACGCCACGCACCGTACGGCAGCCGCAGCCAGACGTTCTACGTCCTGCCTACGGCGCTGTTGCGGCCAAAGGGACTGGAGTTCGCAGCCGTTCGGATCCCCTTCCTTTCAGAGGGTGAAATTCCCACCAACGGTGGCCCTATCTGCGGCGGTTGGTGCTGCCGACCGGCGAGAGACCCTTGAGCGGGAGCGTTCGCTGCTACATGTGGCCGCGAGGTGGCGAAAAGGACCATGCGGGTGTCATGGAGCGGTGCGCCATCGCAGACCCTCACCGCGGCACGGCAGGAGACGCAATGAACTGCCGCTTCTGCGGAACTTTCATGCCCTCACGCTACCAATCCGGTCGGCTCATTTGCGAAACGACGCCGATGTATGATCCCGCGCAATTTTCCCATATAGACGTCTTCTCTCGTGGTGGGGAGCCCAAGTGACAAACTCTTGTACTTGCGCCTACAATCAACGGCTAATTGTCGTTTGCCATTCGGTAGTGAAAGCAAAGGATCCAGGGTGAACCTTTCGACCGGACCTGCTTCAGGCGATATCGGGGCCAGGTGGCGGCCGCGTGGCGCTCGTGATTGGGGCCGGCTGCTCGATTGAGCCGCCTAGGCCCGATCACGGGCATCGTTTCGAGGGTGGCGGTAAGAGTACTCTTCGGAGAAGAACCAGCATCGCCGATCAGGACTGTCGGCTGGAGTATAGCAAGAGAACCGGGGGAATCGTGAACATCACATCAGGCATCAAGGCCGAGGCCCGCCCCGGCGGCGGGCAAATCGCATATTTCATCACGAAGGAATTCGATAAGTCCTTACACCGCGCCATTCAAACCGGGGGGCAAGGGAAGAACAGGGCAATCAAAGTCAAGGCAATTCTGAATAGCCTTGGAGAACCAGACCCTTTCCGATTCATTGGAATTTCCGTCACCAACCACGGCGAGAGCCGCATACGCAATTGCGTCAAATACGATCTCGGTGACGGCTGGCGACTTGTAACGCAGCAAACGGACAAGACCTGCGGATTTCTCTTCGTCGGCGACCACGCTGACACTGACCATTGGCTCGATGCTCACCGTGGTCAGCAGTTTGCCGTTAAGGACGGCAGAACGAAACTGGTTCCGGGATCGGGCCTCCAAATCGCACATGGGAGCGAGTTTCGCGCCGACCACCACGACAAGCCGCTCGTCGAGCGCCTCGACGCAGAAGCGATGGATCACGTGCTGGACGGCCTCCCGCGTAGCGTGGCGAGGAAGCTTGAGGCGCTCGACGCCCGCTCCACCACGGCCGAGCTCGAATCCCTGGTCGGCGAGATTCCCGGAGCGCAGAAGGCTGAACTCGCGCGGGCCGTCTTTAGTCTACTCCTCGCGGGTAACTATGACGGCGCACAGGCCCATGTCGATCTCAGTATGGGCCGGATCGGGCTCCTCGACGATGTCGGCGAATCCGAGATGCTCGAGGTGGCCGATGGGGAGGACATCCGTCGGCTGCGCATCGGGTCTCCCGAATACGAGGCCTGGCTGGCCGCATTTGACAAACGATCCAACTGGTACGAGTGGTTTCTCTATCTTCACCCCGAGCAGGAAAAGGTGGTAAAAGCCGACTACGTCGGTGTTTCCCAGCTTTCTGGCGTTTCGGGTTCGGGCAAGACCTGTGTAGCCGTTCGCCGTGCTATGCGCTTGGCGGAATCGTCGAATGCGAAGATTTTGTTGCTCACGCTGAACCGGAGTCTTGCCGGCCTGCTCGGACAGCTCGTCGATGCCGCCTGCACCGACGCTTTGGTGAGGGGCAGGATTGAAGTCACCTCATTTTTCCAATTGGCTCAGCGGCTTCTGCATATGTTCGAACCGCAGAATGACCGCCATTTCAGCGATGTGACCTGGAAGTCTGGCGAACATGTCGACGAGGTGTTCCGCGAGTATTACCGCCAGTGGACGAACAATGACGACGCGAAGATACTGATGCCGCTGCACAGATCGATGACTGCGCGCAACGTCAATGGCGAAGCCTATTTGCGTGAGGAATTCGACTGGATAAGAAGTGCCGTCGCACCGGATGGTCGCGCGACATATTTGGATCTAGAGCGAAAGGGTCGCAGGTTTCCGATCTTACCCGAACGCAGGCAGAGCCTGCTGGAGGGACTAGACGGCTGGGAGAGGAAGATGCGCGATGTAGGCGTCATCGACTATCTCGGTTTGACATCGGCATTGACGAAGCACCGGGACAAAATTGGGCCCCTCTACACGAACATCCTCGTTGACGAAGCACAGGACTTCGGCACCACTGAGCTTCGCATTATTCGACATCTCGTCAAAACCGGACCAAACGACATATTCCTGTGTGGCGACATCGCCCAAACCATACTGCCGAAGCACCGATCCCTTACCGATGCGGGTCTCGCCAGCATCACCCGCGAACGTATCCGGCAGAATTATAGAAACAGCCGAGAAATCCTCACGGCAGCTTATGACGTGCTGCGAAACAATCTTTACGAGGAAATGTTCAACAGTGAGGATCTGGAAATTCTGGACCCAAAGTTCGCGAACTTCAGCGGCGACGTTCCAATGGCGCTTGCGGCGGATACGCTGGAAGAGGAAATAGCCTATGCACGGACTTATGCCGCGTCGCGGTTGGAGCAAGGCGCCAAGACCGTGTGCGTCGCTTTTGCGGGGTTTTCCAGCCGGGACGTAAAGGGATTCGCAAAGAGTTGCGGCGTCACCGCGCTTGACGGCGCCTACGATCCCAGCTCGGATCGCCTCGTGTTTTGCGATCTGGAGCAGACGAAGGGTTACGAATTTGACACGCTGATCATTCTTCAGTGCCGTGACGGAATTTTGCCGCCGCACGATGCTCCTGAAGAGGAGGCGTATCGCACTTCTTGTAAACTCTATGTCGCGATGACCCGCGCCAAAAGAGAATTGATCCTTTCGTTCCACGGCGTCGCAAGTCCGTGGATTTCGGAGGTCACCAACACGATCGGCACGGCCATGTGGAGCGAGGTCGAAATCCTTAATCCCACTCTTGTTCAGGGGGTACCAGAGATTCTGCCGGAGTTTGAACCGGACAGGCATATAGGGGACTTCGGCAAGCTGACCGGACTTCAGTTCGTCTATACGGGCAATGCACTCGGTATCTCGCCCGAAGCCCAGGACAAGCTGATCGAGTTGGTCGATGGTCGAGGCATGCGGGCATCAGGTGGTGGTCGTCGTCTCAGGTGGCAGAACATGGGCGCCCTGATTACCGACCTCAACGAAAGCCGACTGCATGATCTGCAGTTCGGAGCCAATGTGGCGGGGGAATTGCGAAGACTCTCGATTGGATAGACGGGAATGAATCGTTACGCGGCCAGCTGTGTTTTAAGTGCGCAAGCCGTACTTGGCGCGTGTCTGATGGAAGAAGCAGGGGATGGTGGTGTTCCCGAAATCAACGGCGGCTTGAATCTCTCGTGGCGCCAGCTGCGCCACACTTTTTTAGATTCCTAGGCTGCCGGAGCTGACGTGCTCCCCTGAAATATCCTCGGTTTGAGGTTAGCCTGTTCCTCGGATGAGGAGACAGGCAATGAAGCGATCGAGATTTTCTGACGAACAGATCATCGGCATCTTGAAGGAACACCAGGCTGGGCTTTCGGCGACGGATCTGTGCCGCAAATACGGTGTGAGCGACGCGACCTTCTATAAGTGGCGCTCGAAGTATGGCGGCATGGATGTGTCGGAGGCGAAGCGGCTGAAGAGCCTTGAGGAGGAGAACGGCAAGCTGAAGCGTCTGCTGGCCGATGCCATGCTCGACGTCTCGACCTTGCGCGAGATGCTCGGAAAAAACTTCTAACGCCGGGTCGAGGAGGACTGCCGTGACCTGGGCGATCGAGAACAAGGGCTATTCGCAGCGTCGCGGGCTCGTCGGCATGGAGCCGCGGGTCTACCGCTACCGTCCGTCCCGACCGGATGATGCCGGTTTGCGCAAGCGGCTGCGGGATCTGGCCGCCGAACGCCG
>NZ_JAMYLM010000039.1:0-31634 GCF_040317995.1 Mesorhizobium sp. M1334
ATGCTTTTGCTCAGCCGGCAGCTCCCGTTCTACAGGCAGATTTAGCAGGTTGCGAAGGTGATTGCGGATTACCTCTGACTAGTGAAAAATGGCGCAGGACGGCACGCTTAGCGCCGTCCCGCGGGGGAGCAGCGCGCTTGCGCCCCAGAGGGCTACGTTTCAGCCATTTCAAGAAGCCGCTTAAGCGATAATACTTCCCTTGAGTGCGGCCGCGCGTCTGGCCGCTGTTCAGATATTTGAGAAAGGCTCACCCTGGATTCACGGCGAACGTCCTGAGCGAGCAAGTGCGACCGGGAAATCCGAAATCCAGCGCTCCCATACCGAGGCGCTCCCAAGGCCGCCATGGAAGTCGCGATGAAATTCTCTGACGACCTGATGCGCGATTCCTCCGTCGCTCAGAAATTCGCGAAGCTTCGCAACGGGGAAGCCGTTTTCCGAAACAGGCTAAACGGCGTTCAGTTCAAGACGCTGTGCGAAGCGCTGGTTCGCGGCCTGTCAGGAAGAAACAGCACATCGGCAGATTTGGTGCCGGTTGTTCTGGCCTCAATCTCGGATTGGCTTGCCTTTTGGTGCCCGGTCCGGGTCAGCCAGTATGCCTCGTATCCGTTATCCGACAAGAGGCGCAGGACTACCAAAACCGACGCCCCGAACTTGTTCAATCCCTGGTCGGAAAGTTCGACAAACAGGGCCGGCCGGGCGAACCTCAGGATCTCGATCATGCCCTGAAGCGTCAGCAGTTCGGCACCCTGCACATCGATTTTCACGAGCGCCGGGCGCCGAGGTCCCTTGTCCGCGAGCAATCCGTCGAGCGTCACTGCGGTGACCGGCACGCCGGTGCCGTTCCGGGAAAGCTTGTGGTCGGCCGGGTAAAGCGGGTTGATTTCGAGAAAGGTCCTGCCGGGCTCAGCGGCGGCGACCACCCTCAGCGCCTCAACGCGGCCAAGGAGACCCGCGCGCTCGAGCGCGCAAATCAGGCCGCGGTAATTCTGATCCTCCGGCTCGATGGCAATCACCTTTCCGCCATCGCCGACCCATTCAGCAAAGCGGAGCGAGAAGAAGCCGACATTGGCGCCGACGTCGATGACCAGCGATCCGTCTGGCACGAATTCCCTCAGCTGATCGATTGGGCCTGCTTCAAAATACCCTTTGTAGAGGGGATAAAGCGCAAGATAGGCGCGGTGGAAAAGCGGAAGACGCTGCAGGCCGAGCTTGGCGGTCAGCACGTATAGCCTGATAGCCGAATCTCTTAGGAAAACTTTGAGCATTCAGGAACCATCCAATGACACCTATGCAGGATTATGCAGGATTTGTTGACAGTGACTTGTCGAGGGCCCGCCCGGAGGGCCGCAGCGCAACGATGTTCGTTCGGCTATGCAGACTTTACCACTCGATCAAGAACCTGATCGCGGGAATAAAGAGGTACCTCCCGAGGATCGGCATCGACACACCGCCCCAAGACCACTGGCTGGATAATGCCGCCACCGCCATCAGCCGGAGGTTTCCAAATTGCGAACATCAGGAGCACTTCCTCGCCTGACCGGCTGGCGTGGCTCAGCTCGGAAAACCATTGTTTGGTCCCGGCGAACAGCTTCGCTGAGTACGCTCCCGAGCCCAGCCCGGTGACCCAAAAAAACGTGGTCTGGTTCGCGCTGAGGCATGTGGACGCACATTCAACGGCGACCGACGGACGAAGTCCAAACCCTTGCCCGGACCGCACTACGCTAATGGCTTCCTCACGATGGCGCCGAACGAGCCGATCCATCCCAGGATTGCCGTGATCACACCACGGATGAGGCCCACGAAATTTGCGTGCGACATGGGATGAGGCGAAGGCGTTGCTGCGGCCGGATAATGCGCTGAAGATTGTAATGCGCGGCGAGGACAAAGAGGGTCAGGCAGCAGCCTTAAACCGACTGAGACCTCTATAACCTGGTGCCCTATGGTTGCATCGAGGCCCACCTGCCGCGCCGCAATATAGTCGGGGTAACCAGTCCTCGTCGTTTCACTATAAGATTGGCTGTGCCATCGGTAAGCGGCGGCGACCATTGCAATCGCATCTTGGTCAAGCCCCTCTTACGAGGAGGGCAATATGAAAAATATATCGAAGTACGTTTGTTTCACAGCGCTCATGATCGTCACGTGCTGCACGAGTGGTGGAGGTGGTGGATCGTCGCTGCTACCGCCGGCTGGGTACACCACCAGTCAGCTGATATTCGAGGACACCTTCACCGGGCACTCGCTCGACTCCACGAAGTGGATAGCGGCGATCGCGGACCAGAACGGTATCTGGCAGCAGAGCGTGCCGTCGCCGTACTCCGCGATGAACGCTGGGGGATTCAATGCCGAGTACTTCGACCCGGCTCAGATCAGCACTGGCCCATCAGGCTTGAAGATCGTTGCGACGAGAAGCAACCGGTTCGCCGGGTACACCTGGAAGTCGGGCGCCATCTGCACGCACGGCAAATTCACGTTTGCCGGTGGCTACGCCCAGATACGCATGAAGCAGCCGGACGTCAGCACTGGCGGATGGCCAGGCTTCTGGCATCTCGAGGGCGGGGCCGAGATCGACACGCAGGAGGGCGGGTTTCTCAACGGCTCCGTGCCGGGCAACGCAGTGCTGGCAAACGCTTTGCTGGCTGCCACCACCGAGCAGCGGTTCTTCGATGCTGGTGTGGACCTGTCGGCCGACTATCACGTGTGGGGCATGGAGTACGTACCGGGCGTGTCAATCAAGTTCTATTTCGATGGTGTGCTCAAGCGAACCGTCACTACTCACGTGCCGACCGGTGCCATGACCCTGCTCATTAATCTGAGTATCGCCAACAGCAGCGCGTCTGGCTGGCACACGGCCTACGACAGTTCGACCCCAGCAATGCTCGAACTGGAGGTGACCGACGTTCAGGTGTATCAGCTGAGCATGACCGACAGCATCGAGGGGTGACCCATTCGATCACCTGCGATCGATCATGGCAGCGGTTTGATCGGCACGGGTTCGTCGACCCGCACCGGCTGTGCGGCAAATGAGATTGATGCGGCGCGCGCCCGACGCCTTCAGCTGAAGCGCCTCGCAAGTTCGGCGGTGAGCTTGTGCGATGGTGTCCGCCGCGTCGATCGGTCCCGCGAAGGCGACGGACTTGGATCAGTTCCTGCAGGGCGGATCGACTCGATTGGCTTGCCGACATGGCCGGTCGCGAGGCCGACGAGCCAACCGGCTCACTGGACAGTGGGACCAGCGACGAGATCCTATCACTGTTCGGCGGCCTTCATCGCGACGGTCACACCATCATCCGGTTCCGAATTCGCCGATCGCGCGGGCCAACAGATCACGCAGCACGATGGTCGGATCCTCGGCGACGATGTGGCATCAGGCAAAATTCGCTTCTGAACGCCATGAGCTTGCTCCCATGAGTCTTCTGGAGAGCCTGCGAACGCCACGCGCGCGCTTCGCGGGATCAAACTGCGGAGCGCCTTGACCGTTCTTGGGATCACCGTTGGCGTCGCCGCACCGGCGAGCGCGGTGCAATTCCGTGCGGATCAGCAAAATGGGGCTACCCCTGAGGAACGATCGCGGATCGGAGAAAACCATGCGATGAATTCAGAGATGACGCATGAGACGCATGACCTTAACGCAAGCGCAGAGCTTTAACGCCCGGTCCGGTCGAACTCCCGGCTCTCCAGCGGTCAAGGCTTGTAAATGGAAGTTGTCATTGCACAGTCCGAAAGACTTAAGGCGCCAAAGCTTGCGCCCACGAAGAAAAGGCCAATCCGGTTGGGTGAACCGCACGCTATTCTTGTATCGGGAGCTGCGGGCTTCGTAGGAAGCAAGCTCGCAAGGCTCTTTGTTGATCGTGGATATCCGGTCTTCGGCTTTGATGACCTGTCACGAGGTTCTCGGCAAAACCTAAGTGGCCTCCTCACGCATGAGAGGTTCATTTTTGAGAAGGTGGATCTCTCAGACGCCGGTGCAGTGAGAAGCCGCTTTATGAATTGTCACAGTCGCATTCCGATTTCCGAAGTTTGGCACATGGCTGCCAATTCGGACATTGCTGCGGGAACCGCCGATGCCTCTGTTGATCTACGCGATACCTTTCTGTCGACGTTCAACGTGTTGAACGCAATGAAGGAGGCGGGGGTTCCGTTCCTTGCTTTCGCTTCCAGTTCAGCAGTATACGGCGATTTGGGGGAGGCTCCGATTAGAGAGGATGTCGGGCCGCTGCTGCCCGTTTCCAACTACGGTGCTATGAAGCTCGCATCGGAGGCGCTCATCAGCGCTGCCGTCGAGAACTGGCTAGCTCGGGCTTTGCTCTTTCGGTTTCCGAACGTGATCGGCGTTCCAGCAACACACGGTGTCATCCTAGATTTCGTGAGAAAGCTAAGGATCACGCCAAACAAGCTGAATGTTTTGGGATCGGGGCGACAGCAGAAAGCGTACCTTCACGTCAATGATCTGATTGATGCAATTGTATACTTGCGTGCGAACGCATCCGAGCGGCTTGGCTATTACAATATCGGCCCCGGGGACAACGGGGTAACCGTTAGCTTCATAGCGGAGACGACTGTCGGGGCTGTCGCACCGGGCGCAGGGATCGAATATGGAGTTGAAGACCGCGGTTGGACGGGTGATGTTCCCCGATTTTCCTATGACATAGCTAAAATCAGTGCACTCGGTTGGCGGCCCCAGCTTGGTTCGGCTGACGCTGTTCGAAAAGCCGTCGGAGAAATCGTGCGACAGGAAGGACACCTGTGATGCAGGCGGTTGTACTTGCGGGCGGTCGAGGGACGCGGCTCAGGAGCCGGACAAGTGACTTGCCTAAGTCGCTGGTCAACGTTGGTGGCAGGCCACTTCTTGAGCATCAAATCGCCCTCGCCAAGCGACACGGTATCGAGAGGATCTTGATTCTGGTGAACCACGCTGCCGAGCGAATCGTGGAGTTTTGCAATCAGCGCGAGAATTGGGGGATTGACGTTCTTTGCGTAAATGACGGTTCGCCTCGCGGGACTGCTGGAGCAGTTCTGTCCGTTTTGGATCTGCTCGACGACGACTTCCTTACGATCTATGGCGACACGATGCTCGACATCGATCTCACCCGCTTTAAGTGCTTCCATGAAGAAAACAAGGCAGCAGCCGCAACAGTTTTCACCCATCCGAATGATCACCCGCATGATTCCGATCTGATAGAAACGTCAGAAGACGGTATGGTTACCGCGTTCTATCCATGTCCACACGATCCCGATTGCTATTATCCCAACAAAGTCAGCGCGGCTCTTTACTATATTAGAAGACAAGCTTTATTCCCGTGGCGCGCCACAGTAACTCCGCTCGACTTTGGCAAAGACCTTTTTCCTGAAATGCTTCGGGCCGGTATGAAAATTAGAAGCTACAACAGCCCTGAGTACATAAAGGACGCTGGGACCCCTGCGCGACTTGACAAGGTTTGCGCCGACTTTGAATCGGGCTGCATAGCTCGAGCCTCACTCACTTCTCCGCAGAAAGCAGTATTTTTGGACAGGGACGGGTGCATCAATGTTGACTATGGACACATCGATCGTCCCGAACGTTTCGAACTGATTGAGGGAGCTGCGGCCGCGATCGCTTGTTTCAACCGAGCCGAATACCGGACAATTGTCGTCACTAACCAACCCGTTGTGGCCAGAGGCAATTGCTCTGCACGAGACTTGCGGATGATCCATAACAAGATGGAAACTGAGCTTGGCCGCCGTGGAGCTTTTGTTGATGCCATCTATTTCTGCCCGCACCATCCAGATCGCGGCTTTATCGGTGAGGTGGAAGAGCTGAAGATCCGCTGTGAATGCCGCAAGCCTTCTACTGGGTTGATTAATGAGGCGGTCGAGGCATTCAATATCGATCGCAGCCAATCCTGGGTCATCGGCGATTCGTCTACGGATGTCGCTCTCGCAAAGCGGTCTGGCATCAGATCGATCCTAGTCGAGACGGGCGCGGGCGGGTTGGATAGCAAGTATCATGTCGCGCCCGACTATACCGTTTCAGACTTGTTGGAGGCAGCTAAGTTCATTCTCGCCGTTCATCCACCCTTGATAAATTCAGCATCTGATCTGATCTCGCATGTGAAGCCAGGTGATGTTTGTTTCGTAGGAGGCCTCTCCCGGAGCGGAAAGAGTTTTCTTTCCAGCGCTATCGCGGAGGTCCTTCGCGGGCGCGGCTTTGAGACGGAAATCGTTGCTCTTGATCGCTGGATACGGTCCGTCGCGGATCGCGAACCAGCCGTGATGGGTCGCTCCAGTGTGGACGAGATCAGGCAGGTTCTAAGCCGCTTAGTGGGAGTTCGCTCTCGCGAGACGCACGAACTGCCCTTTTACGAAAAGCTCAGCCGCATATCGCATCCAAGATCGGAAAGCATAACCGTTTCTCCGAAAACCGTCCTGGTCGTGGAAGGAACCGTCGCTCTTTGGCTATCCGATGTGGTTTTGGGCGGTCGTGCACACACATTTTTCGTTGATATTGATGAGGAGGTGCGGATGTCCAGAGTAGCGCGAGAATACTTGCGGCGAGGCATGGATTGGGGCACTGCAGCGAGCATTTACAGTTCGCGCCAAGAGGACGAGACACCGATCGTGTTGGCATCGCGGGCGCATGCTGAACATTGCGTCCAATTGCGGGCGATTGAGCTGACAGAGGCAGTTCAATGATCATTAGTCAGACGCCGTTTCGAGTCAGCTTTGTGGGAGGTGGTAGCGATCTTCCTGCCTTCTATCGGCAGGAAAGTGGCGCCGTCCTAAGCGTTGCCATCGACAAGTACGTCTACGTGAATGTGAACCGCAAGTTCGATAGTGGCACTCGAATCGCCTATTCGAAAACGGAAGAAGTAGACAGTGTTGAGCACATCCAGCATCCGATTGTAAGGGCGACGATGGGATATCTTGGAATCCCTGGAGGAGTTGAGATAACAACAATTGCCGATATTCCATCGAAGGGAACAGGACTTGGATCCTCGAGCACTTTTACCGTTGGCCTTCTACATGCATTAAACGCGTTTCGTGGGCAGTATGTCTCCAAGGCAAGGCTCGGCGCTGATAGTTGTCGCATTGAGATCGAACTTTGTGGCGCTCCCATTGGAAAGCAAGATCAATACGCCGCCGCTTTCGGGGGGTTGAACCTTATCGAGTTTCACCCTGATGAAAGCGTCTCGGTGTCACCGCTCATATGCCCAGCTGATTTTATCGCTTCAATTGAGAAACAAGTTCTCATGTTTTACACCGGCATTACGCGTAGTGCTTCAGACATTCTCGTCCGACAGTCAGAGGAGATCGCAAGCGCACCCGACAAGCGGAAAGCGCTCAGGCGGATGGTCGAGCTCACGTATCACCTTCGTGATGAACTGCATCGATGCAACCTCGACGCCTTCGGCGAAATCCTCCATGAGAACTGGCTCTTAAAAAAGAGCCTCTCTGAAGAAATCACGAACGATGTAATCGATGGCTGGTACCGAACTGCGTTGCGAGCAGGGGCCACGGGCGGCAAGTTACTTGGAGCAGGTGCAGGAGGCTTTCTCATGTTCTTCGCGCCTCTCGATCGCCACGACGCAATCAAAGTAGCCCTCGGGGAGCTAAAGCATATCCCTGCGAAATTCGACTTCGTCGGGAGTCGCATCGTTCATTATCAACCGACATCGGAGGCCACCCAATGAATGACTTCAGCGGCAGCGCTCAAGTATATTTCGAAAAGCTCGAGACCGTTCTGGCTTCGTTAGATCACCAAAGCTTTGATAACGCAGTGGCCTTGGTCGCGCAGGCACAGGAAGACGGCAAGCAAATAATCACACTTGGAAACGGTGGCAGCTCACTTACAGCGTTACACTTTATCACGGACTGGAACAAGAGCATCTATCTCTCTACGAAGCGCCCGTTTCGTGGTCGGACTCTGATCGACAATGTGGGCCTTACATTTGCGTACGCCAACGATGTTTCTTTCGAGGATGTATTCGTCGAGCAGCTGAAGAACATCCTGAACGATGGCGACTTGGTCATTGCCATCTCCGGCAGCGGGAACTCGGAAAACGTTTTGCGCGCTGTTCGATACGCTAATGATCATGGCGCAGTCACGTTGGGTCTTTGTGGATATAGTGGAGGAGCGCTCAAGCAGATCGTCCAACACGTGGTTTGGGCGAATGTAAATGACATGCAACTAGCGGAAGATATACATTCTATGTTCGGGCATGTCGTTATGCAGCGTCTTTGCTTTGGAAGTACACAAAAGTGGAGCGATTGGCGACAACGGCTCAGTGCTGCTGGAGGCCTCAATCCAAATCGAGCTGGCGCCGAGACGGCTTGGCAACCCTGATCGAGAACAAGCCATGCCGCAGTTGGACGAACGCGGCCAATTATAGGCGGGGCCAACCTTGCCTGTACAGACGACGATGGGGTGAAAGAGCAGACCAGGCGGTTCGCAGACGGCCGCAAGGTGGAGCTTTGGCGCATGGTTGCGCAGTTCAAATTTGACTGGGGATCGATCACCCCTGCCAGTGGCCGAGGTCCTGAGGAAATGCGGTCGTGCCTACAGAGGCGAATACTCGGAAAACTGGCAGGGTGATCATGCTCTGGCTCTTACAGCGGCGAGCTACCTGCGCGAGGAACTGCTCAAGAATTTGGCCGCCGATCCTGAAATGAACACTTGGACTGGCCCCGCTCTTTGAGCGCTATCGCCTGCTGCCGAGAGTCCGCTTTGGACCGACTACGGTCTTGCGCATACGTTACTCCGCCCGATAATTCCACGGCAGGAGTTTCTCAATCCGGCTCTGCATGTGACCGTTAACGATGGCGGTGAGCGTGCTGTTCAGATAGGCCTGTGAATCGACGGCATTGAGTTTGCAGGTCTCGATGAGCGAGGCAATGGTCGCCCAGTTCTCCGCTCCGGCGTCATGCCCTGCGAAGAGTGCGTTCTTTCGATTGAGGGCTATCGGCCGGATGGTTCTTTCGACGCTGTTGTTGTCGATCTCGATGCGGCCGTCGGTCAGGAAGAGCCTCAGGCCATCCCAATATTTGGCGAAATAGGCCAAAGCTTCGCCGAGCGGGGACTTTGTCACGACACGGGCACGGTGATGGACAAGCCAAGCCTGCATGTCGGCGAGCAGTGGCGCTGACCGCTCCTGTCGTCCGGCTAGAGCACGTCCTGTTTAATCCGGTTCATATCCTGCGGCTTTGAAGTAGTTGGCACATTCGGCTGGGGTGAAGAGGTCGACGACCGCGCCGACCGCGTCCCAGAGAGCTTTGATGGTTCTCTCGGCCTTTGCTCGCAGCAGCGCCTTGAGTTTGGCGAAGGCGTTCTCAATCGGATTGAAGTCGGGACTGTAGGGCGGCAAGTAGAGCAGGCTCGCGCCTGCGGCCTCAATCGCGTCGCGCACGCCGGCGGCCTTGTGGGCGGGCAGGTTGTCCATGACGACTACGTCGCCCGCCGACAATGTAGGGACCAGCACCTGCTCGACATAGGCCAGGAACACGTTGCCGTTCATGGCGCCGTCGTAGACGAAGGGCGCAGTCATGCCCGTCAGCCGCAGCGCTCCGGTGAAGGTCGTGGTCTTCCAGTGGCCATGCGGCACGCCGGCCCGGCAGCGCTCGCCGCGCGGCGCTCTTCCACGCAGGCGGGCCATCTTTGTGGAGAGGCCGGTCTCATCGATGAACACGAGCTTCGCCGGATCAAGATCGAGCTGGCCGTCGAACCAGTCCCGGCGCCGCTTCAGGATGTCGAGGCGACCCTGCTCCAGTGCGTGCGCGGACTTTTTTTGAATGTCCAGCCGTGACCGCGAAGCCAGGCGCTCAAGGCGCTGCGGCTGATCCGCACTGACTGCTCGGCGACGAGACGCTCCACCATCTCGTTCAGCGTGATGTCCTGGCGCTCCTCGATCAGCCCGACGATGAAGGCTTCATGCGCATCGAGGCTGGAGGCGCGGCGGCGGCCCTGCGGGCGTGGCGCCAGTTCGCCGATCTTCGCCCGCGCAATCCAGCGGATCGCGCTGGACACTCCCACGCCGAACCGCGCCGCCGCTTGCCGCGCCGACATGCCCTCGTCCGAAGCCTTCAAGACCCGCGACCGAAGATCACCGCTCAATGCTCTTCCCATCGTCCACCTCCCTCGAGGTGGATGTTGAATCAGCACAAAACGCAGCCGTCACTTCACAATCGATTCATCGATCACAGGACGTGCTCTAGGCGAGCCTCCGGGTCACGGCCGCGCAATTCGGCTTCGATCCGATACAGTTCGCCGATCCGTTTGATGCCCTCCTCGGCAATAGGTGCCGTTGCGTTCCGGGTGATCTCCACCAGCTTGCGACGAGCGTGCGCCCAGCAATAGGCAAGCCGAATGTCCGGCCGATGCGGTCGGGTCCGATCAGTCTGTTGTATCCGGCATAGCCATCGACCTGAAGGACACCGGAGAAGCCCTGCAATATCCGTTCGGCATGAATGCCCCGCGACCGGGAGCGTAGGTGAAGGCCACACCTGGCGGCGCACCTCCGTTCCAAGGACGATCATCCCGCGCGAGTGCCCAGAAGTATCCGGTCTTGGTTTTGCGCGAACCGGGATCGAGCACCGGAGCACGGGTCTCGTCCATGAAGAGCTTGGTCGAGCGCTTCAAGTCGGCAATCAACGCATCGAAGACCGGGCGAAGCTCGTAGGCTGCCCGACCGACCCAGTCGGCAAGTGTGGAGCGGTCGAGATCGATGCCCTGGCGGCTCATGATCTGGGCCTGACGGTAAAGCGGAAGGTGATCGGCATATTTGGAGACCAGCACATGGGCCACCGTCGCTTCCGTCGGCAAGCCCGCCTGGATGAGCTGTGCCGGAGCCGGAGCCTGAACGACGCCGTCGGTGCAGGCACGGCACGCATATTTGGGGCGGCGGGTACAATGACGCGGACTGCGCCGGGACTACATCCAGCCGCTCGGAGACATCCTCGCCGATGCGATGCAGGCAACCACCGCAGGCGCAGACCAGACTTTCCGGCTCGATGATCTCTTCGAGACGGGGAAGATGCTGCGGAAAGGAGCCGCGATTGGTCGCGCGTGGCCTGTTAATCCTGTTCCCGGCGGGAGCATCCGCCTCGTCTTCGGCATGGATCGTGGCAATCGCCGTTTCCAGGTCTTCCAGTGCCAGATCGAACTGGTCGGGATCGGTCTTCTCGGACTTGCGTCCGAAGGCTGCCTGTTTGAAGGCCGCGACCAGCTTCTCAAGCCGTTCGATCCCCTCATCCTTGCGGGCAATCTGGGCGTCTTTGCCTGCCTCGCTTAGCCGCGCCGCGATTCAGCATCGCCTTCAGGGCGGCAACATCGTCGGGAAGATCGGCGGTATCAAGCATGACCAGAAGTTACCAAATCCCGACCCGTTTTGCCTTCGGAATCTATCGTCCTGAGTCATCGTGCCGCAGCTATTCGACAGTCTCCGGCGTTCTCGTCTTGATGGCATGAACCCGCCGCCAATCCAGGCCCGCAAACAGGGCTTCGAACTGGGCGTGGGTCAGCGTCATCAGTCCATCCTTGATACCGGGCCAGGTGAAGGTGTGCTCTTCCAGCCGCTTGTAGGCCAGGACGATACCGGAGCCATCCCAATAGATCGCTTCAGCCGGTCTGCCTTACGCGACCGGAACACGAAGACCGTGCCGGTGAACGGGTCCTTGTGCAGTTCGTTCTTCACCAATGCCGCCAATCCGTCATGACCCTTGCGGAAGTCCACGGGTTTGGTCGCCACCATGATCCGCACGCGGTTCGATGGGAAGATCATGTCGTCGTCGCCAAGGCACGCGCGATGGCAGCGATCCGGGCAGCAGACGCCCCTTCCTCAAGACGGATGGTGACCGGACCCACGACAATCTCGGCGCGGGAGGCGGCTTTGGCAGCCAACGGCTCCGGCGCGGTCGTGTCGACAACCATGGCCGCGAATTCGACTGCGTCTTCCGGCTCAGGCAAAACCAGCTTACCCTGCCGGGCCAGTGTTCGCCAGGACGACAGATGATTGGCTTTCAGCCCGTGACGTTCCGCGACCTCGTTCACCGTCACGCCAGGACGCAAGCTTTCCGAAACGATCCGTGCCTTGACCGCGTCCGGCCATTGGCGATGAACCTCCCGTCGGCCCCGCCGCGTCGTGAGAACCTCCAACGTAGTCTCCATGGAGAAACTCCTTGCCGCTCATCCATGGGCACTCAATCACAGATCACGCGACAATGGGCAACGTGGGGGGGAGAACAGCGGTTACGATGCAGGCACGCTGGCGTTGCGATCAAGCGGCCTGTCGGTGCTGTAGGGGCTGCGCTCGATAACGGTGCCAGCCTCCAACTTTCGATCCGCGCAAACGGCACGGTCAAACGGTCAAACATCCGGGCCGGCAGTTCCAGCCACAGGCACGTCAGCCCGTCCGCCACGCAGCAACGGCAGATATTCCAGCTGCCCCTTTTGATCACCTCATGGACACGGGCGGTGCGCTCGAGCCACGGGCGCCCAAAGCAGCGCAACATTTCAGCCGACGGACACGGTTTTCGCAGGGCGCCCGGAACGCTGTTTCGGTGCGGCCGTTCGACACACTGCCTACATTAGAAGGTGTTAATAAGTTATCACCTAGCCTCATTCTCGCCGCAAATGGCAGGTTTGGTTACGTACATCGTCCTCGAATGATCAATTCACACAGGTACAAAGCCGTGTGTGAAAAGGTTAGAAAACGGAAGTACCTGTGTTTTACTTAGCGACGCGGGTCAAATTAAAACAAAAAACCGCAATGAGCTAATGGTCTACGGTGCTTATACTATACGACAGGCTCGGCGTTACGTCCGCCGGAAGAGTTGCTCTCACTTCGATCCGGCAGCGGCTGGAACCGTTGAACACCTTGTGGGGCGTCGGCAGCGACACCGTATATGGTTTCAAGGAGGAGGCCCTGATGAGCATTCCCGTTGACAAAACTCACCTTCGAGGGCGGGCTTAACGTTAAGCTCGCTCGACAATATGTCTGGGCGAGGACCTCCAAATCTCCGCTACTTAGAAATCCGTTCGCGGTGCGTAGCTGCGAGCATGCTCATGTCGCGCGCCTCGGCGATGCGCGGCAGTAGAAATCCCTTTTTTCAACCTCAAAGAGGATCACCAAATGGCGCTTTCCACACCCTCAGGCTTTGCCTCTAGCGACCTGGTCTACGAGGAGAACTTCTCCGGTACGGCGCTCGACAGCGATTGGCATACCTACATCACCAGCAATGCCGCCAACGGCTGGCCATGGAATACCAATGGGTCGGGAGGAAGTACACCGGGCGGCCCATATAATGCCGACTACGATATGCCGAGCCAAGTGTCCGTGAACAACGGGACCTTGGATCTCACGGCGATCCAACAGCCCATCAGCGGCATGAATCAGGGGACGGCACAAACATTCCCGATCACGTCCGGCGCTGTCAGCAGCTACGGCAACTTCGAATTCAACGGCGGTTACCTTCAGATCAGCATGCAGGCGCCGAGTGGCGACGGCGCATGGCCAGGCCTCTGGATGATGCCCGGCCAAGGCGCGGGCAGCAGCGGCGACAATTTCGAGATCGATATACAGGAGGGTGGATTCACCGGTTCGGGGCCCACAGATCATAATTTCGCCTGGCACCTCCACGGGCCGTCAGGGGCGACCGGTGGCGTCGTCGACAGCGGCGTCGACCTCACGGCGGGCTTCCACACGTACGGCCTCAACTGGGTGCCCGGTGAATCGATCACCTGGTATCTGGACGGGAAGCAGATGGCGCAAGTGACCAGCGCACAGGCCGTGATCCCGGATGAACCGATGGAATTGATGATGAACAATGGGGTCGCGAATTCGAACGCGAGCGGATGGCATTCGGCTCTCGACAGCTCGACCCCATCGTCGATGCAGATGCAGGTCGACGAGGTGCAGCTCTATCAAAAGACAGGTAGCGGCGACACTGTCACGGGCGCGAACGTCGCTCCCCCAATCACTGGCTCGACCGGGACCGAGACTGGGTCTGGAACCGTGACTGTCCCTCCTTCCGGCGACACCAGCGATGGCACCTTGTACGGTACCAGCGGCGCCGATGTATTGCATGGAACCAGCGGCCACACGATGATCGGCTATGGCGGCAACGACACTTACTATGTCGATAATGCCAACGAGAAGGTGGTTGAGGCAGTGGGCGGCGGCAACGACAGTGTGATCGCCTCGGTGAGCTATGCGCTTTCGGCCGGCTCGGAGATCGAGCATCTCGCCACCAACAACCCGTCCGGCACGAAGACGATAAGCCTCACCGGTAACGAGTTCGCCCAGACCATCCAGGGCAATGCCGGCAACAATGTCATCAACGGCGGGCTCGGCGCCGACGTCTTGACCGGTTTGGGAGGCCACGATGCCTTCTCGTTCAATACTGCTCTTGGAGCCGGCAATGTCGATAAGATCACGGACTTCAAGCGCTCCCTTGACACGTTCCATCTCAGCGACACGGTTTTTGCCGGGCTTCAGCCGGGAGGGCTACCATCCAAAGCTTTCTTTGTTGGTGCAGCCGCGCATGACAGTTCCGATCATATCATCTACAACAGTGAAACTGGGGCGCTCTCTTTCGACAGTGACGGGGCCGGCGGCGCATCTCAAATACAGTTCGCCACTCTTTCCCCACATCTCTCGCTCGCCGCAGCCTCATTCTATGTGACCTGAAGGAACTCGGGGCTGCCGTGGCCGAATAAGGACTGGATAACAGCACCTCGAAGCCATCGTCCCGAACCGAAGTCAGCGTAGCAAAAAGCGGGAGCCCGGTTTTCGGAGAAGATCTGCCAAGCAAAAGAGATGGGGTTCCATCCCGATGCCATCGGGATGGAACAGGCTCTGGTTGTGAGCTTTCTGTAGGTTGTCCATTCGGACCGAACTGAGGAGACTGGAGTTACCAAGCTTCGGGTCCGAATGAACATCCCAGACAGGCACACGCAGCATCATCAGCTACTTTCGCTCTCCAATGATGCCACACAAGCAGCAAACACTGCGAGAGCGGTAAGAAGCCGGTTTGCAGCCGACGAAAGTTCGCCCTCCGGTTTCAACTCGAGAGCGCCGCAATCTGTCGAGGCGCAGCCGAAGCATGCGATACGCAAAGGCGGGAAGCGGTCGGCTCGAAGCTGGATGACCAAAGCCGGGTGTGGAAGGTCGAACTGGAAGAACTCGCTCGCGAGACAGGCCTCGCGCTCCACATTGCATCACCATCCGACGGGCACATCGACGTGGAGCAACATCGAACACCCCTGTTCTGCCGCATCACGCAAACTGGCGCGGACGGCGCCCTCCTCAATCGCGCGGCCCTGGTCGAGCTGATCGCAGTCACGACAACCAAACGGGCCTGAAGTTGGGCGCGCGGTCGATTCCGCGACCGGCGAAAAAAGGGAACAAGTGAACGATGTCGAGATGGAGGCGCTCGCCATCTAAGGCGACGCATTCGTTCCGGAATGGATCTACACCATCCGCCTGAGATCAGTGGCAAATCGGAGCAGTTGACGGGTCCTAGCCCGAGCTCCCTCCCCTGCGCAATAAGACCAATGCTTGCAGGTGACGCCGATTTGGGAAACTATTGACCCGCGAGGCCTCTCACGCGGTTGATGTGGTTCAGGTTGCCGCAGCTGAATTCGTGGCGATCTCTAAACCCGACCTCGTTGTGCTGGGAAATACAAGTGCTGACGTCGCGGCGCTCATTCCTGAAGCTCTTTGGCGCCGTGTCGCTCGCGACATTCGGTCTGGCGAGTTATGCGCTCGCGATTGAACCCCGGTTTCGACTGAGCGTCACGCGCTACAAGGTCCTACCGCCGCGCTGGCCGACCACTGCCAAGCCCCTGCGCATCGTCGTGATCGCTGACATCCACGCCTGCGAGCCTTGGATGCCGGTTTCCAGGATCGACGAGATCGTCGGTGTTTCGAATAGCCTGCAGCCCGACATCATCCTTCTCCTTGGCGACTATGTGATGGGCGTGCGGCCGCGCTATGCCACCGGGATCGTGCCCGACACTGTTTGGGGCAATTCACTTTCGAAACTTACCGCGCCACTTGGCTGCCACGCCATTCTCGGCAACCACGACTGGTGGCACGGTGTGGACAGCGTCCGCGCAGCCCTCGTGGACAATGGAATTCCGGTCCTCGAGAACACCGCCACGCTTATCCGTCAGCAGGATGGCCCAGCATTCTGGCTCGCGGGTCTTGGCGACCAGTGGGCCATGCAGTTTTCTCGCGGGGTGTACAAGGGCGTCGACGATCTGCCTGGAACAATGGCCGCAATACCGGACGACGGCAATCCGATATTGCTCCTCGCGCATGAACCGGACATCTTCATTACTGTCCCTGACCGTGTCAGCCTGACGTTATGCGGCCATACGCATGGCGGACAGGTGCGCTTGCCATTCATCGGCCCCCCCATCATCAATTCAGCCTACGGACAGCGCTTCGCCTATGGGCATATCGTCGAGGGTGGGCGGCACATGATCGTATCCGGGGGTTTGGGCGTATCGTGGCTGCCGGTGCGCTTCGGCGTGTCGCCGGAGATCATGGTCGTCGATATCGGCTCGAATAACTCTCGTCCTGTCGACGAACGACATCTGCTGTCCCAGAGAGACCTGCCGTGCGCGGACCGTTCCGCGCGAGGGTATTGATGGTCGTGTACATGCGGTCGGGGTTTCGCCGTGTTCCCATCGCCTTCCAACACGAACGCAGCACAGTCCCTCATCCTTTCTCCGGACGGGCGGAGTTCGGCGGATAGCTCTCGATTTCCACTAGAATGTCTTTAAGGAGCTGAGCCAGGCATCCAAAACACCTTTCTTCGACATTTTCGGGGAAGGGAAAACCTGAATGCGGTCAGCGGCAGCTTGCACCCCATCCTTGTCGTTGGCGCCAGAGCAGAACGCATCTTGGAGCATGCAAATGGCCATTCTTGCACGAGACCTCGTTTGGCCATCGGCGGGCATACTCCGATTGGATGAGGCGGCGCGAACCAGCGTTTTAGGACTACTCCAATTCCTGAAGGGGCCTGCGCCCGGCAGCGTGTTAGGACTGTTGCGCGCAACACCGGATCAAAACCGTGACCCTCGACATGCTCGGCCAAGCCAGGCCGAACACATTCGTCTTTGAAAGCAGTGCTCTCATCAAAGCCACTGGCTTTCGGGAATACGACGCGCGCTGGTGGTTCGGCCATGCAGACCGGGAGAAAAAGCCCGAACTCAACCTGATCGGCGTGCAGGCGATCGGCATGGCGCTTCGCACCTTGATCGGCCGAATAGGTGTAGTTCCCGACACCATCACTGGTCACTACTTGCATAACCGCCATCTAGAGGCGCGTTGCCAAACTCGTCGATGCCACAGCTGGCTTGGAAAAGTCGGGGCATTTCTTCTTCAACCCGCCGGTCGGGCGCGGCTAGGACGACGGGCTCCTCACGGCGATAGCTGTTTGCCAGATGCTCGACCGCAGCTTGGGCAAGACACCGGCGGACCTTTATCGCGATCTGCCGCTGACCTTGAGCACCCCGACAATGTCGCCCCACTGCCTAGAGGAGGTAAAACGCGTGGTCGCGATACTTGCGGGGGAATTCACGCAGGACGGGATCGAGTTCGCCAGCCATGCGCTGGCCAATCTCGTCACCGTGAATGGGAGCGTGTCGTTGCCCAGACGGCACGTAGGCTCTGGTCAGAGCCTTGTTGAACGAGCCCGAAATTGTTGTCGTCGTGGGAGGCCCCGTCTCGCCGGAGCGACGTCGCGAGATGTTCGGGGCTCTCAATGCCGTGCGGCGCCGCAATCCAAAGGTCGGAGCCTACAACTGAGAGGGACTGGACCATGTCGGACCGGATCATAAGTTTTGTCATGAGCGGGGGCGTCGGCTCACGGCTATGGCCGCTGTCGCGCGAAGACAATCCCAAGCAATTTCACGACGTTTCGGGCGACGGCTCCATGCTCGCGAAGACTGTCGGACGCCTCAAGGCGCGGCCGGACGGCGAGATGCCGATCTACCTGCTAGCTTCCGAACGGCATGCTGACCGCGTTATATCGGATATATATCCGCTCGGCCTGAACGGCGGCACACCGATTTTCGAACCCGTCGGCCGCAATACCGCCGCTGCGGTGGCCATAGCCACTTTGCACACGCTCTCCGAATTTGGTGGCGACGCGCTTGTGCTCATGGTCCCCTCCGACCATCAGATATCGACCGAATCGCAATTCTGGGAAACCGTCGAGGCGGGCATGCCTGCCGCCGATTCAGGAAGCATTGTCTTGTTCGGCATCAAGCCGACGCATCCCGAAACCGGGTACGGTTAAATCGAGGTTGCGGCAACTGGTGACGGAGTGCCCACCGTTTCCGTTTCGCGCTTTGTCGAAAAACCCAATGCCGAGGCGGCCCGCAACTATGTGTGTTCGGGAAGATTCTACTGGAACGCCGGCATCTTCCTGTTTCGTGCCGACACGATGCGGAAGGCATTTCTCGACTTCCGGCCGGACATCTGGGACACCGCGGAACGGGCCTATAAGGCTGCACGGACCGACGTCTCGGGCATCTACCTGCCCCAGGGCTTCTATTCGGCTGTCCCATCGACGTCGATCGACTACGCGGTCATGGAGCATGCACGTGGTATTGCGATGGTTACGGCTTCCTTCCGCTGGAACGACCTTGGATCATGGCAATCGCTGCTGGAAGCCAGTCCGACGGACCGCGACGGCAATGTCGTAATGGGCGACGTTGTCGCCATGGATTGCGGCAACTCCTATCTCCGGAGCCAGGGCAGACTGCTGACAGTCATCGGAATGAAAAATGTGGCGGTGGTGACGACACCGGACGCGGTTTTCGTCGCTCCTGTCAGCCACAGCCAGAATGTCAAGAAAGTCGTCGAACAACTCGAGAAGAGCGGACGACTCGAGACGAAGTTCACGGCGTCGGAAGACCGGGTCATCATCAGCGGGTCATGGCGGAAGCGCGTCGAACATTGGCTCTTCAACGAAACCCTGCCGCTGTGGTCCACTGCAGGTGTCGACGATGTGTATGGCGGCTTCCACGAGGCGCTCGGTTTCGATGCAAGGCCGCTGGGCAAACCCAAGCGCATGCGGACGATGGCTCGCCAGATTTACGCTTTCGCGGTGGCCAAAGAACGCGGCTGGGTCGGACCGGCCGACAAGCTCATCGACCACGGCATCGACTTCATCGCGAGACACGGCCGCACCGATCGCGGTGGCTGGGTGCGCACCCTTAATTCCGACGGCAGCGTGGCTGACCCGACGGAGGACGCCTACGACCATTCCTGCGTGCTCCTGGCGCTTGCCCATGCTCACCGATGCGGCCATCAGGATGCCCTGCAGTTGGCACAAGAGACGTTCCATTTCATCGACACCCATCTCGAGGACGTCAGCCTGAACGGCTTCCTCGAGACTCCCGGCTGGAAGGGGGTACGGTACTCGAACCCGCACATGCACATGCTGGAATCCTTCCTTGCCTGGCATGATGTCACCGGCGAGCGTGCATATCTCCGTCGGGCGGCACGCGTCGTCGATCTCTTCCGGTGCCATTTTTTCGACCAGGAGAGCTGGACGCTTGGGGAACATTTCGACGTCAATTGGCTGCCTTTGCCGGGAGACGAGGGACAATGGACCGAACCAGGGCACCATTTCGAATGGGCTTCGCTCCTCGTCGAGTTCGCGCGGGCAAGCGGGCAGAAAGACTTGGCAGCCTACGCCCGGAAGCTCTATTCGTCGGCGATCGCCAGCGGATTGAACCGGGCCACGGGCCTGGCTTATGCAGCCGTGTCGCGGCAGGGAATTCCCTTCGACCGGCTCTCCCGAAGCTGGCCCCAATGCGAGGCTGTCAAGGCGGCCGTCGCCCTGGACGGCATCGGAGGGCCTGATCTGAAACCCGAGATCGAAGCTCGTGTCGCCCGCCTCTTCAAATGGCATATCGAGCCCGCACCGCTTGGCTTGTGGATCGACAGGATTGACGAGCGCGGAAGGTCACTGGCAACGGAGGTCCCCGCGAGCATTTTCTACCACCTCGTGACGGCCCTGATGCAGTATTTGGACAAGACCGCAGGGCAGGTCGAACCTTTCCCGCTGCCAGCTTTGGATACGAGCAAGGGCGTTGCGATGCAGGGTTACGGCTGACCCAACTGTCCGCGTAGCCCCTTGTTGGTCAAACGATCAATAACGAAACTAGTACAAGATCGGGAGGAATACCCATGAAAGTGACAATCCTGGGGAACTATCCGCCCCACGCCTACAGGGGACTGATACAAGGCTCCGACCGAGAAGCTGCAATCAAGGCGGTGTTGGAAAGCGTTGGTGGCAAGGTGTCCCGTATGATGTTTACTCGCGGCGCCTATGATATTGTCATCAATGCTGAGGTTCCCGACCAGGCCGATGGGATGGACCTAGCACTGGCGGTGCGGTCAAACGGCTGGATAAAGGACCTCGTTGTCCTCGAAGAACTCGACATGAATGCGGTGCTCGCAGCTGCCAAAAAGGCTGCCGGCGTTTACAAGCTCACCGGATGATTGGACTGGCTGCACATTGAAGGCAGCACGGTTGCGATTGAACGCGCCGTGCTGCCAAGTCTCAAGGAAAGTCAAGCTGGGGTTTCGGAAAGCCGAAGCAGGCGCGGCATTGGTTCTGCTTCAATACCGCGCCGACAGCCAACGCGCCCGGCTCAGGGATCAGAAACGGAGGTCATGCCGAGTTAATTTTGGAATGTACACCCTAGAAGGTGCGCTTGACGGATCGGCTAGGTCCGGTTTTGTAGCGGTTTCTTGTCGGAGCGCTTCTTTATCTAATCGGAGCGCGACAAGGCAATCGAGATCACATTGTCAGTATCTGTTTCAGGTAGCTCGAACAGCATTGGCACAAATTGGCCGCTCGGGCGGCGTTCTCATGATCACCGTCTCTAAGCGAGCTCGGACTTAAACGTTCCAGGATCCCTATGGTCCTGACGCAGCGGGTGAAGCTAGCCGTCACTTGCCTACACACTGTGCGCCGCCACCAATCTCGCGTAGAAGGGCCTGGCCGAACCCGGCCCCGCGACGCGAGAAATCCATGCGAATAGTGTTGCCTGTTCTGTTGCTCGGCGCCGCCCTCGCCAGCCTGTCGCCCGCCCGGGCAACGGCCGGCGATTGCGGCGATGCCGCCGCCCTGGTGCGGCAGGCCTATCCCAAGGCCCAAAAGAGCGCCGACGGCGCGTCGTTCACGCTTGTACCCCATACGAGCATCGCCTCAACGCTCCCGGAGAGCGATGCGCCATTCGGCCTGGCCTGCAAGATCTGGCCGGCTCATGACGACCTGCTTTTGGTAGCGGTACCGCTGATCGACAGTGCTAACGGCGACCACCTGCATGTCGGCGACATCGAGCTACTGGTGGTCGATAGAAAGAGCTTGCGGGTGCGCCAGCGCCTGCTCCAGCCTGGACTGATGACCGATGATGCCATCGCGATCCGTAAGGTGGAATTCGACACCGGCCGCTATGCACTGGCCCCTGAGGTCACCGCCTTCGGCCTGCGCATCGAAATGGCAAACCATTCGCAGGCTACTCCCTTCACTGAAACCGACCTGCGGCTCTATGCCGTCGCCAGCGATGCGCTGCGCTTGGTGCTCGACGGCCTCGTGGTGGCCGGCTCTGGCGGCGATAGCGATGCCAGTTGCGCCGGATCCTTTCATTCCAGCTAGGTCAGCCTGGCGATGAGTCCGGCGCGCCACCACGGCTATCGTGACATCATTGCGGTCGAGCGGTCGACTACCGACAATCCCTCCCCCGACCGAATGCCAGTCCCATCCCGGCAAGCCTGTGAAGCGGACCTACCGGCTGCGCTATGACGGCAGCCGCTACGCGGTTCCCGCGGCACTCAAGGTGATGGGGTTGTGACGCCGCCGCACACGTCCTTGCCTTGGTTCGTCAATGCGATCAATTCCAGTTGAAAGGGTATCGACCGTTAATTCTCTCGTGGTAGGAGGCGCTCAAGGGGGCTCTTCCCAAAGGAGCTGATGATTTGTGGTGGTCAAGATTCAAAAGGGGTTTTGCAGGAACGTGGGACGACAGACTTGACGGGCTATTCTCCGCAAAGGTCGACTACACCGGAAAATCCATTCTCGATGTTGGCTGCAATATGGGCGTTGTCGCCTATGAGATATCCAAGCTGAAACCCAGCTCGATCCACGGGATCGACATTGCCAAGCCGCACATCGAGACTGCAAAAATGTTATTGAGCGGCTCCCCGGTTCATGCCCGGTTCGATCGCCTGAATCTTGGCAGCCGGCGCCTCGGCAATATCCTTCTACCGAAATACGATATCGTCCTGCTGCTGGCCGTCTATCAGCACATGCAGCGCAACATCGGCCCAGGCAAGGCGCGAAGGGTGCTTTCCAATATTGTGAGGCGCACCTCGAACGTTGTTGCCCGCGTTCCGCCGGGAACGGATGGCGAATTCATCGAAGCGCTTTCTGACGAGGGGTTTCAAGTCAAGAGCACCCACACGTCGCCCCTTGGCAGTCATGTGCTGGTGCTTGAGAAACCCGCCTTAGGAACTCCGCAGCCATAAGACGACACATCGCCGGTGGTGTTACCCTCCCGAACGTCATGGGCCAGCAGCAGGCGCCGACCCGCCGCCTGCTGCCGGGCCCGAACAGGACGGGCTCACGGGTCTTGCTGGAGGTCAAGGCTTTCCGGAGTTCGATTTCATTGCCGTTCCCCAAGGCAACGCCTTTCAACGCGAGTATCACGTGGTGCCGAGCCGCGCCTTCAGTGCCCGCAACGCCGGGCCGTTGCCCCGGTAGCCGCCGGGCATATTGTAACCAATCGGTGTAGGCTGCGGCAGACGCTGGTTTCGTGTGGTAGATTGCCTGCATGGAGATCGACACCGACAAGATCGACGATGCCGCTCTGGCCCTGCTTTGGCTAACCCTGCATGAACAGAGGCGCGCCTGGAAGGGATTGGATTGGGATACTCTGGATCGCCTGTACCAGAAGGGGCTGATCTCGAATCCAGCAAGCAAGGCTAAGTCGGTGGTTCTGACAGATGAGGGCCTGCGACGCGCGGAAGAACTGTTCCGCACCCTGTTCACGCGGCCGGGGCCATGAGCGTGGGGCGGGTGTTCCAGTTCCCCGGGGCGCGCAGCGCCCGTAGGGCAAGAGGCATGGCTACGATTTCTGGCGACGGTTTTGTGGTAGGTTTCGGGCGTCGCTTAACTAATCGTGGGGAACGATTTGAGCTACTTTGAAGGTTCGGCATGCGCAGCAATCCCCTCATACCATTGCTGCCTAATCTGGCGATGGCATAGTTTTCTCTCTAGCAAATGAAGGATCTGATCGTCTCTGCTTCGACAACTGCTACCAACCCGCAATCCACCTGCGCAGGGGCGGATGTTGACCACAGCAATCCCCCTCGATCGGGTGGCATTGCCAGCGAGCCCCAGACCATCCCTTACGCCCTTTAATGCCCAATCGATGATGCTGATGCGATCGTCTGTGATCCTCCGACCGTCTCGGAAGCGGCAGGCGAGGAGCCGTTTGCTTGATGCCTGAACGCCGAGGCCCAAGCTTGACCGGCTGGCCCACAACGGCTGTTGCGGCCCCGCCATCCGCTTCGCCGCGCATTCGCTGTTCCCGATTGTAGGTGGGACATCGCGGTAGAGGCGCCGTGCCGTAGTATTCGGGTTCCGAGTAATGAGCGCCATACGCGATTGCGTATACTTCGTCCTTATACGGGATCGCGTATATTTCTGAATTATACGGGATCGCGTATATTGACGATTAATGCGCGATCCCGTATACTGCTCCTCGGAGACCCATCATGACCGACCAGATTGCTCGCAACGCAAAACAACTCGGCGCCATCCTACGCCGCGCGCGTAGGCAGGCCGGTCTTACGCAAGGCTCGCTTGGTAACCAGATCCATCTGCGCCAGGGCACAGTGTCCCGCCTCGAGGCCGGCGAGCCGGCCGTGCAGCTCCGCACCTTGATGGCCGCTCTCTCCGCCCTCGACTTGGAACTCGTCGTTCGAGAGCGTAGCAAGAGCAGCTCCGCTGACATCGAGGACCTGTTCTGATGGCACGGCGCCCGGCTCACATCCCATTAAATGTCTTCCTGAACGGGCGCCTGGTGGGCGTGCTGCGCAGGGAATCGACGGGCGCCATCGACTTCCAATACGCCCACGAATGGCTGGACTGGCGTGGCACCTTCCCGGTCTCGCTCTCGCTTCCCCTGCGGGAGGACCGCTATATCGGCGCGCCCGTGATCAACGTCTTCGACAATCTCCTTCCGGATAGTGACGCGATACGCAGGCGCGTTGCCGAACGCGTCGGCGCCGACGGCACGGACGCATACAGCATGCTCGCCGCTCTCGGCCATGACTGCATTGGCGCGCTGCAGTTCCTGCCCGATGGCATGGATCCAGGCAATCCCGGCAGTATCGTCGGCAAGCCGGTCAGCAACGAGGACGTGGCGGGGATAATCAAGAACCTTGCGGCTGCTCCCCTCGGCCTTGGCGAGGATGAGGATTTCCGCATCTCGATTGCCGGCGCGCAGGAAAAGACCGCGCTGCTGCGCAAGGACGGGAGCTGGTACAAACCAGTCGGTACGACGGCGACCACTCATATCCTCAAGCCCCAGATTGGCCAGCTGCCGAACGGTATCGATCTCTCCAATAGCGTCGAGAACGAGTATCTGTGCCTCAAGCTGCTCCAGGCTTTCGGCGTTCCCGTCGCCCAAGCGGAGATCGCTGACTTCGGAGAGCGCCGCACGCTGATCGTAGAGCGCTTCGACCGGTGGTGGGCCCGCGACGGCCGCCTCTTGCGCCTGCCGCAGGAGGATATCTGTCAAGCGCTGTCGGTGCCGCCCACTCGCAAGTACCAGTCCGATGGCGGTCCCGGCATGCGGGAGATTATCGAGCTTCTGAAGGGCAGCGATACGCCTGATGAAGACATCGCCGTCTTCTTGCGCGCCTGCATTTTGTTCTGGCTGATTGGCGCGACCGACGGCCACGCTAAGAATTTCAGCATCTTTCTCGGCCCCGGCGGGGGATTCCGCATGACGCCCCTCTACGACGTGCTGAGCGCGCAGCCCAGCCTTGATGCCGGACAGATTCCCCGCAAGAAGTTCAAGCTAGCAATGTCGGTCGGCAAGAGCCGGCACTATTCGGTGCCTGACATCATGCCCCGCCACTTCATGCAGACCGCTGATCTTGCCGGGGTGGGCAGGCGTGCCATGCGCAGAATCTTCGAAGATATTGCTGGAAACGTGGAGAAGCAGGCCGACACCGCGATCGTCTCATTGCCACATGGCTTTCCTGAACAGCTTGTCGACTCGGTCAAGTCGGCCATAGGTAAGCGCGCCACCCTTCTCGCTCAGACCAAGGCTGACGCCGTCCATTGATCGAGGTGCGAAACGAACGGGCTGCGGGGCTATGCATTTTGCCGACCGAACCAGGCCGAATCCACCGACGGGCGATCAAGCCTGTGAGGCGGGCAGCCAGATCGCGGCCAGAAGTCACTGATACACATTCGTTTTCGCGCATGTGCCTGGAACTGCGCTCACGTCGCGGTGATCAGGCCTGACGCGTTCGTTTTGGTTGCGCAATCGTCGTCTAGCCAGATTTAGCAGCCTTGCCGCTGGCGACAAAATGCCGGTTGGCAAAATCCTCGTCGTAGCTCCTGGTCGCGCTGACCGCAGGCGGCGGCGCACCATTCAGGTGCGCGTCATGCTACGGCAGCGCGAAATACCGCGTCACCCGCCGCGGTGTCCCATTCCATAGTGCGGCCGAAACGCGGATACGTTCCGCGGGACACTTTTTCTTCTCCGACGCGCTCCCCGGCCGCAGAAGTCTCAACCGTGCCAGAGGTGAATTTTTGGCCCCTGAGCGATTATCATTGCGGGCCACAACCGACTTTGCGACATCCCTTCACTGATTCACTGCGGATCTAGCGCCAGAATGCGAAATCCGCTGTGAGGGTCGGGGCTCAGCAGCAACCGCTCAAGGTCGGTCCGACGTTGCAGGGCTGACGTGTTTTCATCGAGCCAAGACTGACTCTGGTACCGTGCCGGGAATGAGCTATAGTTCAGATACTAAGACGGCCGGGCGCTTGCACAATGGCTGGACTGGGTGAACAGATTGCGCGTCAGCAGCGCACCATGGGACCGCTTCTTGTGGCAGCAGTGGTTATCGGCCTTATCGGCCTGCCCGTCGCAGCCTGGCTCGACCTCCGAGACCTATCGGAACGGATGCTGCGCAGGCAAGCCAGCGAAATCAGCCGGATCATCGACGAAATGCGCGGATTCTACGGCAGCGACGTCGTGGGACGCGTGCTGCAGGCAGACGGCGCCGTGACTGCGACGCACAACTACCGGGACGTGCCGGGTGCGATCCCTATTCCAGCAACCCTCTCGATTGAACTCGGCAAGCGCATCAGCGCTCACGATGGGTCCGTCAAATATCGGTTCGTCTCCGATCTGCCCTTCAAAGGTCGCGCCCCCCACCAGCTCGATGTATTCGAGCGGAATGCAATCTTGGCTTTGCGCGCCAACCCGAAGGAGCCGATCATCGAAGTCTCGGGTTCACTGTTTGACCGGCAGGTCCGCGCCGCGGCCCCTGTTGTAATGGGACAAGTCTGCGTGACCTGCCATAACTCACACCCGGACAGCCCCAAGACGGATTGGAAGGTAGGGGATGTCCGAGGGATCCAGGAGATATCAGTCAATCAGCCTATCGCTGCGAACATCCTCACTTTCAAGTATCTGCTCGTATATTTCGGTTTCGCGGCGGCGGCGGGCCTGACGTTCATTCTCCTGCAGCGTCGGCAGTCCGCGTTGATTCAGGGGATCAACAAGGAGCTTTCGGAGGCAAACGACTTCCTGGCCGCGATTTCATTGAAGATCGCCAAATACCTTTCGCCTCAAATCTACAAAAGCATCTTCAGCGGCCAGAAGGACGTCACCATCGCGACCGAGCGCAAGAAGCTCACGATCTTTTTCTCCGACGTCAAGGATTTCACCGCGATCGTGGAACGGCTCCAGCCCGAGGACCTGACGCTTCTCCTCAATGAGTACTTCACCGAGATGTCGGCGATCGCCCTCAAACACGGCGGCACTGTGGACAAGTTCATCGGCGACGCGCTTCTTGTGTTCTTCGGCGACCCCGAGACGCAAGGCGTCGAGGAAGACGCGAGAGCCTGCTTGCGCATGGCTGTCGACATGCAGCGTCGGGTGGAGCAGTTGAATAGGGTGTGGCATGACCGCGGAGTTGAACGGCCCTTCCGAGCTCGCATGGGCATCAACACGGGCTATTGCAATGTTGGGAACTTCGGTTCCGACGATCGGATGGACTACACGATCATTGGAGCCGAAGCGAACTTGGCGGCGCGTCTGCAGTCGATTGCCGAGCCCGGCGGCATCTGCCTCAGCTATGAGACTTACGCGCTCGTGCGCGACCTTGTCCGGGCGCGTCCGTTGGCACCGATTGCGATGAAGGGGATCAGCCGGGAGGTTGTCCCCTACGAAGTCGAGGGCCTCCTGGGTGAACTCGCCCAGCGCCCTCAGGTCATCAGCGAGCACGCGACTGGCCTCGACTTGTTCCTCGATGTTGAGGCAATCGACGAGAACGGGGTCGAGCGGGCGAAGAAACGACTTTCGGAGGCGCTCCTGGCCTTATCCATCCGAAGCAAGCCCGCCGCATTTTAGGTTCTTGAACGTGATGCAATCTGGACCGTGGCCAGCCACGTAAGTCGGGTTCAACACCGTTCAGCCGCGCCAGGTCCCGGCCAGGAGTTCGCGCGCATGATCCTCGTCATCAGCGCCGTCAAGGCCGAGGAGTCGATGAACATCAGTCATTCCCGTACAGGTTGTCGCGAAACGCCTTGTCGGCGCGCCTGGCTTGCCCCTGGCTCGCAGATCATGGCAGAACGTGACGCCGATCTCCACCAGGGACCATCTAGCCTGTTCGCGCTCAAGCTCATGCTTGAGCGCGGCATGGATGGCCTCTGTCAGACCAGTCCTCTTAAGCGGTAAGACCGTATGTCCGCCTCTGTCAGTGAGGTGGCTCGCCCTACACTGCGCGTCCGAGGGTTGCTCGGGCGGGCCGAGCCGATCCTCATCACAGGAGGACGAGCCGTGGCAGATCATAGGGAAGCATTTGTCGGAATCGATGTCGCGAAGCTAAGGAACGCCATCGCGATTGCGGACGCCGGCCGAGAGGGAGAGGTTCGCTTCTGCGGCGAGGTCGACGCGTCGGATGTGAGCATGCGCCGAGTTATCCAGCGGATCGCCGCCAAGTTCGATCGGGTGTATTTCTGCTACGAGGCCGGTCCGACCGGCTATGGTCTCTATCGGCTGATCCGATCGCTCGGCCATGAATGCATGGTGGTCGCCCCATCGCTGATCCCAAGGAAGCCCGGCGATCGGGTGAAGACGAACCGCCGGGATGCTCTTGCGTTGGCTCGACTGCTGCGCGCCGGCGAACTGACGGCGGTGTGGGTTCCCCATGAAGGTCACGAAGCCATGCGGGATCTCGTCCGCGCCCGGGCGGCCGCAGTCGAGACGCTTCGCGTCCACCGGCAGCATGTGAGCGCCTTCATGCTCAAGCACGGACGTATCTATCCTCGCAGGAAGGGCTGGACGATGCGCTATCTGCGCTGGCTGCAGGAGCAACCGTTCGATCACCCGGCGCATCAGATCGCGCTTCAGGAAATGGTCGAAGCGATCCGCGTCTCGAAAGAGCGGGTCGAGCGACTTGAGGGTGTGATCGAGGAGTTCATTGCGACCTGGTCCCTGGCGCCGATCGTGCGGGCACTGCAGACCCTGAGGGGCGTAGACCTAATCGTTGCCGTGACATTCGCCACCGAGGTTGGCGACGTGCAGCGGTTCGAGAGCCCACGCCAACTCATGGGTTATCTTGGCCTCGTTCCCGGCGAACGATCGACCGGCGAGACAGTCAGACGGGGCGGCATCACTAAGGCAGGGAACGGCCGGGTTCGCCATATGCTGGTCGAGAGCGCATGGACGTACAGGCATCCTCCCAAGGTAGGCAAGATGAAGCTGTATCGGCTGGAGCAAGCTCCACCGAAGGTGCGCGAGATCGCATGGAAGGCCCAAACACGGCTGACCGCCCGCTATCGAATGTTGAGCGGACGCGGCAAGAGGACAACGGTGGTGTGCACAGCGATCGCCCGTGAACTGGCCGGCTTCATGTGGGCCGTTGCAAGGGAGGCCCAGGCGATCAGGTCGTAGACCTGCGACGGCTTTCATCTCGCGCATGGGCGGAGGCGGGACCCGGCAGGGGAAATGCCCGTCAGACGCTTTGTGGCCGGCAACATGGCCGACGCCCGCAGTAAGATAGGAACAGCCCCGGACGCACAATCGGGAATGCGGTAGCCAATCCGCGCATCAGAGCTTGATCACCGACGTCCTTCAGTTCCGCCTCCACCCATGCGCGATCATCAGAATGAGCAGCCGTTCCTCGGATCGGGCGACCTCCTGCGTTCCAAACCTTGACAGCGGACATCAGAGCGCTGTTGTGGGACCACCTTTCGGGAGTGGTCGCGATCTGTGAGGTTGCCGATCCTGTATTGGGATCGGAGATCGGCTTGTGTCTGGACTTGACCTTACGCTTGACCCGGAGCGGCAGCTTCGGCGTTTCGAGGTGATCAACGGGGCCGGCGGTCGGCGTCATTGGTCGGTGGACGATAAGGCGCGGATCATCGCGGAGACGCTGGAGCCGAACGCAATCATTTCCGAGGTCGCCCGTCGGTATGGCCTTAGGCCGCAGCAGGTCTTCGCCTGGCGCCGCGAAGCGCGCAAACAGGTCGCTTCGGTGCAGCAAGATTCTCCTGCCTTTGTGCCGGCGGTTGTGGCGGCGGCGGAACCTGTAGCCAGCCGTTCACCGAAGCAGCGGAAACGGCAAGCCACCCGAGATGCAGGCATGATCGAGCTTGAGATCGACGGCATCGCGATGCGCGTCGGCCGGGGCGCCGATACCAAGACGGTGGCCGCAGTGATCCGCGCGCTGAAGGCGACGTCGTGATCGGGCCGACGGGTGCGGTCAAAGTCATGGTGGCGACGAAGCCGGTCGACTTCCGCAAGGGCGCGGAGGGATTGGCGGCACTGGTGCGAGAGACGATGGGGGCCGATCCGTTCAGCGGGGCCGTTTACGTCTTCCGGGCGAAGCGGATTGACCGGATCAAGCTGATCTTCTGGGATGGCACCGGGGTCTGCCTCTACGCCAAGCGTTTGGAGGATGGGGAGTTCCGCTGGCCGAAAGTACATGACGGCATGATGCGGCTGACGGCCGCGCAGCTCTCGGCGCTACTCGAAGGTCTCGACTGGCGGCGAGTCCATGAGGCGCGCCGGACCCGCGTTCCAGCCCAGGCCGGCTGACCCGCGACGAAGTGAATCAGTCTGGATTCCGCTGTCGCGGGCTGTCGGCGAATATGGTCTGATCCTGTCATGGCGATGACTGCGGACCAGCTTCCCGACGATCCGGACGCGCTGAAGGCCCTGGCGCGCGACGTCGAGAACGCCCGCCTTCACCAGATCATCAAGGAATTGCAGCGCCACCGCTTCGGCCGTCGTGCTGAGACGCTCCCCGAGGATCAATTGCTGCTGGGGCTCGAAGAGGCCGAGCAGTTCGAGGCGGCCGGCGAGGAAGAGAAGGCACAGACCGCTCCTGGCGAACGTCAGGCGCGTGTCGCAAAGCGCCGAGCGAACCGGGGCGCGCTGCCGGCACACCTTCCTCGCGTGGAGATGGTCGTCGACATCGAGGATCAAGCCTGCCCGTGCTGCCGCAATGGTCTGCATCGCATCGGCGAGGACGTGAGCGAGCGGCTCGACATCGTTCCGGCGCAGCTGCGTGTGATCGTCGTACGGCGGCCCAAATATGCCTGCCGCGCCTGTGAGGACATGGTGATCCAAGCTCCCGCACTCGCCCGGCTGATCGAGGGTGGTCTTCCAACCGAGGCAACGGTCGCCCAGGTCCTGGTCTCAAAATGCCGATCATCTGCCGCTCTATCGTCAGGCGCAGATCTACGCCCGGCAGGGCGTCAATCTCGATCGCTCCACGCTCGCCGACTGGGTCGGCCGCGCCGCCTGGCACCTGCGTCCGGTGCATGAGCGGCTGCTTAGCAAGTTGAAGGCGTCGCCAAAACTCTTCGCTGACGAGACGACCGCGCCGGTGCTCGATCCGGGCCGCGGCAAGACCAAGACTGGGCAGCTCTGGGCCTATGCCCGCGATGACCGGCCATGGGAGGGGAGCGACCCGCCGGGCGTCGCCTATGTCTATGCGCCGGACCGAAAGGCCGAGCGGCCGATCGCTCATCTCGCAGGATTTGGCGGAATCCTGCAGGTCGACGGCTATGGCGGCTATCGTGTGCTGGCCGAAAAGAGTGGCGTCACGCTCGCCTTCTGCTGGGCACACGTGCGCCGACGCTTCTATCAACTGGCGGCAGCCGGTCCCGCGCCGATCGCCAGCGAGGCGCTGAGACGGATCGCCGAGCTCTACAAGATCGAGGACGGCATCCGTGGCCGATCGGCCGAGGAGCGCCGTGCGATGCGACAGGAAAATAGCCGCGCTATTGTCGCCGATCTCGAACCCTGGTTGCGCGAAAAGCTCGGCCTGATCAGCCAGAAGACAAAGCTCGCCGAGGCGATCCGCTACGCTCTCTCG
>NZ_JAMYLM010000040.1:0-25835 GCF_040317995.1 Mesorhizobium sp. M1334
ACCGTATGAAGACGGCTGTGATCGGCGAAGGCGATACCGGCGGCATCGTCTACAACCGTGCCCTCGTCGATCTTGCCCGCCACTATGGTTTCCATCCCAAGGCGTGTCGGCCTTACCGCGCCAAAACGAAAGGCAAGGTCGAGCGGCCGTTCCGCTACATTCGCGAGGACTTCTTCCTGGCCCGGTCCTTTCGCAATCTCGAAGACCTGAACGCCCAGTTGCGTCACTGGCTGGACACGGTCGCAAACCCGAGGGTTCACGCCACCACAAGGCGCGTCGTCAACGAAGCTTTCGCCGAGGAGCGCGCAGCGCTGCGGCCGCTGCCTTTGGCTCCGTTCCGATCGGTCCTAAAGCTCGAGCGACGTATCAGCCGGGAGGGCATGGTCAGCGTCGGCGGCAATTTCTACAGCGTGCCCGACGCCACCAGGCGCCGTGTCGTCGAGGTACACACGCTGGCCGAAGAGTTGCGCATCTTCGAGGACGGCGCACTGATTGCCACCCATCCTATTCTCGAAGGCCGGCACCAGCGTCATGTCGAGCCGGGTCATCGCAACATCCACGTCCACAAGCGCCGACAAAGACTGAGGAACGACGAGGTCATTCTTCATGGCTCGGGCGACAGGGTCGCTCAGCGCCCGTTGGCCTTCTACGACGCCGTCGCCCGGGTGATGGCGAACGAGCAACGTCCATGACGAACGCGCTCGACACCACGCCCTCCACCATCGACCGGATCCGCCACGACCTCGTCGGCCTGAAGATGCCGCGGGCGCTCGAAGCGCTCGATCATGTCGTGCGCCGGCTCGAGAAAGGCGAGATCGCCGCCCTCGAAGCCATGGACATCCTCCTCTCGGAAGAGTTGACCCTGCGCGAGAACAGCCGGATCAAGACGGCACTGCGCATGGGGCGCCTGGCCACGATCAAGACGCTCGCCGGCTTCGACTTCTCTTTCCAGCCCTCGCTCGACCGCGATCGAATCTTCACGCTGGCCCAACTCGGCTTCGTCGCTCGCTGCGAGGTCGTCCACTTCCTCGGCCCGCCCGGCACAGGCAAGAGCCATCTGGCCATTGCGCTTGCCGTCGAGGCTGTGAAGGCTGGAAAGAGCGTCTATTTCTGCACGCTCGCCGAACTCATCGCCGCGCTGGCAAGGGCCGAACGCGAAGGCCGCCTGCAGGAACGCATCCGCTTCTTCTGCCGGCCTGCTCTGCTCGTTGTCGATGAGATCGGCTACTTGCCCGTCGTCCACGGTGGCGGCAATCTGTTCTTCCAACTCGTCAACGCCCGCTACGAGAAGGGCGCAATGATTCTCACCTCAAATCGCGGCTTCGCCGAATGGGGCGAGGTCTTCGGCGACCCTGTCGTCGCAACCGCACTTCTCGATCGCCTGCTTCACCATGCGGTCGTCGTCCAGATCGAAGGATCGAGTTATCGGCTCCGCCAGCACGCCGAGCTCATGCCCGAACACTTGCGATCAAAAGCCTCCATCACGCCGCCGACATTAAATCCACCATCGCGGCCGCGCGGCCGGCCACCGAAAAATGGACACCCCTCCGCGACAGTCTGAGCGGCGAAACTGGGGAATTTTACTTCGGCACTTTTGGGGAAAATTCGAGCGGCATTGACAATGACACAACGATTTCGGGGGGAGCACACCGAGGCCAGGCGCAGCGGCGTGTTGCGAAGTGATCGAGGCCAATGTCTCGAACTGCTTGTTCGCAGCCCACCGGCTCAAGGTAACCCGGCTCAAACCACCGGGCCAGCTCAAGTCCTGTCCAAATGAGGCCTGAGCGGCAAATCGTCGTGCACGCGCACGGTTTGGCGTTCGATCTTGTGATGCGTCTTGGGCGGACAATCGCCACGGTGCAGCGCGCAGAAGCGGTCCCCAATTGGGAAGCCGAGGGCGGTGAGGGCAAGCCAGCGCCACAGGCGGAAGGGGACTTTGACCTGTTTGCCCTGCTGGACCACAAGTTCGCGACACAGGGCCTCAAGGAGAAGACCAAGAGTGATTATGCGCGGGACCTCGCCAAATTCATCAAAAGCAGCGGGCAGTCAAAGTTCGGCGCCGATTGACATGGAGATAGCCATCGCGGCGGACCGCCCAGGCGGACCGCAAGCCGGAATACAACCGGGTGCAGGCGGCCAAGCTCGTCCACAAGATGGCGTCGGGCACACACCGGCGATGGGAGAGCGGACCGTGGAGTGCAGGAACTTCACGCCTATCCACGCTCCCGTGGACGTGTCCTGCGGCACATCGGCAGCGATATTGAGGAGGCAGTTGAGCTTCTGGTCGAGCACTCTTACCTGCCACTACCTACGCTTAACGTCATCTCGTACTGAAAACGCACCACGCAAGGTCGAGATGTAACATGCGCCCTTCGTGGATGGTTCTAAGCTTCCTCGGGCGCGGTCAATCTATGATAACGGTCGCTTGGAACCTCCATCACCGCGACGCGATCAAGGTTGGCGTATCGCGCTCGGTAGTAACCTTCTTCCTCCACTTCGGCGAAACTACACTGGGGAACGTCAAAGGTCGCAGCTTCCAATCCGAAGAAAGTCGTAGCGGTTTCTTCATCCAAGAAGTTCCACTCATCTTCTCCGTCGTCATATGTGACGCGAACATAGGAGGCCATGCGCACGGCTTCCTGATCACCCATCTCTGCGATGATGGCATCGCATTCTTTCTTCAGCTTTCCTGAAACCTCACCCTTATCCCAGTCATCCAAAGCCCGATAGATTTCTGGATGATAATACTCTGGCATCTCCTCTACATCGTCACCGATAAGCTCAATGGTGCGGACATATTGCGGATTTATCAAGAGTATTTTGTTGTCAAGGCTCCAACAATACAGCCATGGCCTGCTTGTGTTATTTCTACGCAGATTATGAAGTTCCTTCAACTGACGTAAAATCGATTCACGCGCCTTTTCATCGATAGGATATTGGCGGCTGCCAACAGTCGTCTTGATTCTGAGCGTGCCGTATCGCGTTTCGGCATCGGCAATTGCAAACGGGCTCGTGCGCCACTCCTCGACATCAATCTTCCAGCCCAGCAGCTCCTCGACCGTGCATTTCAACGTGAGACAAAGGTCCTTGATCTGCTCGACGTTCAACTGCGTTTTGCCTGTTTCCCAACGGGCCACAGTCTGTTGCGTCGTTGCCATCTGCTCTGCCAAATCTTTTTGAGTCATGCCCAGTCGAACCCTAAGCTCTTTCATGTTCATAACTCACCTCGCGTGTTCAACACACGCATTGTGGATGAATTAATCTAACACATCAAGCGTGTTCAAAATCGCAGCATGTGTTTTTAGGGCGTCTTCGAGGCTCCGGCAGCCGTTCGTGACCACTTGCGCAAGACACAGGGCTGGTACACAGCACGAATGGGCGATCAAAAATTACTGCTGCGATGCTCGTCATCAGCCAAGCTGCCGCCGCACCTTCCACTAGGGTGCCAAGGTTCGAAATGAGTGCAGCCGACCATAGCGAACGGAAGGTCTTGTGCTCAAAAGGAACGAGTGAAGATGTTCTCTTCGCCATTGTGGGAAGCCTCGGGATTGACCGCGGGGCTGGATTTATTTCGCCTCACTCAACCATGGCCTCGCCGTACAAGCCAAGCTGCCACAGTGCGCGCCTGCTAACCCAGAAAACTTGGCGGCCTTACAGGCATGCGCAGGACGCGCGAAGCCGCTCAAATCCCCCAGATGGGTCAGCCATCGAAGACCGGCATCACTTGCCCGTTGAGCGGCTATACGATAATGCTCCGCGCTAAGCAGGAAGCGCCAAAAATTCGAGCGGCGACTTCATTCTCCTATTCAGGAAGGAACTATGAGGCGGCAGACGCGACCATTCACCGTGGAAGTCAAACAAAAGCGCAATTATCAAAAATCCGCACGTTCCATCTGGGGCAATTTCGACATCGCCGCGGCGATGGCCGAGACAACAAAGGAAGTCGAGCCGTTAAATCGTCAGCTTGTTGACTCTACTGTAGTGGTCCTTGATGCTGAACCTTTGCACGAACCGCGAGTGGAGCATTTCATGGCCAATCCTCTGGAAACCGAGTCAGCAGCAGTTAGCGAACCGGCAGACAAAACGGAAACGCCAAAACCGAAGGCGAGAGCGCGGCGGTCGAGGAAGCCAGAAGCTGAGGCGAGCTCGCCTGCCCGCAAGAACGGCGCCAAGCCGATATCCGCGGCCACTGAAGCACCGCCGTCAGCGCGAACAGGCCGAAAGAGCTACTCCGCGAAGGATCGTGCCCAGAAGCTGGCGCAGATCGAGACCTCGATCGGCGGCGGCGCTACTCTCAAGAGTGCGGTGAAGCACGCCGGCATCTCGGAACAGACATATTATCTTTGGAAGAAGGCGGCGGCGCCGGCGGCGGACAGTGACGGGCTGAAGGATCTCGTCGCGCTCGAGGAAGAAAACAAGCGGCTAAAGAGCCTGCTTGCCGATCGTCTCCGCAAGGAGAATGCGGAACTGAAGAAAAGGCTCGGGCTGGATTAAGAAGGGTGGGCAGCTGGTTCTTGGCTCCCCACCTACAGCAATATCGCCTGCTCGGCCTCTCGGCGCAGATTCTGCCTTGGCCTTGGGCCGATCTGCTGGATGACCAGCCCGGCTGCCAGCGAGCCGAGATCGCCGCACTGCTTCAGGCTGCGGCCTTGCGTGTAGCCGTAGAGGAAGCCGGCGGCGTAGAGGTCGCCGGCGCCGGTGGTGTCGACCAGCTCGCGGATCCTGGTCGCATTGATGGTCACGGTCTCGTCGCCGCGCACGATGACCGAGCCCTTTTCCGAGCGGGTGACGGCGGCGATCTTGCAATCCTTGCGGATCTGGGCCAGTGCCTCGTCGAATGAAGCGGTCTGGTAGAGCGACTTGATCTCGTGGCTGTTGGCAAAGACGATGTCGACGATGCCGGAGCGCATCAGATCGAGGAATTCGACGCGGTAGCGATCGACGCAGAACGAGTCCGACAATGTCATCGACACTTCGCGCCCGGCGGCGTGGGCGAGCTTAGCCGTCTGCCTGATCGCCTCCTTGGCGCGCGGCGGGTCCCACAGATAGCCCTCGAAATAGGTGACGGCCGCGCCCGACGCCTTGTCGGCCTCGACGTCCTCCGGGCCGAGCTCGACGCAGGCGCCGAGATAGGTGTTCATCGAGCGCTCGCCGTCCGGCGTGACGAAGATCATCGAGCGCGCTGTCAGCGGTTCGCCGTTAAGCGGCCTGGTGTCGAAGGCGACGCCCTGGGCATGGATGTCATGCGCGTAGATTTCGCCGAGCGCGTCGTTGGAGACCTTGCCGAAGAAAGCGGCGCGGCCGCCGAAGGAGGCGACGCCCGCCGCCGTGTTGCCGGCGCTGCCGCCCGAGGCTTCAATGGCCGGGCCCATGCGGCTGTAGAGCAGTTCGGCGCGCCTCGTGTCGATCAAATTCATTGCGCCCTTGATGATGCCATTCGTCTCCAGGAACGCCTCGTCGCACTGGGCGATGATGTCGACGATGGCATTTCCGATACAAAGCACGTCATAGTCCGGCATAATTCATGTCTCCGCCAAAGTACCCACCGGCTTTCTGGCATGCCGGCCGCGGGCGGGTCTGGCCAGTGGGAATGGGCTTTCCGCTTGCCAATCCGTTCGGCGCCAGCCCCTCACGGGGCGGCAAGTCCTGCCTCGCGACGCAATTCGTCGGCCCTGTCTGTCTTCTCCCAGGTGAAGTCAGGCTCTTCACGGCCGAAATGGCCATAGGTCGCGGTCTTGCGGTATATAGGGCGTAAGAGATCAAGCATCTTGATAATGCCCTTCGGTCTGAGATCAAACAACTCAAGAATGAGGCGCTCGATCCTTCTTTCCTCAACCCTCGCTGTCCCGAACGTGTTGACCATGGCAGAAACCGGACTGGCCACGCCGATTGCGTAAGCAAGCTGCACCTCGCAGACGTCCGCAAGTCCGCTAGCGACGATATTCTTTGCAACATACCGGGCCGCATAGGCAGCTGAGCGGTCAACCTTGGACGGGTCCTTGCCCGAAAAGGCGCCGCCGCCGTGACGACCCATCCCACCATAGGAATCGACGATGATCTTGCGTCCAGTGAGACCGCAGTCGCCGCGCGGCCCGCCGACTACGAACCTCCCCGTCGGGTTGACCAGAATTCTGATGCCTTCCGTCTCCAGGTGGGTCGGCAGGACAGGCTTTATGATTTCCTCAATGACGCCCTCGCGGACCGTCTCTTGCGAGACCTGCTCGTCATGTTGGGTCGATACGACGATGGTATCCAGGGCGACCGGGCGCAACCCGTCATAGCGCACTGAGACTTGGGATTTCGTGTCAGGACGCAACCAGCCAAGCTGTCGTGCTTTCCGGACATCTGCCTGTCGTTTCGTCAAGCGATGAGCGAGCTGGATCGGCAAAGGCATCAGAGTATCGGTTTCGCGGCATGCGTAGCCGAACATGAGGCCCTGATCTCCCGCTCCCTGTTGGAGGTCCTGCCCTCGTCCCTCGTCAACGCCCTGGCTGATGTCGGGCGATTGCTCGGTGAGTGCATGAACGACGGAGCAACGCCGGCCGTCAAAGCCGACGGCTTCATCGTCGTATCCAATATCCAGAATCGTATCGCGCGCAACTTGGCTATAATCCACCCGCGCATCGCTGGTAATCTCGCCAGCCAGAACGACCATCCCTGATTTTACCAACGCTTCACAGGCGACGCGCGCCTTGGGATCGGTGCGGAGGATGGCATCGAGGATGGCATCCGAGATGTTGTCGGCCAACTTATCCGGGTGTCCCGCGCCAACCGATTCGGAAGAGAACACGAACTGCCTAGCCATGAAATGCCTCGTTTCGGGTGTTGGAGTTGTATGGTGCATTTTGCTTAGCCCACCTTACCTGTTGGTGATGCCCGGGACCTCGAACGCAGCGCACAAATCGGCAACGTCTCTTCGCACGCAGGCATGGAGATCTTCGTCATCAGGCCGCCGGAGGACGCAGTCAATGAAGCCAGCAATTTGCACCATTTCCACATCGCGCATGCCCATTGACGTCACTGCTGGCGACCCCAGGCGAATTCCGCTTGTGACCGCCGGATCCCGCGGGTCGCCAGGCACCATATTAAAGTTTGTGATGATGCCTGCCTTTGCTAGCCGCTCGGCATAGGCCTTGCCCGATAGTGGTCGATCGCGCAGATCAAGGATCAGCATGTGATTGTCCGTCCCCCCGGTAACCAGGTCATACCCTCGCTCGATCAGTGCCTGTGCAAGAGCCTTGGCATTCTTGACGGTCTGTTGGCCGTAGCTTCGGAAGGACGGGTTCGCGGCTTCGTGCAAGGCAACTGCTAGCGCAGCGATGGCATTCATATGAGGCCCGCCTTGCAGTTGAGGGAAGACAGCGCGATCTATTCGTCTGGCGAGATTGTATTTGCCCTTCGAATGATACAGCGCTTGATAGCGATCTTCATTCCTTGACAAAATGAAGCCACCGCGGGGACCGCGGATCGACTTGTGAGACGTGCTGCTGACGACGTCGCAATGGGGTACGGGATTCGGATGCACTCCAGCGACAATCAGGCCACTGATGTGCGCGATGTCGGCCACGAGGTAGGAGTTCGCCTCCAGAGCGATTTCTGCCATTGCCGCGTAGTCAAAGATACGGGGATAAGCAGTACCGCCAGCCCAAATGAGCCGAGGCCGTTCGCGTTTTGCTGTTTCGCGCAAACGGTCATAGTCAATTTGCTGCGTCTTTTCGTGCAGCCCATAGGGGACGCGCTTATAGTCTGTTCCGGAAAAATTGATGGCCCAACCATGAGTGAGGTGGCCCCCTTCCGGAATTGGCAAACCCATCACCTTGTCACCGGGGCTTAAAAGCGCTCGATAGACAGCCTGATTGGCCGGGGAGCCGGAATAAGGCTGGACGTTGGCGTGTTCGCTGCCGAATAACGTGTTCAAGCGCTCAATGGCGAGGTTCTCAAGCTCATCGACGATCTCGTTTCCCGCGTAGTAGCGCGCAGCGGGGTACCTCTCGGCGTACTTGTTCATGAAAATCGAACCGGTTGCTTCCAGCACGGCCGAGGAGGCAAAGTTCTCAGATGCGATCAGTTTGAGCGTCGTCCGCTCCTGCCGCTCCTGTCTTAGAAGCAGTTCGTGAACGCGGCAATCAACCGTCGCCAAGCGAGACCGTCCGTAAGTGTCGGGCTGCGCGATGGCGCTGTCGGCGGAGTTGTCCATGGTAGCTTCGCGCTCCAATTGGATTGATCTATTTCAGGGTCAAGCATGCGGTCCCCTTCGGCCGCGTGTCTCGTACCGCTTCGAGCCGTTGAAGGTCTCGTTTGTGATAGCCATCGCCGTGGGGCAGGAGATCAACCAACAATTGAACCAGCCCGCCGTCCTTACCTCCTGTTTTGATATTGTACGAGCACCACGGACGTTGTTCGTTGCAGTAAAGAAAGTCGGCTCTGGCCAGCAGCCGGACGTGTCGTACAACGTGCTCACGACGCAGACCCAGAATCTCCGCTAGCTGGCAGACAGTTAGGTCCGCGTGCGCGCAAAGGCCTAGAATTCGAAGGCGATCTAAATGCGCTGCCGTCCGTAGGCGACTGACCAGTGTCAGCATTGGTCAGGACCAAGCCACTTGGAAAGCCTGGGCACTCGTCCTACTGAATTTGTCATTTCGCGTTCTCCACAGATGTTGCAGCTTTCGAACCAAATAATATGGTTGCTTGTCCACCGACCGGACAATCTCGGTGGCCGTGAAGATACTGTTTTGAGGCGATATGGCTGTGTCGAACAAACAAGATGGGCGCTCTTCTTGCCATTGCCTTTAGCCGAAATTGCACGCAGTTCGGCGGGTCGGAGAATAAGCCACGGTTCGGACCCCACTGACTCAAACGTTGCAATAAGCCTACCATTCACAGCGAACCGGAGTTGCTAAGAGTCTATGAATTTCCTTGAAGGATCTGTTGCAACGTTTGCGCAGCCCGCTCGTGCTCCCGGTTTCGAGCGGTCAATCTCGAGCAGACTGACGGTGATGCAAAGATGACAGGAAGGTCCCCTTTCAACCCGATCTTCTTCCTGGCCAAGTAGTCGTGGTCTCATAACCTGCAAATCACAGGTTCAAATCCCAGTGCCCGCAACCACGTCTGTCATAGTACGCAACAGTCTCGGTATAACCGAGGCGGTTTTTTTACGTTTGGTGAGTTTGAAAAGATTTTGTTGCAACGGCTGAATTGGAACACGGGGAGGATGTGCGCTGCCTTGTTAGGCGGCGAAGCAGGGGAACTTGAAGGCTGATATGGCGCGCCCACTACGCCCGCCGCCGTGCCACGCCCAGGCGGGTTGGTCGCTGGCGGCACAGCGATAGATTTTGACCTGGGACGCCGGCATAAGGGATTGCGGAAAACGTCGGCGCAGGTGGCTCCAGCAATGGACGAGCAGCCACGGCCCTTGTGGCCGCTCCAGGCGTGTCAGCCGATCATAGCCCTCATAGGCGTCAACCTGCAGGAATTGTCCGCCGAAGCCTTGAAGGAAGCGTTCGGCATGCTCGCCGCCGCGCCCGGGCGCATAGTGGAACAGCACGATGGGCGGGCCTTGGCCACCATGGCCGCGGTCATCGGAGGCGATTGCCCAGAAGAAGCCCTTCTTGACGCTTCACCCGCGGCAGATGGGCAGGTAAGCGGCCACGATTGCGCCGGCGCGAACCGGACGAGCCGTCCGAACGCCCCTGGATGAACCGGCAGGCCGAGATCTACGCCCGCCAGGGCATCCAACTGGATCGCGCGACACTGGGCAATTGGGCTGGATCATCGAGCCCGAGAGCACGCTGTGCCCATGCGGCTGCGGCGAGATGGCCAGGATCGGCGAAGATGTCAGCGAGCGGCTCGACGCAATCCCGGCGCAACTGCGCGTTGGGTCATCCCATGTGGGCCCTACGTCTCTCGCGATCGGGGGGATTCTTCGCACATTCACCTCATGCCCCGCACGAGGGAGCGGCGTGGCGCTTACGATTGGGAGCGGCGTGGCGCTTACGATTGCCGCCAGCAGCGTCTGGTCGCCGGTAGTGCCCCCGCGGGAGTTTGTCGGCAGGCGGGTGGGGGGGCAATATGGGCCCGCCAGCTCGCAAGTTTCTTTCGACCAAGGCAAAGCGCGTACCGTCTTTGGCCACCGGCTCGGCCGCTGAATATTCTTTAGAGAAGGAAATCTGACGCGGCCAAATTATGATTGACACCGGCCAGGACGATCGGACGATCGTGAAGTCCGCCGTCGTATCGCCATTCACGTCGGCTTGAACAATCGTGTTAAGACCGCTTTCAAACCACGACACGCTGTCGGCGAGGGTGCTGGAGTTATGACCCGCAAAGGCAAAGGCTTGATCCCCCTTGCCTTCGAGTTCGCGTCGATGGCTGAGAAGTCGAAGATATCCACGTCGCGCACGAAGTCGGTGATGACGTCCGCAGTGCCCGGGCTGCTGTCCGTTATCGCTGTGAACAGAAACCTGTCGGCGTCTTGCCCGCCGGTCAGTACATCTGCGCTCCTGCCGCCATTCAGCGTGTCATTGCCGTTGCCGCCCAGGAATCGTCGAATGGGGTCTGGCTCGTGGTATCGACACGATCATCATCGAGATGAATCCGCTCTGGCTGCTGCGGCTGGTTCAGCTGCATTTTCGTGTTGTCCCGCTGGGACGCCCCCTGGTGATCGAGGGAGACTATGCCGTAACGGCAAGCTTTGACACGGGAACCCTGGCCAGACTGTTGCAGGCGCGCATTCCGTAAGCTCGGTATCGCATAAATGGACCACCCCGTGTCGCAGCATCGCTGTGTGTCGTGACGACCAGCAGCTACCTGTACAGCAGGTCCCCAAGGAAAACCGTCACAGGACCGGCAGTGAGCCCAGCACAAGAACTGCAAAGCCTGGTAGTGGTCAGTTTGAATTTTCGTCGGCTACATCATTCTTCGCCGATGAACGCGACACGCCGCCGAGGACATATCCGGCAACCCCGCTAAGGATGGAGACGACTGCTTCGGATGAAATTAGGTTCAACATGCGAAGTGAACAGGCGCCCAATATGATGAGTACAACAGTCGCCATCTGAATAGCAGACGCTCTTTGAACAAGTAGGCTAAACGTCTTAGCGCCTCCCTTCTCAGTCTTCCAAAAGGCGATTCCTCCAATAATGGTCGCGCATACAGAAACGACAACAACCATGATGGTCAAATATAGTCCTAGTCGGCTAAGCAATTCGGTTTCAGGTTGCATGCCTATGGTCTTTCTCGTACGCACCGCGTGCCGTTGGCTTCTCAGCTTCCTTCGCCTCGATCAGCGCGACGATATCCCCGATTTCCCAAAGCTTGCCGGTCACGCCGGCAGCCATCGCCGGGGTCATCCGCAGTGAAGCAAGCGGATGAAATTATAGTACATGAACCGCAGGCAACTGCGTTGCCGTGAGCCTCTACTTTCGGCGGACATACCCTAGGCTGAACCGGTATTTAACACATACGGGATCAAAGCAACCTCCGTAATGAGAAATCTCGTCCTGTCGAACCGCGAATGGAACTGAGGCGTCGATTGCGCGGCCTTCAGAAAGCCCGGCCACTGGATGAACTGCAGATCTTGACCGTCCCTGCCGTCATTCTTCCGAACCTCGGACCAGGATCTTCAAAATCCAACAAACGGTAACCCAAAAGGCTCCAGCTGCCCATCCAGCCAGCACATCACTCGGCCAATGAACACCAAGATACACCCTGCTTGCGCCAATTACACCGGTAAGTATAATGGCAACGGCTAGCAAGTACATCTTGGCCACCCCGCTTTCCCTGAATATTTCTTACGCAACGGGCGGCACCCGACCTGCCGAACCGGCCGATTGTGAGGTCGCAACTCTTTGGACAAACGACCCAATAAAAGCACCCAAAGTCAGTTTGGTCAGGTCCATAAAACCTGTGCCGGGCTTGTAGAGCTCAAGACTGCAGAAAATTAGCGTCAGCGCTACTGTTAGCAACGGCAATCCCGTGAGTCCCAGTTTGGTGGCGAGCCCGGTTCCTCCCGTCAAACTGCTCAAGCGCACGTATTGATCAATCGCCTTCTCGTTTGAATCGGATATAAGCGCTTCCAGGAGCTTTCGGTCTTTGTCCGGAATGACGTCCTTTTGTGTGGCTGAAGATGAGTTGACAATTCGAACGCCCACAAAAAGCAAAATCAGGACAACGGCCAGACTACCGAGCGCAAAAATCTGCGAACTCGTCTGAGACAGGTCGCGCGTTTGAAGGTCTTTAAATAGAAAATAAGCTCCTATCGCGGCTGCATACAGTATGGCCAACCCCACCCCAGGACCTGCCAATAGTGCGTTCAGTCGGGCCTGCATTCTCGATTCATTTGATGGTTGCTCCGCCACGAATTACCTCCTAAATGCCCGATATATCCAATGGGATAAAAATTGCTACATAGTGAGGCATATGCCGCCATAATTCGAGTGATGTCTTGAGTATTGCGAGTAATCCTGCCGTGTATGGATGGTCTCAGCACCCATCTTTTGTTTTGAATCTGTTCAACAGCAAGATCAGACCTTTTGCCATTTCCTACCGCTGCCTAAGAAATTTCGGCAATGAACTCCGCGAAATCCTCTTTGTCGCGGGCAAAACGTCTGGCCGTCGGCACCACAACGCAAGCTGTCGTTGAGGCGGTGCGGCGACGTTTGATCCATCCCTAAAACGCGTCAACTGTCCGATCGGACAGGTGACGTACTTTAGGACGGCTGCAACTATCCCCGAGAAGGTCAGGGGATCGCGCCATGATTACGGCTCATGTCGTCAATGCGCAGAACAGACATCTCTATGAAAATGAGTTCGACGAATTTCTGCGCCGTCGGCACGATTTTTTTGTGCACCAGAAGCGGTGGCGGCCGCCAAGCCCGGATGGTCGCGAACTAGACCAGTTCGATACCGATGCTGCGACGTATCTCCTGGGTATCGACGACGACCGGGTGGTAACGTCGGCGCGGCTGATCCCGACCAGCGAACCGCATATGGTGTCGGAAGTCTTTCCCCACATGTGCGAGAACTCAGGGGTCCCGAGGCGCCCGGATTGGGCCGAGTGGACACGCACTTTCGTTGTTCCTGACAGGCGCTCTGCCGGACTGCGGGGCACGCTGACACAGCTCTGCTGCGCGGTGATGGAATACGCTCTCGACGAAGGGGTCAGCGCTGTGGGCGGCATCCAGGAAACCTACTTCATGCCGCACCATGGCGCCCTGAAATGGCGGGTCGAGCCCATGGGCATGGCAAGGGAAGAAAACGGCGAGTGGTACATCGTCGCGTATATCGAAGTGAATGAGGCGGCACTGGCCAGTGTCCGAAAGATCCTTGGGATCAATCACTCACTTCTCGTGCGGAGAGGAACGCAGCTGCCCTTTGTTGGGAAGGCCGAAATGGGGAGGAGAGAACATGACCGAGATAGCCTTCGGAAAGAAAGTCAGCGCCGCATTTAAGGACAAGGTGATCACGATCTGTGATGAGTTGGGCTGTGACGCGAGCTTTTTGATGGCGTGTATGGCCTTCGAGACAGGCGAACGCTTTCGCTCGAACACTGTAAACAAGGTGAGCGGCGCGACAGGGTTGATCCAGTTCATGCCAAGCACGGCAAAGGGGTTGGGCACAACTACCGGCAAACTTGCAGCAATGACCGAAGTCGGCCAACTCGACTATGTGGCGCAGTATTTTAAGCCGCAAAGAGGCAGGCTCAAGACTCTATCCGACGTGTACATGGCGATCCTCTGGCCGGCAGCCGTTGGCAAGGCCGAAGCTTTTGTGATGTTCAGGGTGCCGACGGTCCAGTACCAGCAGAACAACGGTCTGGACAGCAACAAGGATGGTGCCGTGACTAAGGGCGAAGCGGCAGCGAGAGTACAGAATAAACTCACACGCGGTCTAAGCGATACCTTCCGCGGTTAGGTGACGACGGTCGGCGGCGCGGGCGCTTCCGTGCCGCGGCTTCTTATACTGCCCAAGGAAATACGAATAGCGCAGGAGCGGGTCCGGAACGACGCGGGGAAGGACTTCGTCGCGTCGAGCTAGGAGCGAAGTCTAACAACTGCAATTCGGCCGCTGTCAGGACCGTACCAACTTGTGGATCGCGATTGAGACATCCCGAAAGGATGGAGCTGGCAATGCTGCGACTGTTGGTTAAGGCGAACTCCACCCTTACCGGACAGACACTGACCCAAGCGCAGCGGAAATATCAGGCTGTGCCGCTATTTCGCAGCATTGGATCTCAAACAGGCCAAGGAATGGCCGCAGGCGTCGCATGGCACGTTCTGTCTTCGGACGATAGCGGCGACAATCCTTGGGACGCCTGCCATCAGTTACTCTCGGATGAGTTCCGTCTGGCTGGCGGCATAGAATTCGCGGAACCGGATTTGCAGCAGCGTTGGCTAGCCGGGGACGAAAAGGCCATGGGCCTCGCGCTAGCTAGAGGCTGCAGTAACGCGGCCAAGCAGGACACGTCCTACCCGACTAATGCCGACAGCTTTTGGTTGCGGAAGCGGGCGTTTTCGCAGTTCGATGAGGCCATCGCGAAAGCGGGCCCGGCAGCTGCCGGCCGGGTACGTGTCGCGCACCTCGATACAGGCTACGACCCTGGTCATCATTCTCTCCCCGCACATATGAACCTTGCCCTCCAACACAACTTCGTCGACTCAGACCTGTCCGATGATGCTACCGAACGTGGCACAAGCGGGGGCCTCGCCAATCCAGGCCACGGCACCGGCACACTTGGCTTGCTCGCGGGCAAGGGATTCGGTGCGTTCTTTGTCCTCGGCGGCGCACCGGAGGTTGAGGTAGTGCCGATCCGCGTCGCCAACAGTGTGCTGCTATTCTACAATAGCGCCATCGCACAAGCGTTGGATTACGTCCACGGCCTTTCGGTCAATCCAGCCACTTTCGTCCACGTCGTCACTATGAGCATGGGCGGGCTCGCCTCCCAGGCTTGGGCCGAGGCGGTCAATGCCCTGTATGAGCAAGGCGTATTCATCGTCACCGCCGCCGGCAACAACTACGCCAACTTGCCTACGCGCAACATTGTCTATCCGGCCCGCTTTGGCCGCGTCGTCGCCGCCTGCGGGGTGATGGCGGACCACCGGGCCTACGCCGACTTGGCGCTAAATCTGATGGCTGGCAATTACGGACCGCCATCCAAGATGAGAACGGCCCTCGCCGCCTGCACGCCAAATACCACCTGGGCCCGACGTGGCTGTCCGGAAATCATAGATTTCGATGGGAACGGCACCTCTTCGGCCACGCCGCAAATTGCTGCGGCCGCTGCCCTTTGGATACAGTTGAATGCAGCCAAGCTGGCGGCCTATGGCCAAGACTGGATGCGCGCAGAAGCGGTACGGCAGGCCTTGTTTCGTTCCGCTGCCGGCAGCCCGGATGCCGCTAGGCTGGGACGCGGCGAACTCAAGGCCTTTGCGGCATTGGGAATTGCACCGCCGAGGCCTGCCGACCTGGTCAAGGCGCCGTCCGACAGTGCCAATTTCCCGTTCTTGGACGTTCTCACCGGCGGCGATTTCGGCGCCGTGCCCCCACACGGCCGCCGGATGCTGGAACTCGAGGCTCTTCAACTCTCGCAGTCCGCCGCTGTCGAGGTCCTACTCCCTGATCCCGCCGTGGATCCGCGTTCGCTGACGCCGAGGGACAAGTTGAACATTGCCGACGCGTTGATGGCGCAGCCGGGTGTCTCCAGGGCACTTTGCACGGCACTGAAGAATGGCGGCAGGACGTCAGTGCCGGTATCCCTCGTTGCTCCAGTCACGTCCCCAACGCCGGCCGGCGATGCGATCGCGAGGAAACGGCTCGATACGGCGATGGCGCCCGTGGTCCGGCCGCCAAATCGCCGTCGGTTGCAAGTCTTTGCCGTCGATCCGTCGCTCGCCACCGATATGGGCACCGCAGCGATCAATCGCGCAGTAATCGATGTACGATGGGAGAGAGACCTGCTGCCGGGGCCGGTGGGCGAATATATCGAAGTGGTCGATGTCGATCCGGCGAGCCGCTGCGCGTATGCGCCGGTTGACCTCAACCACCCTTACCTTTTGATGCAGGACGGGCTGACGCCCTCCGAGGGCGATCCACAATTTCACCAGCAGATGACGTACGCAGTCGCCATGCGGACCATCGAGCGTTTCGAGCGGGCGCTGGGTCGATCTGCCCTATGGGCGCCGCAACCGGGCGAAATAAGGGGCATGAAGGACAGCTACATCCAGCGACTACGGATTTATCCGCATGCCATCCGCGCCGCGAACGCATTCTATAGTCCAGATCGTAAGGCGCTGCTGCTTGGCTATTTTACCGCCGCCGGCGACAGCGCCGGCCTTGGCTTGCCACACGGAGTCTACTTCGCAGCACTGTCGCATGATGTTATCGCACACGAAACCACTCACGCCCTGCTCGATGGTCTGCACCGGAGGTTTCGCGAGCCGACCAATCCGGATGTCCTGGCCTTTCATGAGGCGTTCGCCGACATCGTCGCGCTGTTCCAGCATTTCAACTTGCCGGAGGCCCTGAAGCATCAAATTCGAAAGACCGCTGGCGACCTGTCGCAGGAAAGTCTGCTGAGTCAGCTCGCTGTAGAGTTCGGCCAGGCCATGAATGGCAATTATGGGGCGCTGCGCGATGCAATTGGCAGAACTGATAAGCACGGCAAATGGAATCCCGCCAAGGTCATGCGCAGCGACTATGATCCAAGCAAGGAGCCGCACGCGCTCGGTTCGGTGCTGGTTTCGGCAGTTTTTGCCGCTTTTCTCTCCATCTATCAGGGACGCACAGCCGACCTAGTTCGCCTCGCTACTAGTGGCACCGGTATCCTGCCGCCTGGTGAAATTCCGGTCGATCTTGCCGACCGGATGGCCGACGAGGCTAGCAAGGTTGCCGGGCAGGTTTTAGCTATGTGTATCCGGGCGCTCGATTATTGCCCGCCGGTAGACATCACCTTCGGCGATTACCTAAGGGCGCTGATAACCGCCGACCGCGACCTGGTACCCGACGACCCGCGCGGATACCGCACGGCCTTCGCAGCTGCTTTCCGCGACCGGGGGATTCTGCCACCTGGCGTTCGCCATTTATCCCCCGCCAACTTGGTATGGGACCCTCCAGTGCTGGGCCTTGACAATCTTGCGAGCGTGCTCGGCAAGATGGAACTCACCTGGAACTTGGACGGTGACCGCGAGAAAGCCTACGAAGCGTCGCAACATAACGCAGCGATCTTTCACGCTTGGCTTGTTTCCCGCGAGCACGTCTCGGATGAACAACTGACGGCGCTCGGTTTCGTTCGAGAGACCCGTCCCAAAACCATTCCGCTTGCTGACGGCATCTCAATTGACGGCACCATCGGGGGCATCGAGGTGCATTCGGTACGACCGGCACGCCGTGTCGGACCAGACGGACAGAGCCAGACCGATCTTGTCGTCGAGATCACTCAGACCTGGCGCCCAGCCATTCCCGATGGCACCAGCTATCGCGGAGGCTGCACGCTCCTTATCGACCTCAAGTCCACCACAGTCCGCTACGTTGTTACCAAGAAACTCATGGGCGCCGGCCGGATCGCAACCCAACGCGACTATCGCAGCCGCATGAACGAGAACCTGCGGGCTTGCTATTTCGGTGGGCCACCGGCGGGCAGGGAGCCGTTCGCCTTCCTTCACGGCATGAGCTAGGGGCGCGACATGGCACGGAAATCGACCACAAAGCTCAGTGCCGCCCCGCCCAAGGGGGCCGATGCGGCCGGATCGCCGACGGCTGCGCGGGGCAAAATTCGCATGTATCGGCAGGGTCTCGGAGACTGCTTCCTCGTGACGCTGGCGAGGCAGCATGGCGACCCCTACCGGATTCTCATTGATTGCGGGGTGATACTCGGCACCAAAAGGGCTGGCGAGATCATGACGCAAGTGATGGACAATGTGCTTGAGGAGACCGATTCCCACATTGATCTGCTAGTGGCGACACACCAGCACTGGGACCATCTGTCCGGCTTTATCCAGGCAGAAGACTCTTTTGCCAAACTGAACGTCGATAAGGTCTGGGTGGCATGGACAGAAGATCCCAATGACCGCCTCGCCAACGAGCTCCGGGATGAGCGCAAGAGGGCCATCAGCGCCCTCAGACTGGCCGGATCGGCCATGACCATGGCAGGAGACGCCGACCAAGCGGCCGAGATCGATGCGTTGGTGGGCTTTTTTGGGGCTGCGGGAGGCCATTCGACCGAGGATGCCCTGAAAATAGCTATGGCGAAGGCCGATGTGCGCTATTGCCGCCCAGCTGACGATCCAGTTCATCTTTCCGATCCTGACGTTCGGTTCTACATCCTTGGCCCACCCCCCGATGCCAAGCAGATCCGTCGCACCCTGCCGTCGACCAGAAACCCCGAGACCTATGGCGTTTCTGCGCATCTGCCGGCCGCTGACGTGGCGAGCGCCCTCTCCGCCGAGGACCGCAATTCGCCTTTCGACGGCCTGCGCCCCATCCCGTTTGCCAGTGCCAGGGGCATGGACTTCTTTCGTCGGCGCTATTGGGGCCCGGGCGAGGACGCACCGGCGTGGCGCATGGTCGACACAGCCTGGCTAGACGGCGCTTCGGAACTGGCGCTGGCGCTCGACAGCGCCACGAACAACACAAGCTTGGTGCTGGCCATCGAGTTCGTTGCCGATGGGGAAGTGCTTCTGTTCGTCGCGGACGCCCAAGTGGGCAATTGGCTGTCGTGGCAGGACCTCTCATGGAACGTGGACGGGAAACGGGTTACAGGCCCGGATCTGCTGGCGCGCACAATCTTTTATAAGGTCGGCCATCACGGCAGCCACAACGCCACTCTGCGCGACAAAGGCCTCGACCTAATGAAGAACCTGCTTGTAGCGGCAGTTCCGGTCAACCATCAGATGGCCCTGGACAAAAATTGGGGCAACATGCCGCTCCCGGCCTTGTTAGAGGCGCTCAAAGCCATGGCAAAAGTCGGTGTAGTGCGTATCGACGAAACGCCGGCGCGGCCAATTCCAGGCATCGCCAGCACTGGCCTCTACTTTGATATCTCGATTTAGCGGTCGGCATGACTGTTATCGGCGAAGGACGGAATTGCCTCACTGGGAATTTGATTTGCCGATGCTGCGACGGGCGAACGGCTTATGCCGGATCGCTGGCGGAACTAGCCAGGCAGAGGCAGTCGCCGAGGTGCGGGCAACGAGATATTACCCGGTTTGTTCAAGGCAAGGGGTGGTCGAATGTCTATGAACTTTCAGTCCTTACGTGGCATCAAACACAAGCTTTTGGGCAGCGCTCCAGAGGAGAAGAACGAAATTCTCGCCCACGAATGGCTATCGCTTCAGACGATCTGGAAGGCCACGCGATCCAACGTGGCAGATCCCGCAGCACAGGTCGCAATAGACGAACTTTTTCCCGACCCTCTGGTTTGGAAGTCGGGTGCGGAGGAATGGTACAAGCTGAACGCCGCCGAGCAGACGATCGGTTTGGTGCTTGCTGAGCCGCAACTAACGACGGAATTCTTGATTCTGATTCAGTTGGCGAGATCGCGTAAGTTAGCAACTCTGGCTCAACACGAGAATAATGCAAAGATATTCGATGGGTCAGATGAAAACGATACTGCATTGCAACGTAAGCGAGCAGCTTATATCGCGCTTCTTGACGATCTCCAGAGATGGTTTATCAACCATCGATTTAACAGAAGGCTTCGAGGCGAGACGGCATCGCGCCTTTTCTTTTTCGGGCTGTGCGTAATGGCTATATCGGTATTGCCATTGCTTCTCTATTTCCTAATCTTCTCGTTGCAATCCGACGGTAACCCCATGGCGCTAGGCGATATCGCGAAAGGACACAGGCTATTCTCCTCTAGCCCGATTTTCGGTCTTGGCATGGTTTCCGCGTTTGGAATCCTCGGTGCATACTTTAGTAGAGTTATGAGGTTCCAGATGAATATCCAGACATTTGGGTTTGAGGACGTCATGACTGAATATCAGCCACGGATGCTATACGTGCGTCTCCTGTACGGTATGATTGGCGCATTCATCTTCTATTTTCTCCTACGAAGTGGCATTATCGGCGGTGCCGCCTTTCCAGATTTGGGAAACATCTCCGTTGGAGAGCATGTTGTATGGCAAGCATCTGAGAGTGGAGTTTCTCCTTCTTCCACACATAGCAAAATAATGGATCCAAGCGGACTAACAATTCTAGGCCCAACTGCCGATCTCGCGAAACTTCTTGTCTGGTCATTCCTTGCCGGGTTCTCAGAACGGCTTGTGCCGGACACCCTCGACAGAACAGAGGCGCGCGCGAAGGCCGCAGATCACGAGTAGATTGCTGCTGCCAAAAAGATAGATCCTTGTATCAGCATATCAGTTGCTTTTCTTCGTCTGCTGTGACTCCTGAAAACTGGACCGTTCGAAAGTGGAGTTTTCTGCGGTAATGTCCCTTGGCTGGGAGGAGCGGAAAACGATGAAGGCATCGAAGTTTTCGGACGCGCAGAAGGCGTTTATTCTGAAGCAGGGAGCGGACGGGATTCCTGTTGCCGAGATCTGTCGGCGGGCGGGAATCAGCTAGGCGACGTACATTAACTGGAAAAAGAAATACGACGGACTGCTGCCGACGGAGATGAAGCGGCTGAAGCAGTTGAGGACGAGAACGGCAAGCTGAGGAAGCTGGTCGCCGACCTGTCATTGGACAAGGAGATGCTGCAGGACGCGATCCTCCGAAACTGTGAGGTCTGGCCGCAAACGCTGGTGGCGGAGACATGCGGTGAGTGGGACGTGTCGATCCTGCGAGCCATCCAAGCTATTCGCTCCCCACGGCAGCCACGACAATTTGACAATTTCATCAATGGACGCAGTTCAATTCTCTTTGATGCTGACAAAACGGTGCACGTCATAATAGTATATTCGGCGCTTCTAAATTAGGTTACACTTCCATCGTGGCATAGAGGCGGGAGTCTCTGGCATGCTCGATTCAGACGTGTTCGACTTTATCGAACGCTGCAGGAAACACACGGCAACGGGGCCGCTGCTGGCCGATTTGCTTGAGACCGTGCGAAAGCTCGGCTTCGAACATCTCATCCTGAGCGGCGTCCCCCTTGGCGGGCAGAAACTTGCGCCGATGGTGGAACTGAATGGCTGGCCGGCCGGCTGGTTCGAACGCTATATCGAAGCCGAGCATGCGTCTGTCGACGGCGTCTGCATTTATTCAGCAAAAACGCTGAAGCCATTTCTTTGGGCCGAAGTCCCGGCAAAGTGGTCAGATACGGAGGGCTCACGTCGCGTTGCCGGCGAGGCGACGGAGTTTGGCATCTCGAGCGGCTTCGCCGTGCCGATGCTCAGCGTTCATCACTGGCAATCCGTGCTCTCGTTTGCGTCTTCCGCGAAGTCCTGCACCCTGTCGCCGCGCCATCAGGTGCAACTGGTGACCATGGCGGTATACGCGGGCATGTCGATCCAGGCTTTGTCGAATGACGATGAAGGCGACGAAGGTCTTCTGACCGATCGGGAAAGGGAGGTGCTTTTGTGGGCCGCAGCCGGCAAGACTTCTTCGGAAACATCCCAGATACTTGGCCTCGCCGAGCGCACCGTCAAATGGCACGCCACAAGGGCTCGGGAAGCGTTTGGCGTCGGCACCACAACGCAAGCTGTCGTTGAGGCGGTGCGGCGACGTTTGATCCATCCCTGAGCGCGTCAACTGTCCGATCGGACAGGTGACGTATATTAGCGCGACTGCGACTATCCCTCCGAGAACGATCGGGGGATCGCGCCATGATAGAAGCCCATATCGTCAATGCGCTGAACAAGCATCTCTATGCTACGTCTTTCGTCCCCCGTCGAATCGCTGTTTCGGCGCCTGCTCAGACGCAGCGAGAATCTTTCTCAATCCTGCCCTCGGAACCAAGGGGCTGGTTGCCGGCATTCTCACGACGCGGCAGCAGGAACGGACAGGCGAGAGTCATCGCTCACTATGTCAAAGATGCGAAGGACAGTTCTCGTATCGACAATAAAATAACGGGATGCTAATATACCTTAGGCCGCCAAGCGTATTTCCGCCGGCGTTCGTGAGCGGAAATACGTTTTGGCAAGGGGGCTGAAATGACAAATCCGGACCACGACCAGTCTACTGATCCCGCTCTTGACGCAATTGAACGAGGACCTTTGCCAGCAGGACCGCCTTGGCGCCTCGTTGTAGGAGCAGTTTTCGGTGGTCTTGTTCTCCTAGGCTTCTTCTACATTGCTGTTAGGGCTGCAGATGGAGGGCCGCAGATTGTCTGTAACGCATTCTACCCACTCACTGCGTTCTTCGCCTTGGGTACAGCTATGGCGGGCGCATTCATAGGCGGAGAAATTGGGGCGAAAGGCACGCTCCCAATTGGGCAATTTGGCTACGCCGCAGTTGGCGGTATAGCCGGCTTAGTTACAGTGTTCCTAATTTCCTTTTTTACCTATGATTCCTTCTGTCGCGGTGGGGCACAGGTGGGTCTTCAACTTGAGATTCAGGATATTCCTAAAAGCTTGGTAGCGACAGAGCTTCCAGCGGATTTTTGGGTGCAGAAACGGCGAAATGATATCCTAGTCATCAGGTTTGATGAAACTCCGCTCGGCCGGCGGGACTCTACTCTATTGCTGCGCTTCGAGAAATCGAGGGAATGTCGGATAGATGTTGTAGAATACCAGCACAATGAAATTGCTTCAAAAGAAGAGGAGCTCAAGGAAACCTCATTTCTCGAGAAATGGAAAGCAAGCCCAAAGATAATCGTCAAATTTAACCCTGAGTACGTCGGAGATGCCGAAGCAGCCCGCTACGCCGTATCAAATTGCCTAAGATCTTCAACCCATCCGGGCTCGCCTAGCCAATCGGTCGAGAACAAAATCGAATCCGACGGCGTCATGTTGAGCCTTACGAGGCTGAAGCAATTGGCGCCTCTCGTTGAGCCTCTCGTTGGTCAACCGTCGGAGTTTCCCATTCCTCCTCCTCTAGAGACGGAGAAACTGGGAAGCCTTTCTTCCCCAGGAACTGAATCATTCGCTCTGGTTCACGGATTTTGGATTGGATCCGCATATGCAGCCGAAGAGGACTATCAATCTCTGCTGAATGATTTGATCGGGAGCGACGAAAGGAACGCCGCTGAAGCAAAAAAGGGATTGAGCGAGGACGGAACGCATTACAGCACGGAGTTGAGGAAAAGTCTAAGGGACACACATCTCACGGATCGAGCCCGCGCGGCGGTCCTGGACATTTTAGTGGAGCTAATTAATAGCGAGCAGCGCGAGTTGACACCAGGGTACAGGATGAGAGATCTTAGCCAATTGATCAGACTATTTGATGACTCCGATTATCGGTTGCTGATTTCTTTTTTGAATTCCCCCGACCCTACGCTGCGCTATCAAGCAAGGCGCCTCACCCAGAGATTTCCTGTTGATCGATTTGCTCTCGGATTTCAACAAATTGAAGGGGGCCAATTATTCTCACAATCATGCGACGCGGAAAGCGTCGAGAGGCTCAAGTACTTTAGGTATGGCGCTCTCCAGTTTTATTACAACCGTGTGGCGGATAAATTTTACGCAAAAAAGACGTCGAGGGCGGATGATCTTGAGATTGACACCGCATACGCCGATGGTGTGGCTGCGACTCGATGCCTGCCCGCCAGCTTAAGAGTGGATGTTGCGTTGTTAGACTATGCGCGGGCGCTTATTGCTATAAATGGGGACTTCAACAGGGCGAAAGGTGTCGGTCCAGTAGGCCCTACAGCTCTAGCCGCCGCGAGGGGCTTTATGAAACGGCTTTCGTCGAGTGAGGCGAACTATGTTTATCCCGCTCATATTTTATATATGTCCCTGTTCCGGCCTGGGATTAGTTGGCAAAGCCTCACCAAGGAAGCCGCGCAGGTGCAGGGCGCCACAGTGGGAAGTGCTGCCGGGCTAATGAGTGGCGAAGCATTTCGACAGACGGCTGGTTTGACGAGTACCGGTTCCCTGGAGCTATTTTATTCCCCCCGGGACCATGCCGCCTTCGGCAAAGCAGATGTCAGATATATTCAGGGAATACTTGCTGAGACAGGCGAATATTCCTTTGTAAAGTTCAAAGACGAATATACTGAATGGCGATACGGATGGGTTCAGTTCTCGACAGCCGCGACTCCGGATTTAGCTAGCTGGGCCGAGAGCCCACCTGATGTTGCCTTTTGCTTTCAGCGGGACCACCAAGTCGGGGAAGGAAGGTTTTTGGTTCGCTGTTTTAAGAATCTTAATCTTTGCTTGCAGCAGCAGCAGCGCGAACAGGGACAGCGGACCGGCTGCCGGCTTTCTGCTGGGCTTGGCAGTTCTCCTTCATGGAAATCAGCGGGGCGAGGGGGTATCTTGGATTCATGGTTCCTGTACTCTGCCAGCGCGCTTACACGACCTTTTCCGGAGTTTTCGAAAACGGCGGGACTAGACCGTTTATCGTCACGCTGTCGGTTTCCGGCGAAATGTACCTAGTCGTAGTCGGAGTTTTGCCCACCAGCGGTCATTTACAGGCGAAATCCGGCAGCTTCGCCATCTTCCCCTAATGTATTCAAAACTCACGGTTACGACGTCGACTGGATAACCAAAGCACGCAACCGTCCCCCCGGTCGGTCAGCTTGCCTTCGACCGAGCTCGCCGGCCACGGAGGCGATCATCGAGACTTCGAGCAATTCCCTGGGCGCCAGCGACGGCAGGATCGACGGCAGCCGCTCGGCGAGCATCGACTTTCCTGACCCCGGCGCCCGACCAGAGGATAATGTGCTCGATTAAAGTTTTTAATGCCTTACTACATCAGCATGAATCGCCGCCGGTTGGATGTTGCCCTCTTTGGGCCATGGAGGAGTCCGAGAACCGGATCTCACTGCGTGACAGCCCTGTCGCTTGCAAACGGATCTTGAATGTCAGAAATTCCAAAGCCCTGTCCGGAAGCCGGACAAGGCTCCAAAGTTGCCATACCAAAAATCCATCATGCCTCGGCACAAAGCTGTTGACAGCGGATCTTGCCGTAGCTAGATTCTATTTTGCCCGACCAAAGGCCAATCTAAACTAGCCACAAGGTACAACATGCAAATCTTACTAGACCTAGCCGACTTCGCCAAGCTGAGCGTCTCAGCGCGCGCCGAAATTTTAGCCCGTTTGAATCTCAACGGGCTAGATTCGCTGATCGTCGACAATCCAGCCGCGGCTGTCTCAGACTATGAAGGCATCGACATGACCGATGTTGTAGAACTAGACGAACAACAAATCCGCTTTTGGATGGAGGCGGCCCAAGAGAAGACCAAGCTGGGGCTGCGTGTGATCGCAGAGCACGGTCCTGTGCTCGACGCTTCGCTCCTAAACGACGCGGGCATCGACAACATCTCCCATTTTCAGTCAAGGACAACGATCCGGACTCGGACGGTGACCAAGAACAAGCGGGCGTTCATGCTCGGCTGGAACGATGACTGGCATTGGGACGGCAATCGCGCCGTCGGCCGCTATGCGGTCCGCGAGATGACGCACCGTTCCCTGCGGAAGTATTTCGGGCTCGACTGAGAGAAACCTGATCTCGACTTAGATATCAAAGCGAGGATATCTTCCGGATGGGTCTCCTCTTCGCGACATCCGGGGTCTTCTCCACGAGCGTGCGCAGGTTCATCATGTCGTCGGTCATCGGTGGTCCTTCCGAAATGGGGTTGGCGTCAACAACCAAACCCTACCGGAAAGCGCCGATGACCACCGACACGCCGCTCACTCGCTTGTATGGGCTAATCTTTGTCAAGGTGATCTTTCAGTCGTTCCGTCTCCTTGTTCAGCCGTGTGCGCCCATTTGTTCCTGCTTTGGCTCCGGGGTCCATTGGG
>NZ_JAMYLM010000041.1:0-24223 GCF_040317995.1 Mesorhizobium sp. M1334
CGCTCATGAGGATCAATCCCATTCTGCCGTCTCCCTCGCTCGACAGCGAGCAGGGCGACATTCCTACTTTGCAGAATCAAGACATTTTAACTTTGCGCCAATAATGTCAAGTTGCATAATAGGAATTATGGAACGTGAAAAAGCGCTGAAAAATCAATGGATTGATGAGGTAGGACACCGAGTTGGAAGCCTAGGCCTAGAATCGCCTTGTCAGCGGCGCTCAAAGGTGGTGCCACAAGCTATTGAGCCAACTGACATGACGGCGCCGCACGCAGACGTCTCGAAGAAAGTCATATATGCACCAACGGGCTCTCTCGGCGTCCATGGCGGTTCCCAGCTTAGCCACTCAAAAGCGCTTGGCTAGCCAGTTTGCGAAAAGTCGAGCTTTTGCACCTGCCCGGGTGTGGATCTTCAGATAGAATGCCGAGGGCGACGGAATACTTTGAGACACCAATACGATCAGGCGTCCGTCTTGCATCAGATTTTTGACCAACCCGTCCCAACCCAGCACCGCACCGACATCGTCCTGGGCAGCCTGAAGGGCGATCATGTAGTTGTTTACGGAAAACCTGCGACCCTTTGGGGTCGGGTATCCAAGTGCCTGAAACCACTCCGGCCAGTTGGTCCAGCTGGTTTCCTCGTTATTCATATGAATCAGGGGCGCCATGAGTAGATCTTCAACTGTGGCGATACCGTACTCGGCGGCGAACCTTGGGGTGCCGAGGGCGACGATCCGATCTTGGAAGAGTTTGAAACACTCCTCGAGGTGTTCCTGCGCATCCCCGTATTGAATGCTTAGGTCGCAACTGATTGCTGTTGCGGGCACGTCGCTAACGATCTGCGAGACCGTCACGGTTGGATGATTTTTCCAGAAAGCTGAAATCTTCGGCGTAAGCCATAGTGAGCTGACCGCCGTGGTTGTCCGGATGGTCACGTCAACAGTGTCAGAGCGATCGCGCATGTGCACGACGGCCTCCGAGATCGTCTCGAGCCCGCGCTTCACCGCAACGAACAAAAACGCCCCCTTTTCGGTCAATTCGACACCACGGCTCCGGCGCAAGAACAAGTTACATCGCAGGTCACTTTCCAGCGCCTTGATCTGGTGGCTGATTGCTGCGGGCGTCACGTTCAATTCGTGGGCGGCTCTTTTGAAACTGGCGTGGCGCGCGGCCGCCTCAAAGCAGATGAGGGCGTTGATGGAGGACAGGTCATAGGGTCTTGGCATCTAGTGGAATCTTCAGATCGTTTCAGGGGTCTCATGCATACGCCCCCTACAAGTGAGAGGTTAGCAAAACTAAATCAGGTTGAAACTAATTGCCATTGCGCCAGGGGCCTTGAGGCGAGAAAAGCTCAACGCAAAATAGACTCGACGGAATTTCGGCATGAACGCTACCTCGCCCTCCATCCAAGATTTGTTGGCGCGCCGTGTGCCGGGCTATGCCCTTGAGCAGCCGTTCTACACATCGCCGACGATTTACCAGCTCGATCTCGAGCACATCTTCTACCAAGAATGGCTCTATGCGGCTCCGGCGTGCCAGCTAGCGAAAGCGGGCAGCTACGTGACGATACGCGTCGGCGCTTATGAGGTGATCATTGTTCGAGGCCGCGATGGCGAAATCCGCGCTTTTCACAACTCCTGCCGTCATCGCGGCTCGATGATCTGCAAGGCGCGCGATGGCCAAGTTGCTAAGCTCGTCTGTCCCTACCACCAGTGGACCTATGAACTCGACGGGAAGCTGATCTGGGCAAATGACATGGGGGCCGACTTCGACATGTCCAAGCATGGGCTGAAGCCGGTGCAGCTGCGCAATCTGGAGGGCCTGATCTACATCTGTATAGCGGCTACCCCGCCAGACTTCGAACCGTTTGCCAAAGTGGCCCTTCCCTACTTGAAGGTCCACGACCTCAACAATGCGAAGGTAGCGTTTATGGCGACCATCATCGAGAAGGCCAACTGGAAGCTTGTGTGGGAAAATAACCGCGAATGCTACCATTGCAGCAGCAACCACCCGGCACTTTGCCGCTCATTCTCGCTAGACCCGGAAGTGGCGGGCGTCTCTGCTGACGGTTCAGTCTCGGCGACGCTCCAGGCGCATTTCGATCGTTGCGAAGCCGCGGGCGCACCTGCGCAGTTTCGGCTGGCAGGCGGCGGCCAATATCGTGTGGCACGGATGCCATTGCAGCAAAAGGCCGTAAGCTACACGCTGGACGGTAAGGCTGCCGTGCGCAAGAATCTTGGCCAGGTGGCTCTGCCCGAAGCAGGCTCGCTGTTGATGTTTCACTATCCATCGGCCTGGAACCATTTTCTGCCAGACCATTCGCTTACTTTCCGGGTCGTGCCGATCAGCGCCACGGAAACAGAAGTCACAACCATCTGGTTGGTGAACAAAGACGCTGTTGAAGGCGTCGACTACGATCTCAAGCGCCTGACTGAAGTCTGGATCACCACCAATGACGAGGACCGCGAGATTGTAGAAACCAATCAGCAGGGGATCCTATCCCCCGCCTATGTTCCCGGACCCTACTCGCCGGTTCAGGAAAGCGGCGTGACACAATTTGTCGATTGGTACGCAACCTGGATCGAGCGCGCCCTTGCGCCGCTTAAGGCGGCAGCGGAGTAGCCGATGAGTGCATTCAACAAGCTCACCGTTTGGACGGATGCCGAGACGCTTGAATGCGTCACTCGCACTCCAGAAGCACCGAATGTTGTGACCTTCAGCTTCCAGAGTCCGTCCCGGGCGCTGTTCAATCATGAACCGGGGCAGTTCGTCACGCTGAAACTGCCCGTTCCTGACGGGCCGCTCTATCGCACCTACACGATCTCATCTTCGCCTTCGAGGCCCACGGCGCTTACGGTCACCGTCAAGGCACAGGATGGATCTATCGGCACGAAGTGGATGCTGAACAATTTGCACAAAGGCATGCGCATCAAGGCCATCGGGCCTGCGGGGAAGTTTTCGATCGTTCATCATCCGGCGGATAAATACCTCTTCATCTCAGCCGGTTCCGGCATTACGCCCATGGTGGCAATGACGACTTGGCTTTATGATTCCGGTCGAGAGCCAGACATTGTTTTTATAAACTGCGCGCGCCGTCCGTCAGACATCATCCTGCGTGACAGAATGGAGCTCATGGCTTCGCGCATCATCGGCATCGATCTGAAGTGGGTCGTCGAAGAGGCTGATCCCTTCCGGTCCTGGACTGGCTATCGAGGAATGTTCAACCAGATCATGCTGGGCCTGATGGCGCAGGATTATCTAGATCGCGAGGTGTTCTGCTGTGGACCCGAGCCCTTTATGCGGGCCGTCCGCGAGGCGCTTGCCGGGCTCGGCTACGACATGACACGCTACCATCAGGAAAGCTTCGCGGCAGAGCCGGACCACGCCGAGGATGTGCCAAACGACGTGGTGCCGAGCGACGAAAATCAGGCTGAGATCGTCTTCGCCTCGTCTGGCGTTACAGCGAAATGCGCCGAGACCGATACCCTTCTTGCAGCAGCACGCACCGCGGGTCTGATGATTCCTTCAGGGTGTTCGATGGGAATCTGCGGAACCTGCAAGGTCCGAAAGACCGAAGGGCAGGTGCATATGGTGCACAATGGCGGCATCACCGACGAGGATATCGCCGATGGCTATGTTCTTGCCTGCTGCTCCCGCCCGATCGGTCGGGTGACCGTCGCCGCATAAGCATTCGAATCCATCCGGCCCATGGGCGCGGCAATGATGGACGATGCAGTCGGCTGAGAGCGAGCCAGCTTATGGCCCGAAGGGATAGTTGGCCATATCAGAGGCGGCGTTCGACCGGGGCCGGATGAACTCGTGAACAAACTTGATCTCGCTCACTTTGTCTCTAGGGGGAATAGGGACGCTGAAAGCATAACCGGCAATGAGCGTTTATACCGACCCGCCTGCCGTACTGTTCCGGACAATTTGAAAAGATCCGCCGCCATGCCCTGACAAAACCCGCAGAGCGGCGCTCGTGACGTCTCAGCAGATCCTGACACGGTAGGCGATGCTCGCATGCTCAGCCGGTCACAGTCGTCGGGGCGAAGGCGGTCTGCATTGCATACACACGCTTGTCGTTGGGCTAGCAATTCGTCCGAGGAATAGAGGTGGGAGCCAGGGCGCGCTGTCAATGCGCAGGGACGGCCGGCCGCGCCCGCTCCAGCGCGCGTCGAGGCTGTCGTCGACGATAGGGAACTGGCAGGTTCGGCAAATTGGGCAGGGTGATTGTTATCTGAGAACCGGAAGTTGTGGCAAGAAGCGGAAGTTGTGGCGGGCTTGCGGCAAGCTCGCAAGCACGCCATGGCCATGCGCTTTGTCTATGTCTCAAATTGTCGACGGACTGTCGCAAGCGTCGCACCGGCGCACAAACGAACATTTACGATCGCGGCCGGATCTCAACACCCAGCGGTACTGAACTCAGAATACGCGGGGCTTTGCCCGAATGCCCGGTGTTTTTCGCGCGGGGCAAAATGAAGGATAACTCCGAAATGAGCACGATCGTGAAAATGGAAGAACAGGTCGGTCGCGAGAAGAGCGCTACGCGGTCGGGCGCCCCAAAGGCGCCGTCAAATCCCTTCTTCGGAGTAGGCCCGATCACGGACGCGACAATCGATGAGGTTGCGGGGCGATTGCGGCGCAACGAATTCGATGCCTGGCTGGAGGCCAACTATCGCAAGCTCGATGACAAGGGCAACGACCTCGGTCCATTCACGACGGCTGAAATCGCTCGCAGCATGCATAGAGGCTATCCGGCGGACAAGATCCTGACGGACATGATGCACTCCATCCATCAGTATTTCGAATTTCCCAAACAGAATCTGATGGCCGTGGGACTTGGCGGCGGGCATAGCGGATTCACGGTCGCGGTCATGCACCTCATGAACCCGAACAACGAGAAGCAGCGCGTTTACGTCGACACGACGAAACCGGAGGCCGCCGAGTCCGGCGGTGCGGGCTTCTTCAGGCAATCCTGGGCTACCCAGCTTCTCGAACTTCAGAAGTTTGCGCAAAGCGGCAGCTCCGACAAAATTCAGTTCGCCAGCGTCGAGGGGTCCATTCCCACCGCAAAGGAACTCGAGGCGCTCGGCACGACGCTGTTCCTCGGCGTCGGGCACGAGACCACGGGTGCCAACACCTATAGCCGATCGGAAATCGAGGAGCTTTTGACGTGGCTCGATCGAGATCCTGAAAACCGCCACGCCGTCCTCGACGCAACGTCGATGCTGGGAGCGATGCCTTGGGGTGAGGGTATCGTGCGGGAAGCTCTCGCGAAATGTTGCGTCTTCATGCCGTTCCAGAAGGCGATTGGCGGCATCTCCGGCTACTTCGTTGTTTCGTTCACACGGCAAGCGCTGAAGCTTGTCGAGAACAATCAGAACGATCCCGCATGGGCCATTCCGCGCCAGCTAAAGCTGGCCCCTCCTGTCGATGCAAAGCTTCCGGTCAGCGGAAAGAGATCTTTGGCTATCGGTCCGTTCTATGACGCAGGACAGCAGCGCATGCTTGGTGGCGTCATCAACACCTACAGCGCACTGGCCTTCGCCGAGACCACATTTGGCCTGCTCCAGGCTGCCCGGCGTGTTGGCTCCGTCGGCGATCTCAACCGCCGCTCGGTCGAGAACCGCCGGGTGATCTCTGACTGGGTCGACAACAACTCGCTGCTGAAGTTCACCGTCAGCGAAGCTGAAAAGCGCGGCGCTGCCGTCGTTCTGCTCAAGGTCGTCGACCCCGACATCACCGACAAGGAGGTTCATGCCCGGATTATTGCCCGCTCGAAGCAGCTTCTCGGCTATGAAGGCATCACGCATGTGAATGGCGAGTACGAAAAGGGCCTGGACGCCGCTCGGTACGTGAACGCATTTCCGGGCATGCCCGGCGACTACCGGGCCTGGATCGGGGGCATCCGCGACCCGGAGGACGTCCGCCTCCTGCTCGAGAACCTCGCCTATGCCTATCGCAGAGCGAAGGTTGCCGTTCTCGAGGAGGAACTGGCCGCGCAAGGCGAGCGGTTCGAAAGCACCCCCTCGGCCGTAGGCCTTGCCAGGAAGGATGATCCCGAACGGGCCTACACCGTCCTAATTGCCGACTTGCTAGGGCTGCGCCTTGGCGAGAATGGCATGCCAGACAGCAGCGAGATCGCAGCCTACATCTGTGAAAAGGGAGGCAAGTTCCACCTCGGGCCCCTGCGGGATCGCAACGTCCTGAAACGGGGAAAAATCCACTTCTTCTATCAGCCGGGATTGAGCACCCAGGACGAGCTTCTGGGCTGTACGGCCCATGGCGAGTACGATGCCATCATCACGGCGGCCACCTTCATTCCCAAGCAGTCGGTCTTTGCGCATGGTGGCATCAGAATTGGCGCCGGCACCGGCAACATGGGCTCGAGCTCATGGGGCGGCCCCGACGGCGACAGTGGCGCCGCGCCGCTCATGAACACACCGGGCATCAATAGCCGAGCAACGGCTCAGATGGCCATGAAGGCGCTCCTCAAGGTCGCTCCTACCCTTCCCGTCGACGAGCTGCATGACAGGACCGTGGCTGGGAACTTCGACACCGGGCGCGACCTGAAGGATTTCCCGACCGCAAAGCTCGAGGGGCAGAAACTGGCTGTCCTGGGATACGGCAATATCGGCAGGGAGGTTGCCAAACTGGCATCGGCCTTTGGCATGCGCGTTTGCGTCTATGCCCGGGAGCGCCATCGGGTTTGGATCGAGTCCGAGGGCTTCGAATATGCCGACACGCCGCTCAAGGCAGCGACGGACGCCAACGTCCTCTCGATTCACGTCGGACTCGGACGCCTCGATACCTCGACAGGCAAGTTCACCAATGCTGGTCTTGTGAACCATAACGTTCTGTCAAGACTGGCCGATGGCGCGGTGCTTATCAACTATGATCGCGGCGAACTTATCGACATCGATGCGCTCGACGCAGCCTTGCTCTCGGGCAAGGTCAGCCATGTGGCGGTGGATGCGGACATCTTCAGCGACGCGAACGATGGCGCGTTGAGAGGGCCGCTTACTCCCTATCTGCCGTTAAACAAGCGGTATCCCGGCAGGCTTGAGCTGCTTCCGCACGTCGCTGCCGACACCGACCATCCTACGCGCGTCGCAGGCGCCAAGCAGGCCGTCGACCAGATCTTCGACGCAATCCAGTTCAAGGCGGTGCGGAATTTGAAAGGCGCGCTGCCGGAGGGATACGTTGACTTGGGCTCGACGGTTCCCGCCGGCATCGGCAAGTCGACCTCGGCCAGCCTTGGCGCACTTGCGGGTCAGCCCGAACAGTGGAAGGCGCTGCGTCAGCTCTCCGAACGGATCGCGGCGGTTATCGGCGGGATCGATGCGACACCGGACCCGGAACGGCGGGCGAGCCTGGTCAGCAGGTATCACCGCGACCTGGCACTGGATCTGCTCAACCACCGACGCATTCTCGACGATGCCGGTCTCTACGCACCAGCTGCATCATGAAGATGGATGTACGACCAAGCTCGGTTGGCTCCGGGTGGTGGAGATCCTAGCTTCGCCCGCAGATTGTCGTAGGCGATCTTGAGAGCTGCTTCATCCGCGACCTTCCACAGGACGCCGTTCGATCACTGTTGTGATCAATGTCCGGCGTTGCCGTCTTAAGCACCACGGGATAGCCGATTGAACGGCCACTCTATAAATTTAGCGTTTTCGTGGGCTACGACAGTAGGCCTGCCCCGAGCTCGTTAGATGGACCCTGCGGGATTGCTTTTGGAGGTGTCTCCGGCGCGCGAAAAAGTCGCCACCCAGGTGACTTAATTTCGTGCCGGCTCATCGATTGCGTTCTTATACAGTTCGGTCGATCCAACCCCCATCCATCGCGATCAGAGAACGCCGAATTCCCGATGATTCCGAGCACGATGACTGCCGCAGTTCTGACAGGTCATGGCGGCCTTGAAAAACTTGCGGTTCGAAACGACGTCCCTGTGCCGCGACCAAAAGCGGGTGAATTGCTCATCCAGGTTGGCGCCGCCGGCGTTAACAACACCGATATCAACACACGCATCGGATGGTACTCGAAGAAGGTCGAGGCCGAGACCAGCGACGGTGGGGCGCTTGGCTTTGCTGCTATCGACGACGACGATGCAAGCTGGTCTCGAACTCCGCTCAAGTTTCCACTTATCCAAGGCGCAGACGTGTGCGGCCGTGTCGTCGCTGTGGGAGAGGGAGTACCCAGCGAGCGCGTCGGCCAACGCGTCATCGTGCGCAACATGCTGCGAACCTATGTGGACTACCGCCCCTACGAGTGCTGGACGCTGGGAAGCGAGTGCGATGGTGGATTTGCGCAGTTCACGGTTGCCCCGGCGCGTGAAACTTACGCCGTCAGTTGTGACTGGAGCGATGAGGAACTGGCCGCCATTCCCTGTGCCTATTCGACAGCGGAAAACATGCTGGACAGGGCCGCCGTGGGAAGGGAGCGTGTGCTCGTCACGGGAGCCTCGGGAGGCGTAGGGCTCGCCGCGGTGCAACTGGCCAAGCGCCGGGGTGCGACCGTCATCGGGGTCTGTTCGACGAATAAGGCCGCGGAAGTGAAGGCCCAAGGAGCCGACCTGACCGTCGACCGCAACAGCGATCTGGTTGGCGCCCTGGGTTCGGAAACCGTCGATGTCGTTATTGATCTCGTGGGGGGCCCGCAGCTGCGGCAGCTCCTTGAGTTGTTGCGCCGCGGCGGCCGGTTCGCGGTGGCGGGCGCGATCGGAGGACCGATCGCCGAAATCGACATCCGCGATGTGTACCTCAAAGATCTGACTTTGTTTGGCTGTACATTCCAGGAAGACCAGGTGATCGAAAATCTCGTCCGCTATATCGAGAACGGAGAATTCCGGCCTGTGATCTCACGCGTATACCCGCTGAGCGAGATCGCCGTGGCGCAGCAGGACTTCCTGTCGAAGTCTCACACCGGGAAGCTCGTGCTCGTGCCGCCGCGATCATAATCCAAACCAGCCTTCATCCTCGAAGACCAGACAGGCCATCCATGAAAATAGCCAGAATTGAGCTCTATAAGGTCGACCTTCCCTACTACGGCGGGGTTTATCTTCTGTCTGGGGGGCGCGAGTATACGTCGTTTGACGCCTCGATCGTGCGTATGGTCGCGGACGATGGGACAGAGGGATGGGGTGAGAGCACTCCGTTCGGTGCCACCTATATTGCGTCCCATTCGCTTGGCACCAGGGCGGGAATCGCCGAGATCGCGCCGGCCTTGCTCGGCCGCGATCCTCGCCAGGTCGACCGCATCAACGACGCGATGGATTTCGCACTGGTCGGGCACAATCACGCCAAAACGGCGTTCGACGTCGCCTGCTGGGATATCTTTGGCAAATCAGTCGGCATGCCGGTTGCGGAACTGCTGGGAGGTGGGACAGGAAAGCCCCTTCCGATGATCTCGTCGATCTATGCTGGCGATCCGGAAGAGATGCGCCGCCGCACGGCGGACCACCGCGCGAGGGGATATCTGGGGCATTCCGTCAAGATCGGAGCATTGGACAGCGAAGGAGGCCCCGCTCTAGATGCCGAACGGATCGCTGCGTGCCTGGCAGACAAGAAACCAGGCGAGTTCTTTATCGTCGATGCGAATGGCGGTCTCCTTCCCGAAACCGCGCTGAGAATGCTGCGGTTGCTGCCGCAGGGGCTGGACTTTGTCCTGGAGGCTCCCTGCGCGACGATCCGGGAAACCATGTCGCTGCGCAGGCGCTGCCCCTACCCCATCGTAATCGACGAGCTCGTCCAGCTCGATGAAGACGTTGCCTTCATTGTGGCAAACGATCTGGCTGACGGCATCGGCCTTAAGATTTCGAAAGCCGGTGGCCTGACACATGGCCGGCGGCACCGCGACATCTGCCGTGCTGCAGGCCTGACGGTGAGTGTCCAGGAAACCGCTGGCTCCACCATCGCCTTCGCCGCGATCGTTCATCTTGGCGCAACCGTGCCGACGCGACTGCTGCGATGCGTGCTGAAAAGCGATGATATGGTCACGACGAAAACGGCCACCTTCAACGCGCGATATGGCGACGGGGGCGTTATCCCGCCGAACCTGCCCGGGCTCGGGATCGAGGTCGACCGCGCCATTCTAGGCGAGCCTCTTTCGGTCTGGGGCGACTAGCGAATTGGCTTTCCGCGCAGCGCAGATAGACAGGCTACGGCCCCTGGCCACAACAGGCCAGCGGCCAGTGCGATATCTGAAGGCCGTGGCGACATCTTGTGATGTCCCCCCGGGCTATACGGACGACCGGAGGGAATCATATGGGCAAACGCTTCATGGGAATATGAGAGAAGTTTATGAAGTATTGGGAGCATATCCCCCCGGTCCAGGCCATGCTGGCGGTCGAGGCGACCGCAAGGCTGGGTAGCTTTTCCAAGGCTGCCAGCGACCTTAACGTGACGCAGGCGGCGATCCGCCATCTCATGGCGCAGGCGGAAGACTTCCTCTGTACTGCGCTCTTCGTGAGGCAGGCGCGCCGATTGCAACTGATATGCGAAGGCCGCCGCTATGTGGACGCAATCGTGTCGGGCCTCAATATCATCTGGTTGGAAGGTGAATCCCTGCAGCGCGCATCGAAGTCAGATACACTAACAGTATCGTGCAATCTTGGTTATGCGAACTATCTGGCTTCTGCCCCGAAAAAATTCCAAGACCTTCATCCGAATGTCACGGTCAACGTCGTTACCGCCTACCAGGAACTGCCAACCCTTGCCAAAGACATCGACATGTCGGTGAGATTTGGGAACGGCGGCTGGCCAGAATGCACCTCACACCTCCTGTTCGCCGAGGAGATCGTGCCGGTCGCAAGCGCATCATACGCCAAAAGCATCGGCAGGATCGAATCACCGGAGGAGTTGTTGAAGCTGACCCTTCTGCATGCCAGAGCCGATGACAAGACATGGTTCAACTGGAAACAATGGTTCCGGCGCTTTGGGGTCACCGTATCCGGTGGGTTACCCGGTCCTGTTTTCGATAACCATCTCATGATGATGCAGGCCGCACGGGCCGGTGGCGGGATCGCGCTGGGTTGGATAGGAACGGCGAGCGAACAGGTCCGGCGGGGACAACTCGTTGAACTCCTGCCGGAGAAGATCGCCGCCGGCGGGGGCGTCTATCTCGTCTCCCGAGCAGAAACAGCATTGAATAAGACTGCCGCGCTTTTTGCGAACTGGCTCATGTCCATGCCCCGTCCCACTTTCGGTATCAGCTGGAATCCAAGAGCGGAGAGCAGTGTGCCGATCGATCACGACCAACGTAGCGAACTGCCCATACACGACTTCGTGGGTCGGGAGTGAGACGTCACGAGCGCGACGCATCCAGTTCCACCGAGAACGCGGCCTGGATACGAGGCTTACAACGGACGTTCTTGAAGCGCCCGATCTGGCTTGGCGAAATCGCTCGATCCGCACGGTACAAGAGACGTGCCGCACCCGAAAGTCAGCAGTCCCCGCCGGGCGGCGCGCAGACAGACGTCGGACTTGTTGAATGCAAAATCGGTTGGCCTCGAAGTTTGGTGCGATTGTGCAATGGAATGTCGCATCCAGCGCGGTATCGGCCCGCTCGTAATGCCCAAAAATGAAAACCGGCCGGCGTCGGTCTCAGCGGAGCGGACCACTGCAAATGTCGATTGTTCTCTCATCGTCGGAAAAGCCGGCGGCCCTAACACCTTCCACTTCCGCGCAGGTCAGCCGGCCTGGAGAGCCCGAAACTTTGCTCAATATACGCAACCTCCGGATTGAGGCGACGGTCTACGCACTGGGCGAGAGTCCAAAGAGCGTCACTCTGGTCGATGACGTTTCGCTCACACTGGAACGGGGCAAGGTCTTGGGCCTGATCGGCGAATCCGGCGCAGGCAAGTCAACCATAGGCCTGGCCAGCATGGGTTATGGTCGCGGCGGGGTCAAAATAACTGGCGGCGAGATCATCTTTAACGGCCGTGACATCCTGAAGATCGGCGCAAGTGGCATGCGGAAACTGCGGGGCCGCGAAATCTGCTATGTTGCGCAATCGGCTGCTGCCGCATTCAACCCCGCCCACCGGCTGATGGAGCAGGTAGTGGAGGCGGCATTTCTACATGGCATGGTAACACGGACCGAGGCTGAAAGGCGAGCGATCGCCCTGTTCAAAAAACTCGGCCTACCTGACCCCGAGAATATCGGCATGCGTTTCCCCCATCAGGTTTCGGGAGGCCAATTGCACCGGGTCATGACGGCCATGGCGCTATGCTCGGAGCCAGACCTGATTGTCTTCGACGAGCCTACCACGGCGCTTGACGTCACCACACAAATCGACGTGCTCTCCGCGATCAGGGAGGCCATCCGCGACACTGGCGTTGCGGCGCTGTACATCACCCACGACCTTGCGGTAGTAGCCCAGGTCGCGGACGAGATTATGGTACTGCGACACGGCAAGCTCGTAGAGCGGGGAATGACGCAGCAGATCATCAAGCAGCCGCAGGAGCAATACACGCGCGCCCTCGTGTCTGTGCACCATATCGATCACGATCAGAAGGACAGAGGCAATGCGCCTGTGCTGTCAGTTAAAGGTCTCACGGCAGGGTAGGGCGACGGTGCAATCAAAGTCTTACGTGACGTTTCCCTGGACCTTCAGGCTGGAGAAACGCTCGCTGTAGTCGGCGCATCGGGCTCGGGGAAATCGACGCTGGCACGGGTGATCACTGGGTTGTTGCCGCCTTCGGCAGGTAGCATCCAGTTCGACGGGCGCGACCTTCCCCCGCGGCTGGCCGAGCGCTCGAAGGAGGATCTGCGGCAACTTCAAATGATCTACCAAATGGCGGACACTGCGATGAACCCCCGGCATACCGTTGCCACGATCATAGGACGGCCGCTTGAATTCTATTTCGGCATCAATGGTGCAGAGCGCGATCGGCGCGTGGCCGACCTGCTTGACAAGATCGAGATCGGCACGACCCTCGCGAACAGGTATCCGGCAGAACTGTCGGGCGGACAAAAGCAGCGTGTTTGCATCGCGCGTGCCCTTGCGGCAAAACCCAAGCTGATCATCTGCGACGAGGTGACGTCGGCACTTGATCCCTTGGTTGCCAATGGAATTTTGAAGCTGTTGCTGCAGCTGCAGAAGGACGAGGAGGTAGCCTATCTCTTTATCACCCATGATCTCGCAACGGTAAGATCGATCGCCGATTCGATCTCGGTAATGTATCAGGGACAAGTGGCCCGCTATGGGCCAAAAGATCAGGTCCTCAGCCCGCCGTTCGATCCTTATACTGAGCTTCTTCTTTCTTCCGTCCCTGAGATGGAGGTCGGCTGGTTGGACAAGGCGATTGGCACCCGGCGGATGGAGAGCGCCGGGAATTAGCAATAGCTGCCATATTGATAACGTTGTGACCAAGTTCGGTTGGGCAATTCGCTCGGCAGCGCAACAAGTTATACATGAGACATCTATGTCTCTTAGGACCGGCGTGGACACCTGATCGGCGTTGGTCGGTCAGGGTTGCGGCTAAACGCACTCCACGCGGCCCTGGGCCTGACTGGAATTGGGGCAGAACCTCGATGTTCAGCGCTTGCGGCGTGCCTTGTCTTGGCGCTTGAGATAAACACCGTTTACTTGTGGGAGCGGAACGCTACCGGACGCGCGCGGGTCTCCAGATGGAGTGCGAGCGTATCGAAACGGCTTAAAATGCTCTGTGACGTCAAAAGCCGCCGGAGATCTGCGGGCGGTCACTTCACTGCATATCCGCCATCAATCCGCAGATTGACGCCAGTGATGTAGCTTGCCGCATCGGATGCCAGAAAGACAGCAGGCCACGCGATTTCGTCCACACTGCCGCGACGGCCAAGTGGCGCCATGATGCGAACGTCTTCGTCGTGGTCAACGGCCGTCCCGGGCGCCACTTCACCAGTTGGAGGACGTGCTCTGTATATCCCGGATTTATCGAGTTGACCCGAATGGCATAAGCTCCCCATTCAACGGCCAGATTTCGACACATCTGGTCGACCCCTCCCTTTGCCGAGGCAATGGCCGTCAGCTCTGAGTAGCCAACTTCGCTGGAGTTTGCCGAGACGGCAATGATCGAGCCCCGTTTCTGAGCGATCATCTGGCGACCGGCAGAACAGGCGACGTTAAAGTAGCCCGAAAGGGATACCGCCATCACCTGAGCCCAGTCTTCGTCCAGCATCGTCGCAGCTGGTGCGTGAATTCCTATTCTCGCATTACACACGGCAAAGCGGCTGACACAGAAATTGGACTAGCTTGTCGCATTGGTCACTTGCCGTTATATCCGTCACCAGCGGCTCGGCACGGACACCAAAGGACCGACACTCATCGGCAACAACGGCCGCCAACTCGGCCAAGGTGCGTGAAGCAAGGACGACATCGGCTCCGCACGATGCCAGACCCAACCCAATTGCTTTTCCTAACCCTCTACCGGCGCCCGTGACGATCGCCGTTTTGCCTGCCAGGCTGAAATGCGATGTGCTCATCTGCTACGCCTCTCCTAGCTTGCGCCGAAGGTGCGCATTTTCTTCGGCCCGCACGGCCCGCTCGAAACTCATTTGGGCGATCGCGGAAGCCTGGAACTGCCGGAAGCCCAAAATAACTGGGGAGCGACTGCAAAGCTAACATGGCAGCCCTTGGACCATATTTTAGCAGCTACCCAGGCCCGGGCCGACCCATGCAGGCACAGCCAGCCTGCACTGTTGAGGGGTAACGCCATGGACAACCCTAAAACACTTTGAGAAGTGTGAAGCGGACACGAAGCCACACGCAACGGCGACCTCTATCAGGGGCATCCGGGTGCCTTGAACAAGTCGCTTGGCGCGATCAACCCGAATCTTCAGATGATGTCGAACGGGTGGAAGCCCCAGGTGTGTCGTAAAAAGCCGTTCTAATTGACGCCGCGAAATGCCAACGACGGCTGCCACCTCGTCCATTGATAACGGTGTCTCGACATTTTCTTCCATAACTTGCATGGCGGCGACAAGCTTCTCGCTGGCGCCCGCGAATGCAAGCCCTGAGGGGCCAGTCTGACGGTTGGTTCCGGACCGCTGACCTTCAACAGTGGCATGGCGGCAGACTTCTTGGGCAATAACCACACCGGCATGGCTTCCGATCAGGTCGACTGCTAGGTCGAATGCGGCCAATTCGCCAGCACAAGTCGAGAATTGCCCGTCCTTGACAAACAGAGTATCGCGAATACGCGGTCGGTGGAACACTTCGGAAAAGGCCGCGAGCCGTGACCAGTGAATCGTGCACCGGGTTTCCCCCAAAAGGCCAGACTGCGCAAGCAACCACGAAGCAGTACCGATCGCCGAGATAGCGATGCCCCGCCGTGCGACGGAGCGAAGAAATGTACTGAGCGACGGTGTAAGTTGTTTTTCAATCGGCTCGCCCGCGACGATAACAAGATGGTCAAATCTTACGTCATTGCCGCTACCGGCACCGAGATCGAAACATCCCCTTCCCCGTAGCAGTTGATGGTCACCGTACCCGCCCGGATGTCCCGAGCGATGCGATGGGCCTTACCGAGGTTGGCTGAGAACACCGAAGCGGCAAGTCCATAGGGAGTATCGTTAGCAACCCGGACGGCCTCGTCGGCGTTCGCCACCGTGATCACCGAAAGTACGGGACCGAAGATCTCCTCGCGCGCTATCGTCATCGAAGGAGTGACATTGTCGAAGATGGTTGGCTCAATGAAGTAGCCCTTGCCGCTTTTGTGTGCGTTGCCGCCGGTAACGACTTTAGCCCCTTCAGACCGGCCTTTCTTGAACCAAACACCTGCTTCGAATGCCGACCTGGCCTTTTCGACTGCCAAATCAACATCCGCTTTACCGCACGACGCGATCTTAGCGATGACCTGCCCCGTTGCGGGGTTCGTGGTTTCAAAGGTTTCGCGAGGCCGCGCGTGACTTCCCATCGATCAACGCATTGGTTGGCAGCGGCAGACTATCCGCGAGGCCCTGGTATTCCTCACGCGTTAAGAGCGATGACATTTTCAGGAACCTTCTTCTGGGATTTGCCGACGATTGAGGCAATGAGAGTCTTGAGCGTGCAGATTACGGTTTCGAGTTCGCGTTTCTGCTCGTCGTCAAGGCCGCGCATCGGGCGACGGACCGGCCCAGCTGGCAATCCTGCAAGCTCACAACCAAACTTGATACTCTGCACGAATTTGCCGCCCTGCTCGAGGAATCTCATCAAAGGGAGAAGGGCCGACATGATCTGGCGTCCCTTGGCAAAGTCCTTTTCGATAACACAAGCGTTGTACAGGGCCAGGTGTTCAGCCGGCAGGCAGTTGCCTGCGCCGCAAACCCACCCTTTGGCTCCCCAGGCAAAGAATTCCAGTGCCTGATCATCCATGCCGCAGAACAGGTCGATGTGGGGGTAGTCGCGGGCCAAGGCGTGAAGCTGGTTAATGCTGCCGCTCGACTCCTTGATCGCACAGAAATTCGAGCTGCGACCGACGCGATCCAGAAACTCAAGATCCATCATCGTGCCGGTACGGCCGGGATAGTTGTACAGCATGATGGGAAGGTCTGCCGCCTTGTCGATGGCCAAGGCGTGGTTTGCGAGTTCAAGCTGCGTAGGGACCGCGTAGTACGGGGAGCCTATCAGGATGCCGTCATATTTCAGGTCACGGGCAAGCAGGGCGTATTCGATGCAATCTTCGGTCCGGATGGCGCCTATCCCGGCAATCAGGGGTATTTTGCCTTTGACCAGCGAGCCCGCGAGTTTCAGCAGACCAACGCGCTCGTCCCGTGACTGGGCGTAATATTCCCCGGTTGTGCCTCCCACGATGATGCCGTGAACACCTGCAGAAACCAAGTGCTCGACCATGACGCAGAAGCCGTCGCGGTCAATCGAACCGTCCGGGTGAAAGGGTGTGGTAACGGGCGGAATGATGCCTTTGAACGACATGAGCCTGGCTCCAGTTCGGCTATAGGCTCGTGCTTATAAGCAAGGTCTGACGATGCAACATCCGAAATAAAATCACTCGGCAGGCTACTTTTTTTCGCGGCTATCGCTCCGGAGATGCATGCTAATCCGGCTCATCACTAACGTCGGAGATAGACGAGCGTGCGTGGAACAATGAAACCGTTTGCTTCTAGCAGTCTACCAGTGATGCACTGGGCCGGCGCAGCCCCTGGCACCTTCTTCCCGTCGGGGGATCTGGCGGGCCCAGCACAAGGCCCCGAGGCCCCTTTGCAGCACGTTTTGATATCGGCAGCCCGCCGCCTGCATAAATGGGTCCAAAGGCCTGATGGCGAGCAAACGCCAACCATCCATCTCGTGCCAGGGTTTCCCTGGTAACTCTAACGCACGACCGATGCACGTGCCCTCGATGGGCACCGGCTTATCGCGACCGACGTTGAATAACTGTCATCCGGCAGGTGACAATTTCTCGCGACTATCGACCCAGAGGGCCGTGTTATCCCGATATGGCAGCCTTTCTGGGGGGAGCACACGCATGCTTGCGTCTGGTGAAATTCATGAAGTGGCGGGAGGAACGTCGGTGGGCAACCGCGACCTCTGAAGGCCCCGCCGGTTGCATAACTATAACAATAGCAATGAGGAGAACAGCAATGAACAACTGGGATGAACGTTCGAAGCCTGCTGCCGGTGTCAGCAGAAGGACCTTATTGAAGACCGCGGCTGGCGCCGGCGCCCTCGCCCTGGCTTCGTCAAGCGGAATCTACGGCGCTGTCGCTCAAGGGTCGCAACCGAAGAAGGGTGGCCATTTCAAGATTGGGATCGGCGCCGGTGCGACGTCGGATTCTCTCGACCCGGGTTCATTTGCCAACCAGTTCACCGAGTTGTACGGCAAAACCATTCATAATTATCTCACAAGCATCGACGCTGACGGTAAGCTAAACGGGGAACTCGCCGAGTCCTGGGACGTGTCTAAAAACGCGAAGACCTGCAGCTTCAAGCTGCGGAGCGGGGTCGAGTTTCACAACGGAAAGACCTTGAGCGCCGAAGACGTCGTCGCCTCGATCAACCACCATCGCGGTGCAGACACCAAGTCTGGGGCCAAGACGATCGTCGATCCGATTGACGATGTGCGTGCTGACGGAAAAGGAACCGTGGTCTTTACTCTGAAGACCGGCTACGCGGACTTTCCGTACCTGTTGGAGGATTTTCATCTCGCGATCGTACCTGCCAAAGACGGCAAGGCAGACCTATCCGGGGTCGGTGCCGGGGGTTACGTCGTTGATAAGATCGACTTCGGGGTCAAGGGTTCCGGCAAGCGGTTCGCCAATTACTGGAAAACGGATGCGGCTTGGTTCGATTCGTTCGAGGCCCTTGCCATTCAGGACGTCACTGCCCGTACCAATGCGCTGACTACCGGTCAGATCCACGCCATGGACAGGACCGACCTGAAAACCGTTCATCTTTTGGAGCGGAACAAGAACCTGGAGATCTTGTCGGTCGCCGGAACTCAGTTTTACTGCACGCCCACGGATTGCGCTGTGGCGCCGTTGAGCAATCCAGACGTCCGCCTGGCCCTGAAATATGCCATCGACCGTCAGCAGCTGCTGGACACCTTGCTGCATGGGCACGGCAAGCTTGGCAACGATCATCCGATCGGGACTACAAATCGATTCTACGCCAAAGATCTGGAACAACGGCAGTTCGATCCGGACAAGGCTCGGTTCCATCTCAAGAAGGCTGGCCTTTCGGAGCTGAACATCGACCTGTCGGCCGCTGACGCGGCGTTTGCCGGAGCGGTGGATACTGCGGAGATCTACCAGCAGAACGCTTCCAAGGCCGGCATCAATATCAAAGTGGTCCGGGAGCCAAATGATAGCTATTGGGATTCCGTTTGGTTGAAAAAGCCGTTCTACATGAGCTACTGGCTCGGCCGTCCCACTGCAGACTGGATGTTTTCCCAAGGCTATGCCGCCGATGCGGCCTGGAACCAGGGCCATTGGAAAAACGGACGCTTCAACGAACTGCTGCTGGCGGCCCGGTCCGAACTCGACGACGCCAAGCGTTTGACGATGTACACGGAAATGCAGAGCATTATCAGAGACGATGGCGGCGAAGTCATCCCGGTCTTTGCGAACAATGTCAGTGCTTTGTCGCGTAAAGTTGGGCATAACAAGATCGCGTCCAATTGGGATCTGGACGGGTTCCGCTGTGTTGAGCGCTGGTGGTTCGCTGAAGCCTGAGCTTTTTTGAAAGCTAGTCATGAACTCTATCGCCAAGATTGTTGGTCAGCGCGTTGCACTCGGCGCGCTGACCCTCTGGATTGTATCCCTCATGATTTTCGCGGGGATACAGTTCCTGCCGGGCGATATTGCAACGCAAATGCTGGGGCAATCAGCGACACTGGAGACGGTTGCTGCTTTCCGGAGGAGCCTTGGCCTCGACGTCCCCCTCTACCTCAGGTATTTCGACTGGCTCGGCGGGATACTCCAGGGAAACTTTGGTACGGCACTCTCCAATGGGCGAGAGATCGGGGAACTGATTGCCCCTCGCCTATTCAACACCATGTTTCTGGCTGTGAGCGCGGCCGTGATTTCCGTGCCGCTCGCACTGCTTGGTGGAATCGTAGCAGCGCTGCATCGCAACACATTTCTCGACCGTGTCCTCAACGTCGTCGTATTGGCCTCGATCTCCTTCCCCGAGTTCTTTGTGGCCTATATCCTGATTCTGCTCCTGGCCGTCCACGCAGGCATTCTACCGAGCTTGTCCGACGTCGATTCAAGCACCACCCTTCTGATGCGGCTGAATGCCGTCGCGCTGCCCGCATTCACGCTGGCCATAGTCGTGCTGGCTCATATGATGCGGATGACCCGCACATCCATCATCAACCTCCTCGGTAACCAGTACATTGAGACGGCCCGGCTCAAAGGGATGTCCGAATGGCGCGTCATGGTCAGGCATGCGCTACCAAACGCGCTGGCGCCTATAGCCACCGTCGTCGTGCTCAATCTTGCCTACCTCATCACCGGTGTCGTCGTCGTGGAGGTTGTGTTTGTCTACCCAGGGCTTGGTCAGCTGATTGTAGATTCCGTGCAAAAGCGTGACATTCCGGTCGTCCAAGCGTGCAGCTTGATCTTCGCGGCCACCTACGTACTTCTCAATCTGACCGCCGACATCCTTTCGATAGTGATGAACCCGCGGCTGATGCACCCAAAATGAGCCTTTGTTCCGATGACCGGCTACAGAAAGTGACGACATGACAGCCGTGCAGCCCGGAGCGCTGAAAAAAGGGGTTAGCTTGCTCGCATCAGCGCCTTTGAGTGCGCAGTTCGGCATGGTCGTGATCGTGCTTTACCTCGTCGCAGCCGTGTTCGCGCAACAGCTTGCCCCGTATGGCGAAGCCCAGATCGTCGGCGATCAATTCGAGCCGTGGAGTTCGAGTTTTTGGCTTGGAACTGACAATCTTGGCCGAGACATGTTCACGAGGCTCATTTTCGGGGCGCGAAATACCATCGGCATCGCCCTGCTAACGACTTCCCTGGCATTTTCGATTGGAACTTCGGCCGGGCTCGCGGCCGCAAATTTCGGAGGCTGGACAGACCAAGTGCTCTCCAGACTCGTGGACATAATGATGTCCATTCCGCAGCTCATCTTCGCGCTGCTCCTTCTGTCCATCTTCGGAACAACGACGACATCACTTGTATTGATTATTGCGGTCCTCGACTCGACACGCGTCTTCCGACTCTGCAGGGCGGTGGCGATCAACGCGGCGGTGTCGGACTATGTTGAGGCTGCCAGGCTCCGGGGGGAAGGTCCCATGTGGATTATGGGGCGTGAGATCCTGCCCAACATCCTTCCAACCCTGATCGCTGAATTTGGCCTCCGCTTTTGCTTCGTGTTTCTCTTGATCAGTGGTCTCTCGTTCCTCGGCCTGGGCATCCAGCCGCCTACCTCGGACTGGGGATCGATGGTCAGGGACAGTGCAACCCTCATCGCCTACGCCGATACCACGCCATTGCTCCCGGCCGGGGCGATCGCCCTGCTCGCCGTGTCAGTGAATTTGGTAGTGGACTGGTTCCTGCATGCGGCTAGCGGATTGAAAGACTGAGGTCCATGCAAGTTCAGTCAATCACTTGAGCGCCGTCGTTGGTGCGGGTGCCAAACCTGCCGACTAGCTGAGCCACAGCATGACGGCCGGTGGCCTCATCAGGGTCAAGGTGCGCCTCGTCGAGGCGAGCGACCAACGGCACCTCAGGTACTAGCTAGTCTAGTGCGCGTCCATAAAGGCAAGCTGCTGATATTATTGAAGGAATCGTGATTTTGGGCAGGCAAGGCCCGGCGGTTTCAGATACACGTCGAGATCAAGCCACTGATTCCAAAGCGTTTCTGCCACCGCCGGAGCCGACAATGCGCCAAGAACGCACCGTCCAATCCAGTGTATTTGATCTTTTCGCCGGACACGAGAAGCGCGCCTATGGCTTGGCCCGCTGCACCTGGCGCGGGCTCAACCACTTCGTCGGGCTGCGTTCAGGAGCACGCCGGCGAGCGCCGGCCGATACCCTATGACCCCGTTGCCGCCAGATCGACCCCCGGCTGCGACATCCATGCACTTGTACCATCACGCGTCCCCAAAACATCGCTTCAGCAGGCCAAAGACCCCTGAAAACTCCGGGAAAACAGCCGTTTATGGACGCTCACTAGACTAGGGATCGGATGGGATTGGAGACTGGCCTGGCTAAGCCAGGCCATAGCCGCCCTGTGCGCGACGGCGGAGGTTGAGGAGAAGGCTAGAGCATGTTGCCGTTGATTTCAATCGGATGGGATTGAACGAACATGAAGTAATCGCGGAAGCGGTGGCCACCTGAGATGTGGCGGCGATGTTCGAACATCTGGCCGGCTGGCTGTCCTCCGATAGGATGAAGAACGGGCTCTCGATCGACACCCGGCCCAGCCGCCGAACGGAGGACTGCTATGGAACACTATATCGGTCTCGACGTATCCATGAAAGAGACGGCAATATCGATCCGGCAGAACGGTAAGAGAGTTTGGCGGGGCAAGTGCGCGTCCGACCCACAACTGCTCGCGGCGGTGATCCGCAAGCGCGCACCGCATGTCCGGCGGGTCGTGTTCGAAACGGGGCCGCTGTCGGTGTGGTTCTACCATGCGTTGACGGCAGAGGGCCTGCCGGTGATCTGCATCGACGCGCGGCATGCCAAAGCCGCGCTCGACATGTCCGCAAACAAGACCGATGCGAACGATGCCGATGGCCTGGCACATCTGGCCGAGGTCGGCTTCTACCGAGAGGTCCGCGTCAAAGGTTTCGACAGCATGCTGATCCGCACGCTGATCACCGCGCGGCGCCAACTTCTTAAGATGCGTTTGCAGATATCCAATCAAATCCGTGGATTGATGAAGACGTTCGGCCTTGTCGTGCCCAAGGGCGCCGGAAGCGTGTTCGAACGCAACGTTCGCGACCTTCTGCGGGGTGAAGAAAAGCTGGCGCGCATTGTTGTGCCAATGCTGCAGGCATGGAGTGGTATCCGATACAAAATCGCAGAGCTGAGCAAGCAGCTGGCAGCGATGGCGCGTAACGACCAGCACTGCCGTCTGCATGTCAGTGCCCGGTGTAGGCACCGTCACAGCCACCGCCTTTGCCGCAGCGGTGGAGGATCCGGCCAACTTCAGGAACTCGCGCGCCGTGGGCGCATGGGTGGGCCTGACCCCGAGGCGCTACCAGTCCGGCGAGGTCGATAATGATGGTCATATCTCGCGCCGTGGCGACAATCAGTTGCGCGGACTGCTATATGAGGCGGCCGCGGTTATCCTGAACCGGTCGACGGATACCAGCAGCCTGCGAACCTGGGCGTTGGAGCTGAAAGATCGGCTCGGCTTCAAGCGAGCGGCCGTAGCGTTGGCGCGCAAGCTGGCGGTGATCATGCATGCGATGCTTCGGACGGGCGAGCTGTTTGATCCGCACGGAGGAACGCAAGCCGCTGTCTGATACCCCGGTCGCTCGCCTGCGACGATTCCGCCATACCATTCCACCAACAGCGTTCTTACAGACGCGTCAAGCTGTCCCTGCCGGGACGTGGCTGAGATCATTCCGCGAAGCGGGAAGCAACTGCCTCGATAAGCAGATTGCGCAACGAAGATAGGAAGATCTCACCTGCCAAACTCATCCTGCGGCGATCATCGCGTCGACCGCGTAGACGACCCTGTACCGGCATTCGGACGAACGAGAATCGACAGAAAGGACGACGGCCTTGCACTTACCCCCTTGACGGTGGAGCGATTAGACGACCCGTTGACGCGGGATTGGCGTGTGCATTGGCTGGAATGGCCTCCTGATGGGAAGGTTTGGTTGCTGAGACCAACCCTGACCAGGAGACCATCCCATGGCTGAAGCCACGGCAGCGGTAAGCCCGCTGCGCCGTCGCACGATCGACGACATGAGCTTGCGCAAACTGTCGCCCGCGACGCAATGATCCTATCTGCATGCGGTGACGAAGTTCAGCCGTTATTTCGGCCGGTCGCCGGATCGGCTGGGGCTGGAGGACGTCCGTGCGTTCCAGGTTTATCTGGTGTCGCAGGGCATTTCCTGGCCGGCGCTGAACCAGACGGTCTCTTGAGCGTTGCGGCGACGGCGTCGAACAGGACGGCATTGTGAAGAATGGCCAGGAACTCGATCTTAAAGACGACTGCCTTATTGTGAAAGGCGATCTCGGCGACTTCGGCCGGCACCGTCATGGGGCCAGGCGCTCACCCATCATCCGCACATCCATTGCCTCGTCCCCGGCGGCGCTCTCTCTTCCGATGGGCGCTAGCTCAGCTGCCGGCCACGCTTCTTCCTGCCCATCCATGTCCTCTCCCGCCTATTCCGGCGGCTGTTCCTCGAGCGGCTCCAGGCGGCCTATGCGGCTGGGCGACTGCGCTTCTCCGGCACGCTCGACGGGCTCGGTCAGGCCCATGCCTTCACGGCCGCCATCCGGCAGCTTCGTCGCAAGAACTGGATCGTCTATGCCAAGCCGCCGTTCGGCTCGCCCGAGCAGGTCCTCGCCTATCTCGGCCGCTATACCCACCGGGTCGCCATCGCCAACAGTCGCTTGGTCAGCGCCGACGAGACCAGCGTAACCTTCCGCTGGCGCGATTATCGTCACGGCAACGCCCCCAGATGTCGCTCGATCCGCACGAGTTCATCCGTCGCTCACATGACGAGTTTCAGGTCAAGTGATATCAAAGGCGCATAATTCCTCCTTTTCTGTTGGCGGAGCTTCCAGGGTTTGAGCCCAGCTGCGTTGACGCGGCGCGGCGTATTT